>JABZJS010000003.1 GCA_015257665.1 Nanosynbacter sp. | reverse complement strand
TGTATGGGATGAGCCAGCATGGCCTGGCCGCCGCCGCGCAGATGAGCTATGCCGAAGCGCAGCACTTTATTGATGAATACTACCGCCTCCGGCCGAAGCTCAAGGCCTATATGGCGCAGACTATCCAGCAGGCGCATGATGCGGGCTTTGTTCAGACGCTGTTTGGTCGCCGCCGCTGGACGCCGGATGTTGCGTCGCGTAACTTTGCGGTGCGCAGCGCTGCCGAGCGAGCGGCTGCCAATATGCCGATCCAAGGTACCGAGGCCGACCTCATGAAGCTTGCCATGCTGGCGGTGGAAGACAAGCTGGCCCAGGCTGGAGAGCAGCTGGCTGATGGCGATGGCCAGCCGATTGGTTGGCAGGTGGTGCAGATTCACGATAGCATTATGGTTGAGTGCCCGCGCGCCCACGCCGAGCAGGTGAGCCACATCCTGCGCGAGACAATGGAAAATATCTACCCGCAGCTTGGCGTTAAGCTCAAAGTCGACGTCTCGATTGGTGATAATTGGGGACAGGTCTAAGAACACCAACCGAACAGAGGTCAGACTATAGACAAAGTATCGAGAGTGGTGTATAATCTGGGCCATCACAAGCAAAACAGAATAGAGGTTGGGCATGGCACAAGGCGAAGCAGTATATTCATCATTTTCTAATGGTGGAGAGCGTGCTGGCGCTGACCGGCCCAGTCCGCATGATCCAGAGGCGTCTGTCGATAGCGTAGACCACTACACCCCCGAGCAACTTCCCACCAGCTACCACGCCATGCGCAGTGCCATCATCGAAGCGGCCCAGGCGAGTGGTGAGCTGCAGCCCCTGACTGAAGCAGAGATGGAGCGGCGGGCAGCGAACGAAGGAGTGGCGCGTCAGTTATTTGCAGCAGAGGTGCAGAGAGAAGAGAGAGAAATTGAGGGTCGATTGGCAGATCAATCCCTGGATAAAAAAGAGCGAGAGAAGCTTGACGCTCGGCTCGACAAGTTGCGCGCGATAGAAAAGAAGGGGCCAACGTATGGCTTTTTGTACGATCCGGCGGGTAATATGGGCGCTCTAAAGCATTATGCATTTGGCTCGATGGATCTGGCCGATTGGCGAGTGGTGAGCTGCGATGCGGCTGGTGAGCCATTGATGAGGCAGGTAACTGATGCATGGCAATTGACTCGTGATACATTTGGCACAACTGGTCTTGTGCCAGATGATGCAACAGCTCGGATCGTTGTGATAACAGCGAGTGAGCAGGGAACAATGCAATACCTTATTGACTGTTATGAAGGGAAGTCACCTTTGGTTACGGCGGTTGAAACACCGATTGAGGGTGGTGATCGCACGGTGACACCGTATTTAGCAGATTGGAGCCGGAGCGGTATTGCAACGGACGAGATGGATAGAAGTAACCCACAGGACGACTTGGACTTGCTACAGGATAATGGTGGGGTTGTCCAAGCAGCATAGGTAAGATGTGTGAGGTGTGCCAGATACCGTAGTAGGCAGGTAGCCTTCATCGTCTTCGCTAGCTATTGCCCAGCGAGCAGGTAATTTCTTAGCTGGAGCAACGAGTGTGGTATGTGTCGCACGTAACTTGTTGTAGTATCTACAGTTCTCGTACTGTTCGAATAAAGGAGACTGTTGGTTTTTGCTCGAGTTTTATGTGGCTGTTATTGTGGCGCGTACTAAGACTAGGTTAGAGAAGAGCAGTAGACGAGTACGAGTATGTCAGATTGATCGAGCAGCAACGCCGAAGCTTTTAATAGGCCGTTGCCGCGTTCTGAAACGATAGGTATGCAGCAATCCTGAGAATCGCGTATCGTCTTTGTCGTCATACACGAGACTCAGATGCTCTTACTACTATTGATTACATTCTTTTGCTTGCTCTGTAACTCTATGTAGCAACTCTTTTACATAGCTTTTCTTTTGTATTTATTCATATCTATCTATATTTCCATCTATATCTTTATACCCATCTCTATATATTTATACATCTCTTTCTCTCATATTTCTCTATCTATTTCTATACATCTCTTTCTCTATATTTCTATTTCTATATCCTTATCTATATCTATATCTATATCTATATTTCTCTACTTATCTCTATCTATCTATCTATCTCTATTTACTTATCTTTATATCTCTTTATTTATCTACTTATCTTTCTTTATTTATCTATTCTTTATCCTCTTACCTTTATCTATCTCTATATCCATATCTCTCTATATCCATCCAACCATATCGATTTCTCTCCTATTATATATAAATATATAAAAGAAGAGAAAAAGAACCCACACTAACAGGGAAAAAACAGGGTAACTATAGTACAAATCGATTTGTACTATAGTTGGGAGGGAAAATAGCGATGTTTTGGTAGATATATAGTGAACTAAGAGAAGCAGCAGAGCAGGTGATCTGGCGGGAGAAACGTTCGCCTGCAGGTTGACGAAGGAGAAGTGAGAGAGGGAGTGTAAGGCGACTGATAGCTTGTGCGATTTGGGCGGAGCTAGCTTGACTTTTCTTGCTGGAGGTTCTATTGTGTAACAAACGAATAACAACACACTCACGGAGATACCCCTTATGACCTTAATGCCGCCAAACGGTAGAGATTTGAGCCCAGATCAGTTACGGGCGCTCGAGATGGAGCCGCACCGCAAAGGATATGACAAAACAGCCACGCAGCAACAAGCCGAAAATGAAGCTGCCGTTAATAGTCTCTACGCCGGCCTTGGCGGCAACAGTGCGCCCAGCAGCAATACCTTTGACAAAACAGACACTGCCATGCTAGAGAATAGCAATCCTGACCCGCGGATGGATGACCTCGCAAGGCAGGTGGATGCGCTCTATGGTCCTTCCCAAAACAGACAAGAGAACCCTGATGAGATGGCAACGAATCGCTTCTACTGGGACGTGAGCAAGACTGGCGAACCCGACGAAGCAGAGAAGGATAGTGCTTTGCCGGATGAGCAGTATGAGCCACTTACTCCTGAGGATGAAGGCGACCACTTGCTAAATGGCCGCCGGACGAGTGCACGCAAAGTGTATAATCAGCTTGATGCATCAACAGCCGATCGTTTGGCTGGGGAGGGTGACTCGAGGCTTGCGGCGCTTGATGTGATTGATGGCTTGGGCGACTCAATCCATGCCAACCAGAAGGGGAAATTCGACAAGCAAACGCACAAGACCGAGACCAAGGTGCAGCAGCAGTTTGAAAAGCTTGGCATTGACGAGCATCTTGATATGCACAACGGTGACGTCAAACAGCGCATAAAAACGCGCGTTACCACAGAGGTGCTGGAAGCTGGCGTGGGTGACACTGGTGAGTATGTGATGGGCAAAGACCAAGTGAATACTGAGACACATGGCGATATTCTCAATACCGACAAGGCACGTGAAGCAGTGCGAGCTGTTGCAGCAGAGGAGTTTTTGCTGTGCGTCAAAAATGGCGATATTGCATATGATGCGCTTGCGGCGGTTGACCCATCACTCGCACGTTTTGTCAGTGGCTATGGGAACTTTTTCTCTGATCGCAATATTGAGAGTGAGACGAATAAAAACCTCGCCGAGCTGGGTCGCCGTCTTGAGCAGTCGGAGCCTGCTATGCAGTTGATGCAGCAGATGCAAGAGCAAAAGCTCGCTGCAGCGCCATCTTCCGAGAACACGCAAAACCACTCAAATGTATTTGAGACATCGTCTCATCGCTCCTTTGCCAAGAAGCCCGAAAATACGCCAACTCAAAAGAGCACGAAAACGACCAGCACACTCCTTGGCAGTGAGCAGCGTGTCAGTTGGCGCTAACTTGTGTAGTGGGTGCTCGTGAGTACTTGTTGCGGCATAATCACAGGGATTTTTCCGCATTATACTCTCGGATCTATTGAGTTTTCGTAGGCTTTGTGGTATTGTACTCTCATGTATAAAGGCGAGCGGCCAAAAGTTTTTCCGATTATTGTCACTATCTTGGTGATTTCGTTGGTGGTAGCAGCGGTGGCATCGGTTATTCGCATGGTGGCGACTCGCCAGGAGTCGAATAACACCAATACGCAGCAATCAGCCGAGAGCTTCTACGACCAAGTGGTGGCGCACAACGCAACCAACAGTGTCCGCTGGACAGTGCGCGGGCCGATTGTGGCAGATGAGACCTTCCGCTCGTACCAGATCGAGATTTCGCCCAATAAGCGGACGTATACGGTGTATCAGGGCTACTTAGATAAGCAGCTTGACCGCAAAGAGTTTGAGAACAACCAGCAGGCCTACGAGCAGCTTGTGTATGCCCTGAGCAGGGCGCAGATCCAAGATACGCGCAGTGTGGATGATGACGACGTGCGTGGGGTGTGTGCGACTGGTGGGCGGCTCTACACCTTCGAGACGATGGAGAGCGGCACGACGAAGACGCGCATCTGGACGTCGAGTTGTCAGGGTTCGCCTGGCTCGATGAAGGCCGATATACCCAAGATTCATGCACTCTTTGCTAACCAGATTCCTGGCTTTGCACCGATGTTTGATAAGACACAATAAAAAGGCGCTGTACGGCTGATATCTGGGACTCAAGTTCTACATAACCTCCACGATTTTGTACCACGTCTCGCTACGTTCCCATCGAGTGGGGTATTATATGAGCCGACATTTTGCTCGTATGTCGGCCTCGCGTGCTGGGCTTAAAAGCAATGATGATGATCTGCTTGTACAATTTATTGGATAAGAAAATAGGGAAGAAGAGCTCATGCTGGCCACACCCTACTGCCAATGGTATAATCGAGCGTATGATTCGTGCAGTAATTTTTGATTGTTTTGGTGTGCTCTATGGTGGAAGTATTGAGGTACTGATGGCGAGTAGCCCGCCGGATCGCCGGGCCGAGCTAGAGGATATTAACAAGCAGTCGGACTATGGCTATATCTCGCGGCAGGAATTTATTACAGAGGTGGCGCGATTGGTAGAACAAACGCCAGCTCAGATAAATGCGTTGCTTGAGCAGGCACATGTGCGCAATAGGGAGCTGATCGCCATGATTCACGCGCTGCGCCAGCGTCACCCAGCCATTAAGGTGGGGCTGCTGAGCAATGTGGGGAGCGATACGATCGAGCGGCTGTTTACTCCTGATGAGCTGCGCCAGCTTTTCGATGCTGTGGTGCTCTCGTATGCCGAGCACGTTACCAAGCCAAGCCGTGAAGCCTTCGAGCTGGCAGCAGATCGGCTCGGCGTGTCGCCTAGCCAGTGTGTGATGATCGACGACCGGCTCGACAACTGCTCTGGGGCTGAAGCTGCTGGCATGCACGCTATTCTCCACACAGCCAATAGCCGCACGATGGTTGAGCTTGAGGAGCTGCTGGGGGAGTGATGACACCCGTGTGGCTTGGGCTAATGGCCAGTTGTTTGCTTGTGCTGCTTGTCTACACACTATGGATGGTGCCGCCGCAGCTTGGCAAGACGCTCAGTATGCATATTGAGCAGCGGACAAGGACGGTGATTGCGGGTAAGATCCTCTTGCCACTGACTGGCCTGAGCCTTGCACTGTGGGCTGTGCAGTCGGCATTGCCACAAGCGGTGCAGCTACTCCTTCTTGTCGTGAGTCTTAACTTTTGTGTGATGGGATTAGTGCCATTTGGCGTGAGTCAGCGGCGCACCTTGGTCCACAACATTGCAGCGTGGGGCTGTATACCGGTTATAACGATCATTGAGGCGCTTGTCCTGCTGAGCGATACTCATCTGGTGGTGCGGGTGGTGACGAGCAGCGCTCTGGTGTGCCAGGCTATTGTTCTTGGTTGCTACTTCTTTGCTAAGCCGTGGCATCGCTATATTATGTTGGTGGGGCAGGCGATTTATTTTTCGCTTTTTGTGGTGATGATCTGGGCGATGGAGTGTGCTCATGCCTGAGCTCCCTGAAGTTGAGACGATTCGTGCGAGCCTCGCTCGCTTGGTGGTGGGGAAGCAGATTGTGGCAAGCACAGTGTACGACTCGCCCAAGAGCTTTCCTAACGACCCTACGGCAGTGGCGCGCTTTCTCTATGGTGCAACAATCACGGCGGTAGAACGTCGTGCTAAGGTATTGCTAATTCGCCTGAGCACCAACTACACGCTGGTGGTGCACCTCAAGATGACGGGCCAGCTGCTCTTTGTTGGAGAGGAGCGCTGGGGCGGCGGCCACCCAAATGATAGCTTTCTTCACGAACTGCCCGACCGCTTAACGCGGGTAGCGCTGACCTTTGCGGATGGCGCGCATTTGTACTTTAATGACCTACGCAAATTTGGCTGGATAAAGCTCTATCCTACACCAGAGGTAGCGCAGTTGCCCTTTATGCAAAAAGTCGGGCCCGAGCCGCTTGACCCGCATACTACGGCGGCGCAGTTTATCATGCGCATCCGTCGGCGGAATGGCACGACCATGAAGGCGGCCATCCTTGACCAAACAACCATCGCTGGCGTGGGCAATATCTATGCCGATGAATCGTTATGGATGACGCAGCTCCACCCCGCCACGCGGGTGCGTATGGTGGATGATGAACAGCTTGCCGCGCTCTTTGCCCATATTCGGCAGGTGTTACAGCTCAGCATCGACAAGGGCGGTAGCACCGACCGCAATTACGTCGATGCTGAAGGTAAGAAGGGGAGCTACCTAGCCTTTGCGCAGGTGTTTCGGCGTGAGGGGCAGCCCTGCCCGCGCCACCCTGATGTAGAGATTATGAAGATTCGCGTGGCAGGCCGCGGGACGCATATTTGCCCAGTGTGCCAGGTGAAAGTGGGGGAGTAGCCGATGCTTTATCTTATCGTGGGGAAGAATAGCTACGTAGCAGAGCAAGGGCTGGCGAAGATCACTCAGCACGCGCCAGTGCCAGTAGAACACATCGATACTCAGCAGCTTGATGCCGCGGGTTTGGCTGAGTTGGTGCGCGGCGTGTCGCTCTTTGCGGCGCAGCGGCTCATTGTGCTGCGACGCCTGTCTGAGCGTCCAGACCTCTGGGAGCAGCTTGGCCAGTGGGCCCATGATATTCCTGACGAGACGACGCTTGTGTTGGTAGAGCTAGGGCTAGATAGGCGCACTAAAACGTATAAAGCACTGCACAAAGCCGCGACTATCATCGCTGCTGACCCACTGACCGACCGCCAGCGCCCTGCCGCCGAGCGGTGGCTGCGCCAGCTCGCCAATGCACGCGGCGTGTCGCTGAGCTCAGCGCATGTGCGCAGTATGGTAGAGCGAGCTCTGGTGCCGGATGAAAAGGGATATGGTGGGTCGATCGACCAGCTGCAGTTGGCACACGCCATCGACGCATTGGCTCAGCTCGAGACTATTACCGATGATGCAATTGCCACCGTGTTGCCACCAGCCCGTGAGTTCTCAGTCTTTGATATTGTGACCCTCGCAGTAGAGCGCCGAGGCCCAGCTTTGCGAGCTGCCTTAGATGAGCTGCGCCTGAGTCATGATCCATACCAAACTGCGGCGCTTATTTGGGCGCAGTGGACTCAGCTGGCGGCGATTGCATGCTATGGCGAGGCAGGGGAGGCAGAGATTGCACGCGAGCTCTCACTTCACCCCTACGTCGTCAAAAAAACCAAGCCACTCACCACGCAGGTCGCGCCAGCTGATATCCGCACTCTTACCCAGCGGGCTGCTCAGCTTGATGCTGACATGAAGACGACAGGCATACCGCCGTGGGATGCAGTGGAGAGCTTTTTATTTGCGGTGGCGGGGCGGCAGCTTTATGTCGCAAAAGAGTGAGCGTCGGTAGCCCCTGTGGTGGCCCGGCTCTTTACAAATCCTGCGCCATGCCTTATAATGAGCGCTTGATTGTAGTACTAACCCATAATAACAAGCGATAGAGGAAATTAATGCCCATCATCAAATCAGCTGTCAAACGCATGAAGCAAACGGCTACTCGCCGCCAGCGCAACATTGCTACCAAGCGCGCCATCAAGGCCAGCACCAAGGCCTTCGCCGCTGAGCCAAGCGCTGCCGCCCTGAGTCAGGCCCAGAGCGAGCTTGACAAAGCCGTCAAGAAGGGTTTGCTCAAGAAAAACACCGCAAGTCGCCGCAAGGCATCGCTCGCCAAGGCTGCCAAGGCTGCTGGCGTCAAACTTGCGTAAGGCAATAGGCAGGAGTATATACCAAAACACCTCGAGGGAGAGGTGTTTTTTTGTATGTAGGCTAAGGTAACAGTTATGAAATAGTGTGAGATATAAGGATCACACATTTTGGGAATTTTTGCACAAAGAAAGGTGCTATACTTCGCATGGCTACCTCTGTTAATCGCGACTTGCCATTGACGAAACGAAATTACTTATGGTAGGATAGATGGAGTTTTGGGTAAGGCAAAAGTAGGAGCTATGGACGAGATAAAGGTGCGGCAACAAATCATCGACAAACTAGGTGAGAGTAATAATATTTTGGTGGCAGTCAACGCCCACCCTACGGTAGATGAGCTGAGTGCGGCACTAGGCTTGACGCTTTTGCTTAACAAGCTCGACAAGCACGCCACAGCCGTCTTTAGTGGGGATGTGCCAACGGCAGTGGGCTTTTTGGAGCCAGAGCATACCTTTGAGAGCACGGTGGATAGTCTGCGAGATTTCATCATTGCCCTTGATAAGGAAAAGGCCGACCATTTGCGCTACAAGCTCGATGGCGACCTCGTTAAGATTTTCATCACGCCATACCGCGCAACGATTAGCCAGAGTGATTTGGAGTTTAGCCAGGGCGACTACAATGTGCAGTTTGTTGTGACGATCGGTGTGCGCAGCGAGGATGACCTCGACCCAGCGCTCAAAGGGCATGGCCGTATTCTGCGCGAGTCGCCAGTGGCAGCGCTGCACATCGATGCGCCAGGTACGCTGGGCAATATCGTCTGGACGGATCCTCAGGCCAGCAGCTATAGTGAGCTCGCGGCAAGCCTCGCTCAGGGTTTTGATAATACGGATGATGAGCAGCCGCTCCTCGACAAGCACATTGCCACAGCCTTTTTGACTGGCATTGTAGCGGCCACCGAGCGCTTTAGCAACGAAAAGACCACCTCGCGTGTTATGACGCTAGCCGCGCAATTGATGAGTGCTGGCGGTGACCAGCAGCTGATTGCGGCCAAGCTCGCCGAGGCTAAGCAGCTCGCTGCAGGCCCAATGCCTGCCAAGCCGGCCAGCAAGAAGCCTGCTCAGGCAAATAACAAAGATAAGTCACTCGTCATCTCGCACAACGCTGAGGCTGGAAAAAAAAAGTTAAGCCAGACCGACGCCGACGAAGCTGAGCTAGCCCAGCAACTGGCCAAGAATAATCCGCAGCCCGAGCCCGCGCCAGCCCCGCGCCGCTCATCAGGACGCAACAGCAGCGCTGAGCCATGGCGTCAGCCCATTGAGACACCACTCAATGAGCCGAGCCTAGGTGGCACGCTTAATGCTACCACCAAGCAAGCGGCTGATGACAAGCGCCGCGAGCGCGAGAATGGCCGCAATAAGACCATCCTCTCGCACAAGGGTGGGCGCTACCTCGACAGCGACGATACACCAGGTAGCCAAGCGCCGCTCAATGCTGCCACGGCAGCACTTGATCACGAGCCAACCGTCCCCAATGTGAATGACATGCCACGTGTGCCGATGGCTCACAACGACGACATCCTTCCGCCGCCAACGGGCAAAGAAACCCTGGCCGACCTCGACGCCAAGCACCGTGCCGCGCCAGCTGATGATGCCGAAGGGCCAGCCTTGCCACCGCTGCCACCAATGCCAGATTTCTCTAGCTTGCCACCATTGCCACCAGGTGTGCCACCGCTGCCTGGCCCTGATGCCGATAACCCTATGGCCCAGCTCGATGCTGCGCTCCAGTCTGAGGCTAAGGCCAAGAAAGACCAAGCCAACCCATCGCAATTCCACGTACCGGAGAAGTAGGGGCTACTGGCTTTTGCCGCTAAACGAGAAACGACAAGACAAACCGGCCATGTTTGGCCGGTTTTAATATGAAATACTGGACTGGACAGGTAATGAGCGAGAAACGTATGTGGTTGCCTTCAACCAGACCCCTCACGTATTGGAAATGTACATGAGTGCAGGTGACATCGACTCTATTTACGAATCCAACTGTTCGTCGGAGGGAGCCTGTTCCCGTGAGAATCCCAGCTGTATAGCAGTCGCAAGAGCGTCCGCTGCTAGTTTGTCGTTGACCTCACGTGCAGATTCTATCGGTATGCCATAATGTTTAGCCGTCTCTTCGTCGAGCTGTACTGTCGCAGCATCTCTTTCTGACGTTTCTGGTGTTTTGTCTTGATTGTGACTGTGTGATCCGAATGTTTCCATACCAACGGATCCTTCTAAATCTTACTATGCTAGTATCTTGAGAATTACACACTATATACTATTTGTCAACGTCTCCTGTGGTACTGTCATGCAAGAGAAGCATACCAACTGAGGACCGATACAATCTCATAATCTTTATCATCATGCTATACTAACCACATGACACACCAAACACCTGATTCATCATACGATCGCATTCTCCATATCGACAAGCCAGCTGGTATGACGAGCTTTGGGGTGGTGGCGCGGGTGCGGCGGGTGCTGAGCCAGCAGGCTGGCAAGAAGGTGAAGGTGGGGCACTGCGGTACGCTTGACCCCTTTGCAACGGGCCTTTTGCTCCTGGTGACGGGCACGGAGTGCCGCAATGCCATGCGCTACACCAAGCTCGACAAGACGTACGAAGCGACGATTATCCTGGGTCAAACCAGCACCACAGGCGACCCAGAAGGGGAGATAGCGCCCTATCTGCCAGAAGATACCAAGCTGCCTATCACACCGCCATCACGTCAGCAGCTCGATGCAGTACTGCAGCGCTTTACTGGCCAGATTCGCCAGCGGCCACCGATCTTTAGTGCCATTAAGATCAACGGCCAGCGGGCCTATAAACTCGCGCGTGATGGTAAAGAAGTGGAGTTGCCAGAGCGCACCATTACGATCCACTCGCTGGAGGTGCTGGAGTATCAGTATCCACGGCTCGTCATTCGCACGCGGGTGAGTAGTGGTACATATATCCGCAGCCTGGCGGTGGATATTGGCAGGCAGCTTGGCACGGGGGCGTACTGCGCGGCGCTGCGGCGCACAGCGATTGCTGATTGGCCGGTGGCACAGGCGCAGCAGCTGCAGGATTTTGGGATTGTTGATTAGCCATACATAATAAAATAAAGAAGCGAGGAATACCGATGAACATCACGCTATACACTGGCACAACCACCGCAACTATCACGACAGATGGTGCGTATATCACCAGCCTGGCTGATGAGCGTGGGGATATATTCTACCCACTGCAGCAGCTCACGACCCCTGATGGCGAGCGTAAAACGCGTGGTGGCTGCCATGTCTGCTTGCCCAACTTTGGCCCGGGTGGAGCGAGTGGTTTGGCGCAGCATGGTTTTGGCCGCACCAGCTGGTGGCAGGTGGTGGAGCACACCAGCGACCGGGTGGAGCTCGTGCTGCAGGGGAGTGATGCTTATGCTGGGCTGGAGTCTCGCTTGGTGTATATGGTGGCGGAGCACCAGCTTGCAATGCAGCTCACGCTGGCGAATGTTGGCGAGGAGGAGCTCCTCGTGGCACCAGCCTTCCACCCGTATTTTGCGTATGATGGCGCGCTCGTGCTGGATAGCCAGCCGTTAGCCGACCTTGCGCCACTCGCCGATACGATCTTCGTTGATGGGCCCACGCGCCAGCTTGCCACGGGCCGGCGCACCATTACGCTGCAAAGTGAGGGATTACCTCGCTGGGCGATTTGGACGGATGAGTTGGGCCCGTACCTCTGTGTTGAGCCAACGCACAGCGGCAACTCCTTCGCCGATAACCCGTCTCGTGCCACAGTGCTAGTGCCGGGGCAGGTGGCGCGGTATGGTGTGCAGGTGGGGTGGTAACGAACCCCTCGATTTGACTCATAGTCCTACTACTGTCATACTTGATATATGATAGATCATGGTGAACTTCTCAGTAAAATAACAATTATTGGTGGTAAAGCACCTGAGCGGCAGCCAGATGAGTATGAGCGATTGACGCAGGAGTTAGAAGAAATTGCTGCGACAATTGATGAGCGCATAAAAGGCTATGAGCCGCTTGGTGGCAGAGTGCAGCCACTCATGCTTGCAGAAGCAAAACAGCGCAAAGGTGCAGACATAGCTGCTATAGACGAGGTAAACAGGCATTGGGGATGGCCAGAGGTAGATAGCGTAATGGACCGCACTTCGCCATATGAGGATGAGGAAGATTTCTGGAATACCTTTCTTGACCATGATCCACACGACACAAGAGACCCAAACAATCTCCGTGCCCGCCTCCGTGTTCCAAAGGTTGATGCGACACTACTTGAGTCTAAGGATGGTGTTGATTTTGTCAATCTCTACCATAGTGCGACGCCAGCGCTGATTCGTGCCGAGGCGGTATTGCCTGAGGTTGGCCTTGTCCGCGGCTTGTATGCTAAGTTGTACGAAAAGCATTACGCAATGACAGATATCGCAAAAGGAGAACTCAGCGCATTGGCCGAAGCATATCCTGCTATCAAGACAGCGTTCTATGATACATATAATCTTGCGCGTTGCTTGACAAACAATGATGACGAGAGACGATTCATAAAAGAAATAATACGTCTTGGCTTTGTGCAGGAGGGTGCAGACGAGGGACTTTCCGATATCACTAGCGCCCATGATGTACTCTGTCGCTAGCGTCTACATTGACACTGCGCCGTCCTCCTGCTACAATACACCAGTATGATTACTAAGGATAACAAAGCGAAAGCGATTGCTTTGACTCAGGTCAGCAAGAACGACGTCGGCAGCCCACAGGCGCAGGTGTCTATCTTGACGGCTCGTATCAAAGAGGTGACCGAACACCTTAAGTCCAACAAGCACGACAACATGGCTCGTCGTGGCCTCAAGCAAATGGTCGGCCGGCGCAAGCGGCTGCTCCGCTACCTTGAGCGGACCAACTTTGATGCCTACAAAGCAACGCTCGAAACCCTCGGTCTGCGCAAATAAGCGCTCGCCACGAGAAATAAACCTCCCCACTTATTGGGGAGGTTTTTTGGTGGTGGGGTAGTAGTACAGATATACTACACTTGACAAATATGAGATCAAGATGTACCGTACAATACATTATGCCATAAACAAAAAGGAGTTATAGTATGTACGAAGCAGGGCATGAGGCAGGTAGTGGTGGCATTGCTACTCTCGAAGCTATGCTGGGCCGGACCGAGTATGAGAAGGCGGTGGCTAATTTTGACTTATTTATTAGTCAACAGCTTGAGGGCGCACCTTTGTTACGCGAAGATCCAGACCTGCAACGATATGTGACATATAGCGACTTGACGCTTGACGATTTGGAAGACATAGCTGACGCTACAGATTCGTCACGGATGTTTAAGCTGCTTAAGGCGGCAAATGCAGTGCGAAAGCAATATTGCGAACAGCACGAGGATAAGCTCCAGCCTCCTGATATCTTTGATGGCTCGACATATGTGCTTGTAGAGCTGTATGAGCATATGACAACACAGAATGGGCAAATGCAACAGAAAGAAAAGGGCGTAACTATCCAGTGTGTTATGAATGGTGTTGGCTTCCGTGGCTATGGTGATGAAGAATTCGTTCATCATGTGGATCTTGGTGGGGCGCAGTATGTGATTAGCCCAGATAAACTCGCTGTGCGCTATACACAGCAGACGCAAACAAAGCCAAGCAAGGACCTTGGTAAATATGCCCAGGTAGAGGATATGGACGTTGTCCGCGGTGGAGCTAAGCGCATGATGAACACATTCTCTCGCCCTTAGGGTATCTGATGAGGGTAACCTTTCGCCTTGTGTATCATTCTCCCACCAATGCTATACTAGAAACACCACCACGAAAGGAGCACACCATGGCATTTGGCCCAATGATGACAGTCACGACAAAGCGGGGGCTCGAGCTGGAGCTTGCGCCGTTTGCGCGGGATGAGCTGAGGCCATTTGTGGACGGGTTTGCGCACGGGACGGTCACGCAGTATTTTGCCGAGCACCGGGCGCAGACGCTCGAGACCGAGCAAGCGTGGTATGACAAAACAATCGCAGATAAAGAAAGTATCGTCTGGGGTATCTGGGCCAAGGATGGTGAGGCACGGCGGCTGGTAGGTAGCACGGCACTGGTGAGTATTACGAGAAAGCACATCCACACTGCCATAAGCGGCATCATTATTGTGGATAAGAATTACTGGGGCAAGGGTGTTGCTAGTGCTAGCCACCATGCTCGTACGTGGTACGCCTTTGAGAATCTGGGGCTGCACTGTATTAAATCTGCCGTGGTGCAGGGCAACATTGCGAGCTTGCGCGCTCTCCAGCGGTGTGGCTATGCTCATATCTATACTGAGCGCAACGATGTCTTTATCAATGGCAAGCTGCACCATACCGATCACCTTGAGTGCCTCAACCCTATTGACTGGGCCTGGAACCAGTGGTGGGGGAGTGACCAACCCTCACCCGAGCACACAGCAGCGCGCCAGCGCAGCCTCGCCGCACTGGAGTGGGCGAGAGAGCGGGTGGTGTTGCTATAGCATACGCAATGCTTTACAAAACTAACCACTATACGTTATCATGCAACAATGAGCCAAGAAAAACAACCATCAGCTGAAACAACTTCGCCAGTATCTTTCTCACACGAAAGAGCGAGAGAGCTACTATGCACAGCTGATCGGCTTGCGCAGGAGCGTCGGCAGTTTGTCGTTGATAAAGCAGCGCGCGAGACAAAGCGGTTTGCGCAAGATTTGGAAACGATGGCAGCAGGGGAGGAGGCTGCAGAATATTTGGTGGATGGCAGCCCGGCAGATATGATACCTGAGGAGGTAGTGCCACTGCTAGATGGCGCACTTGTTGCAGTGGATGAGCCAATAGACAAGACACGGAGCATCCTCGAGCAGCGAATCGTCACATTATGCCGAAGGCGGAATGACGGGCTGACAGATGATGAATTTTGCCAGGCTGTAGCAGATGCATACCAGCAGTCGCCAGCTATGCGGCGCGTGCAAGAGGTGGCGTACCAGATTACAAGTGGTGTTGAGGATTTGCACGCTGGTAATCCAACGATCTCCATCGGTGTATTTGACCCAAGTATCTACATTGACCGCGTCTTGATGTGTAGAGTTCAGCAAGATGGTGGCAATAGCGCATTACAATGCTACGGGACGGCGCTGCTTGCCCACTACGAAGAGCAAAATGATACAGATGAGCATCTATATCTCCACACCGCATCAGCACGAGCGCTGTTGGATGCTTGTGATGCTGGTGGTGTGCGTCTTGCGGGTACTGCTGAGTGGGAGCTCATTACCGAGCAGGGTAGCCGCTATGGTAATGCCTATGCCTGGATGTCGCGCGAGATTGTTAAGATGGCAGCCGACCAAACAGGTCACCTTGTGGCGGATGACGAACATCGCACAGTGCTTCAGCCAACTGGTGAGCCAGCGGCGGATGTCTTGATTACCTTGCTGAACCAAATCACCACTCGTGGCACCGACCGCACTAGCGATCTGCCTATGCCGACCGAAGCAGTGCGCCTCCGTGAGGGCGGCTGCAAAGATGTTGAGGCATACTTTGCTCAGGCATATATGATGAGCACTCAACCAGCGATGAGTAAGACGGCCATCGCTGGCAAACGCTTTATCAGCAAAACACATGGGGCGCAGACGTTCCTTGCCGCCGATGCAGTACGGTACTGTGGTGTAGAATTCCCGCCTGGTACGGTGTGGGGGCAGTTTGGTGATGGATATGCTCCGCTTAGGCTGACGGGCTTTTGCTTCGACCAAAACACAGCTGCAACGGTCTTTGGCACTGAATATATGGCCAATGTGCCCGAAGCGAGCCAACGCGGCGCTGTGCACGACTACTTTCACCGCATTGTGCAATCACCACAACAGAGAAGCCTCCGCAAAAACATTGTGACATACACAACATAATACCCATTTGTGCACAAAGATGCTATCATAGAGAGTGACTATGCAGGATGTGACAGACGCAGCACGGGCGTCCACGGGTGTGGCGATGCGGTGGAGTATGCAGCAAGTACGGCGGGCTGTGCTGGTGTTTGTGGCTGCTGTGGCGGTGCTGGGCCAGCTGCTTGCGCCGCAGGCGAGTGCCATAGCGCCGCAGCAGTCCATCATGATGCCAGCCTATAGCTACCCCATGCAGGGTGGCAACAACCAGTATTGGAATGATATGGCTAATGTCTCGAGCAAGATGCCCTTTGCAGTGGTTAACCCATCGAGCGGCCCAGGTACAGCGGTTAGTAGTGATTATGTAAAGGCCCTGGCGCGGCTCGACTCGCTTGGTGTCAAATACATTGGCTATGTCAAGCACGGCCGCCAGACGCGCAATATTGCTGAGGTAGCGGCAGAGATTGACCGCTGGTATGCGCTCTACCCCAATGTGAAGGGAATCTTCTTCGACGAAGCCGACAACCACAGTAGTGGCCAAAAGACCTGCTACCTGGCCAATCTCTACAACTACGTCAAGGTCAAGCACCCAGGCTCCATCGTCATCCACAATGCGGGCACGCGCTTCCTCGGTGAGTCTGTCATGCCCTATGGTGATGTATTTCTCAATGCCGAGACCTCGGCGGCGCGCTACCTGAGCGATAGCTACTACGACCTAAACCACCCAACTGCCACCAACTTCGAGAAAAACCCAGCTAATGCCTACAAAATGTGGCACGTCATCCACAGTGTGGGCAGCAACGAGCAACAGGCCCAGGTGGTAGCCAAGGCCCGCGAGCGCAATGCTGGCTGGGTGTATACGACCTCCGATCGTGGCCCGACCACACCAGCCGAGGAGGCAGACCCAAATATCAACCCGTATAATGATTCATCTACCTTGCTGGGTGGTTTGGCCGGCCTGGGGAGTATCCAACGCGGTAATGTGCCAGTGGGTGCAGCGACGCCGCTCACGGCTGATTGCGCCGACACCTTTGGCTTGAAAGTAACGGCTCAGCCTGCGCCAGCGCCTGCGCCAGCATCAAAGCCTGCTCCCAAGCCTGAGGAGAAGAAAAAAGACGACAAAGACAAGAAAAAGGATGAAAAGAAGGACAAGAAAAAGCCACAGCCAAGCAAAAAGCGCCAGCAACCGACTGTGCGCAAGCAAGAGGAGAGCCCCAACTGGACGGTCATCATCCTCATCGCGGGAGCAGTCCTTGCTGCAGCTGGTAGCGGTGGCACCTGGTGGTGGTTCGTCGGCCGCAAGCGCCGCCAAGCGAAGAACCGCAGCCGGTACGACAACACGATGATATAAGCGACAAGTGTGTCGCACATACCATCAATTCTCACATATTTTATACCTCACTATTTCTCTTGGCGTTGTGAGAGCAGCCCTTGGCTGATTATCTGGTCTCTTACGTCAAGGCTAGCAACTCTCGTTACGACTGATCGCTGCACACCACCCGAGTAGAATAATGGGGAAGAGGGGCGAAGGACAGGGGTGATGAGGCTATGCTGTGTATACTTATGGTGAGGGGTTGATTGACGAATCTGGGATAACTTGCTAATATAAAGCAGTTTTGGAGAAACAACTCTCTCGACGCAGTGAGTATATGATCTATGACCAACCACAGAAAGTGGAGAATGGCGTCTCGTTTGCTGTCATAGGGGATCAAGGCGAAGAAATTACGGTCATGCCACGTGGTGTCGAATGGCTAAGCGCGACCTATGTGCGGTTTGTGGGTTGCGCAGCAATCAAGGGCAGTGAAAACATTCTCTCTATCAAGGGCTCACAGACCACCTATGAAGGTGATGATACGATGCGCTTGGTAATTGACCATGGCAGCCCAGATGGCGTGTAAGCTTCGAGGCTGTCAGATATGAAGCACTACCAGTATATCCCAAAATGCGGTATACTAAGAAGAGTATAATAACGCGGCAGTGATAGCGTTGAGGGCTTGCATAAAGATGACAGATGCGAGCGTTCACCCCTGTTACTTGCCGCAAGAAAGGAGCTCTGTATGAGTATTATTAACCCAAGCGGCAAAGACGTCTTTGCTGTGACGACCGAGCTATGCGGTCGCCCTCTCACCCTGGAGGTCAACCGCGTTGGTTTCCGCTCGACGGCCAGTGTGCTAGTGCGGTACGGTGATACAGTGGTGCTGGGTACGGCCCAGGTGGGCACTCGCCCGGTCACGCTGGATTACTTTCCCTTAAGTATCGACTACGAAGAGAAATTCTATGCCTCGGGCAAGATTAGCGGCAGCCGCTTTATTAAGCGTGAGGGCCGGCCCAGCGACGAAGCGGTGCTGATTGGCCGCCTGATCGACCGGCCGATCCGCCCACTCTTCCCGAAAGGCTACCGCCAGGAAGTGCAAGTGGTGGCTACCGTGCTCAGCATGGACCCGAGCTTCCGCCCAGATATGGTGGCGATGGTTGCTGCCAGCAGCGCCCTGATGCTGACGGGTACGCCGTTTGATGGGCCAGTGGCGGGCCTGCGCGTTGGCCGGGTGAATGGTGAGTTTAGGGCCTTCCTGACACCAGAGGAGCGTGAGCAGTCCGACCTCGACCTGGTGGTGGCAGGGATCGAGCGTGGCATTACCATGGTAGAAGCTGGTGCCAAGGAGGTGCCCGAGGACGTCATCGTCGATGCCATAGCCTGGGCGCACCAAGCCATGCAGCCAGCGATCGCACTGCAGCGGGAGCTCGCCAGCAAGGTGGTGCCAGTACCGCAGGAGTACGAGCTGGTCTTGCCAAATGAAGACATCCAAACTGTCGCCAACCAATGGGTTGATGGCAAACTAGGCGAGAAGATCCGCCGCCCATACCCCGAGCGCAATGAAGTTGTGAACGAAATCCGCTGGGCCTTCCACGAAGCTATGGCCGAGCAGCTCGGCCTTGACGCCGAGGAATACGCCGCGGTGCGTGATGAGTACGACGAAGCCTTTACCTTGGCGCTACACAACGATGTGCGCCGCGGCATTGTGGAGGAGCGCACTCGCCCCGATGGCCGCGCCCTGACGGAGATCCGCCCGCTTTCGAGCGAGGTTAGTATCTTGCCCCGCACCCACGGGAGCAGCCTGTTTACCCGCGGAGTGACGCAGGGGATGAATATCGTGACGCTGGCGCCGCTCAGCTACGCGCAGCTGGTCGATACCATGGAGGTAACAGAAGGCGAGCGCCGCTATATGCACCACTACAACGCCCCCGGTTATACAGTCGGTGAGGTGAAGCGCCTTGGTAGCCCCGGTCGGCGCGAGATTGGTCACGGGTATCTGGCGGAGCGTGCCCTCACGGCGGTGCTGCCGAGCGAAGAAGAGTTCCCCTATGCCATCCGCAGCGTGACAGAAATCATGAGTCAGAACGGCTCTACCAGTATGGCGGCCACTTGTAGTAGCTGCTTGGCCCTGATGGACGCTGGCGTGCCCATCAAAGCCCCGGTTAGCGGCATTGCCATGGGCCTCATGATGGATGGTGACACGCCCTACGTACTGAGCGACATTGCCGACGCCGAGGACTTTGCTGGCGACATGGACTTTAAGGTGACGGGTACGAGCAAGGGTATTACAGCCTTGCAGATGGATATGAAGGTGCATGGTCTGCCCGTGCAGGTGCTGCGCCAGGCGCTCGAGCAGAGCAAGGCTGGCCGCGCCCATATCCTGGAACACATGCTGAGTGTACTGCCAGCGCCGCGTAAAGAACTCAGCCCCTATGCGCCGCGTATCGAAAAGCTCAAGATTAACCCGGATAAAATTGGTGCTGTTATTGGCAAGGGTGGTGAAACCATCAACAAAATCACTAGCGAAACTGGTGCCGAGGTGGATATTAAAGAAGACGGCCTGATTACCATTGCTAGCCCCAATGGTGAGGCGATTGAGAAGGCGCTGGCCTGGATTAAAAGCCTGGTGGAAGAGCCCGAAGTTGGCCGCACCTACACCGGCACCGTGGTGACGATTAAGGACTTTGGCGCCTTTGTGAACATTTTGCCTGGCGTGGATGGGATGGTGCATATCTCGAAGCTTGCCAAAGGCCGAGTTGGTAAGGTAACAGATGTCGTGCAAGAAGGCCAAACCGTGCAGGTGAAGATCACTGGCATTGACGAGCGCGGCAAGATTAATCTGACAATGATTGGGTTGTAGCAGATCTGAGCGTTAGCCTCGCAACAAAAAACACCCCAGCAAGGATGCGTGGGGTGTTTTTTGTTGGTAATACATCTGTGGCTCTATACTTTCTCCTGAAGTACTATATGGATGAGTATGAATATCCCTTTCAAATATTTATTTCTCTGTGCAGGGTTGATGAAAATCTATCGTGACAAAAACAAAGCCTCACATTGAAGTGATGGGGAGAGCGACCGACTGCAAAAAGAGGCAACCCCGCAAACGGCACAAAAGTGATGTTCTTGCTCAACTGAGGTAATTATATTGTATAATATATGTATAACCTAAAACCGAAGGAGCCAGCGATGCCGCGTCAGTCAGCCACATCCACTAGCCAATCTACCACCAAGCGCCCAGCCAAGCGCCGTGCCACTGCGGCCAAAACTACCAAGAAGCGGTCATCTACTAAGGCGTCTTCGTCTGCTACTCCGGCCAAGCAGCCAACTAAGCGAGCTTCTGCTGCGCAATCGCCAGCTAAAGCTCAGCCTATGTCAACTCCAAAATCGACACCATTGGCTAGTAGACTATCGCCTGCTCAGCCTGCTTCCACGCCGCGGCGTTGGAACAAGAAAGTGTGGTGGGGAGTTGGCGCAGCAGGAGTGGTGGTGCTTGGGCTGGTGATTGCTGGCGCTATGGTGTTCTGGCAAGCGCCTAGTCGTGCCGACTATCGCGCAGCTTATGAGTTGATGCAGAGCAGTGATACTGCCGATACCGAGCAGTCGTGGAATCTTGCTCAGACGGGCGACCCAGCACGTGCCCTACATAAGCAGCTCCAGCAAGCTGAGCGCTCTATAAGCCAACTGCACAGCACCCGAGCTATGCGTGATGGTGATGTGCAGACTGCCTACGAGTATTACAAAGCAGCATACAACCAAGCCAAAACACATGAAGCCGAGCTCCGTGCTGCGGGCTATGCAGACAAGATTTATCGTGAAGGTTGCACCGTTACTGTAACAGCCCAGTCATCGACCCAATCACCGACAAGTTCACCAGAGGAGGTAGGCAGGCACTTCGACGAGACATACAAGCGCTGTGTAGCGGCTGTTGGTGAGCTAAAGGGCTGGCGTCACTTCTATATTGCACGTTTTGCCACGCGATACGACGACTATCTCAAAAAACGCCGTGCCTACCTTGTGCAGCGTGCGACCGAGCGCGCCAGCGGCCAGACGAACACAACAGCCCACCCACCCGAGCTACCCTTTAGTACATCAATGGCTCGCCCAGGCGATGCCGTCCGCCAGTTGTCGTACGATGCCCGCAAGAAATTCCATGAGGATGGCCAGGCTCTGCGCCAGCTACTGCGAGCGAAGTCGCTAGGTCAGACCGCAGTACTGGGTGAACGAATGTGAGAGAACAGAAGGGGATATGAGAACAGTCGGACTCTCTCGTAGCTGAAAAAAGGGGCGTGGAACGAGAGCAAGGTCAAATCAAAACAAATATTGGCCTATCAGTATCTTTCCGGTATAATAGTTATGGTAAATAATAGCCAAATCAACAAGGAGATGCATGAGTAAGCAACCAGCAACCCCCCAGGAGCAACCACCAGAGGCTGCTCAGACTTTTGATATGAACAACCCACCCTACACTGAAGAAGAGAAGGCTGCACTGGCCAGTAAGCCTGCTGCTGCCGAGCCAGCACCCACTACGCAGCCTCAATCCCAACCAGCTGCACCACAACCAGCTCAGCCAGCAGCAGGGCAACCGCAACCCATGCAACCTGGCGTCGCTGGTATGCCACCACAATATCCCAAGCAGGGCATGAGTAAAGGATTGCTCTGGGGCTTGATTGGCGGTGGTGTTGCCTTAGTATTGTTGATTATTGGCGTAGTGGTGTTCTTTGTCTTCTTTGGGCCGCCAAGCCGAGATGATTATGCAAAGGCATATAACAAAGTCGCTGGCTTTAATGCTCGCACTGTTCGAGAAAAAGCAGTTAGCTCGGATGATGCAGAGGCGGCGACAAATGAGTTGATTACAAAGGTTGATAAGCATCTTGATGAGCTTGGCAAAATGCGAGCCATGCACGACGGTGATGTGAAAAAAGCATACGACAGTCTCAAAAAGGAGTATGAAGAGCGCAAGCCACTCTTGCGCGAATACGCTGCGACAACAGTTGCTAAGAAGGAATATAACAAAAACTGCAACAGTAGGTCTACTACGTATATCTCAATGAGTAGTGTAGGGTCTGGCGATGAAGCGGGCAAAAAATTTGATGAGCAACAAGGCACCTGTATCAAAACACTCGATAAGCTCAAACAATCGCAATACGAGAGCATTCGCAAATATGCTGAAAGCCAATCACAATATTTGAAGGAGTTACGAGCCTATTATGTATCTGCTGTGAACTACCTGAAGAGTCGAGAGGGTAGTATGCCAAAGGTACCACGGTCAAAGGGAGGCTATCTTGGCAAAGATATCAATAGTAAGGTAAGTGACGCCGGGACATCGATCAGTGACGCTGAGCGGGAGTTGCGCCAAGTCTTGCGCGCGAAAGCAAGCGGCAGCAGTCTGAGCGACGACTAGATACTCTATCGTATAAGAACAAAAAACACCTGGGCTGTGCTCAGGTGTTTTTATGATGCGAGACACATAGCAAATACGCTTACTGTTGTTCTCATGTGGTGAGAAATTTGTGGCACTCTTTTGTTTATTTATTTGCGATGCATTGAGTTTTGTGCGCTTCATGAACGCTTGAGAGTGTGATAATGACAGGATGAGGTTAAGGCTACAACAGAGGTAGAATCTCTTGCAACATGCTCAACCGGCCCAAACTATGCACTGAGTGTATAATAAGGCTTGCACGATCTAGTCACTCGGTGTATAGTGGAGATATGAACGTTCAATATACATTACTCGGATTGTTGGCGAATGCGCCAAACTATGGCTACGAGCTGAAGAAGCAGTATGATGGCTTCTTTGGCAAAGATAAGCCAATTTTGCCAGGGCAAGTCTACTCGACGTTGGGGCGCTTAAAACGCGACAACAAAGTGGAGGAGGTTGCCGACACCAGTGAGTCTGGTGGGCCAGACCGGGTGCGCTACGCCATTACCGAGCAGGGCAAGCAAGACCTGCAGGCCTGGCTGGAAGCGCCCGAGCTGCCATCGCATCAGTCGCAGGCCAATATGTACGTCAAGACTGTGCTGGCAATCCTGCGCGAAGGAGATGCCGCGCCCTACCTAGACAACCAGCGGCAAGCCCATATTCAGCGGATGCGCGACCTGACAAGCCGCCGCCGCGAAAGCAACCTAGCCGATACGTTGCTCATCGACCACGCACTGTACCATCTGGAGGCAGATCTGCGCTGGATTGAGCTAACGACGTCGCGCTTAACCAAACTTAAGGAGGAACTGATCAATGAGACCAACCAATCAACCAATCATTAGCGCCCGCAACCTGAAGAAATCCTTCGGCCAGACGGAAGCATTGCGCGGCGTGTCGCTCGATGTAATGCCGGGCGAAGTGTTGGCCATTATGGGGCCGAGTGGCTCGGGTAAGAGTACATTGCTCCATAGCTTGGCGGCGATTACCCCTGTCGACAGTGGTGAGATTCACTGCGCAGGTAAGCGGATCGACCAGCTCAATGACGATCAGCGGAGCGTCCTCAGGCGCACAGCCTTTGGCTTTGTCTTCCAGTTTGGGCAGCTCGTGCCAGAGCTCACGGCGCTGGATAATGTCGCGCTGCCACTACTGCTCAATGGTGAGAAGCGTGCCGTAGCGTACGAAGCCGCTCAGCGCTGGCTGGACAATGTAGAGCTGGGCAACAAGGCGGGCAACATGCTCGGTGAGCTCTCTGGTGGGCAGATGCAGCGGGTGGCAATTGCCCGGGCGATGGTTATCAAGCCCAAGGTGCTGTTTGCCGATGAGCCAACGGGCTCGCTCGACAGCCTCAACTCGCAGCGTGTGATGGAATTATTTATCGCTACTGCTAAGCAATATGGTACCACGGTAATTATGGTGACCCACGAGCCAACCATTGCCGCCTATGCCGACCGCGAGATTATCGTGCGCGATGGGCAGATCTCGGGAGGGATGTAATATGAGCGTTAGTTGGTTATTACTAAAAAAATCGGGCCGGCAATCGATGATGCGCCTGGGCCTCACAGCAGCAGCTATCTCGCTTGGCATCGTCATGCTGTGCTACATGGCCGCTGGGCTCAATGGCTTGGTGGGCCGCCAAAACCGAGCGATTATCGCGAATACCATTACACAGGCCCAGCGCACTCCCCAAAAGCCACAAGCGACTGGCCAAGAGCCACTCAAAGCTGGTGGCGTCGAGCGGGGCAACAAAGATGAGTGGCGAGGTAAGACGATTAGCATCATCTCGCTGCAGGGCACTGAGAAGTCTGCCAAATTTGCCAAGATAGACACGCCAAAGGCAGGTGAATACTACCTCTCCAAGGGCTTAGCAGCGGCGATCGCTCAGCACCCAGAGGATAAGATTCTCGAGCGTTTTGGCAACCTCACCACCAACCTCGGCACATTGCCAGACGAGTACTCTGCTAGCCCCGATGACCTCTCCTTGGTCAAGGGTGTGAGTGCGGAGGAGGTCGAGAAGAGCAATCAATATGCTAAGAAAAATGGGCAGCCCAACTCCTACACCGACGTCTACATTACCGATGTCAATGGTAAAGCGCAGAGTGTTGCCTTCGACCCATTCTCGCTGATGATGCTGGTCGTGGGCGGATCGATCTTACTCTTCCCAATCGTCACCTTTGTTGCTGTTGCTACACAGCTGGGTGGGGCACAGCGCGAGAAGCGCTACGCCGCCCTGCGCCTTGTGGGTGCAACCAAGGGGCAAGTGGCCCGTGTGCTGCTGCTCGAGTCACTGCTGGCCTCGCTGGCTGGTGTGGTGCTGGGTCTCGTTATCTTTACACTCACGCAGAGTTCGCTTCATGGCTTCTTCTATGGCGATATGCGTTTCTGGCCAGCCGATCTTGCGCTGCAGTGGTATCAATATATTATCATCGTTGGTGTGACCCTTGGCCTAACGACGTACGTCAACTGGCGTCGGATGCGCAAGGCACAACTCTCACCACTGGGCGTCTCACGCTCAGCCGAAAAGACGAAGAAGCTGCGGGTGTGGCGCGTCATCCCCCTGGCATTTGGCCTTAGTATCTTTGGCTGGATGGCGTCGAAGCCTGGGCATGATTGGATGGCTGAGCAAGCAAGTGAGAGCTCTATACCGACCCTCATTCTCTTCGCAGCCTTCCTCAGTGTGATGTTTGGCCTGGTGCTGGCTGGTGGCTGGCTGACGAATAAAATCGCTCGCATCGTGGCACGCTATGCACGTAGTGGCTCGGCCTTGATCGCGGGCAAGCGAATTGCCGTCCATTCGCAGACCGTCTTCCGCAGTGTGAGTGGGGTAGTGCTGGCCCTCTTTGCGGGGAGCTTCTACCTCTCAGCGGTGAGTGGTATTGATGCCCTCAACGCTTCATCGGTGGCCAATAACGGTTACTCACAGCTGCGCAGCAACGCTGTAGCGATCACTTCGCAAGATCATGTCTTGCAGCCGGATACACAAAAAATCCTGAGCGAGCAGCCATACATCACCAATGTTGCACCAATGTACCCTATTGCTGGTGACAATGGCCGCATCCAAGCTCGTGCCATCCGCTGTAGCGACTTGGCCATCTACACCGAGCACAGTTGCCCCAGTGGTGCACAGGGTGATCACTATGCTTTGCTCGATTTCAACGGCTCCGTCGTCAAGACCGTCTCGCTTGCCGAGCAGCCAGTCAACACCAATGGCCCTAAGGATTATCTCTTGACCGTTGCCCATAATGATGACGTGGAGAAGGTGCGTGCCCTCACGTATGCTCGCCAGACTCCGCACGATTTCCTCTACATCCGCAGTGGGGACTTCGAGAAGCATCCACAGATCAATCCTATCATCAAAAACTTCGCCGAGATGGCCTACGCTGGTATGGGTGTGACACTCTTCGTCGCAGTGGCAAGCTTGATTGTCTCGACGATTGGTGGATTGTTTGAGCGCCGTCGCTCACTCTACACGCTGCGCCTTGGTGGTATGCGTCTTGGCCAGCTCAAGCGCCTCATTATGACGGAGTCGCTGGTACCGCTGCTGAGTGTCTCGCTCCTCTCGTGCGCCATTGGGGTGTGGGTTGGTACCGTCTTCATCACGACTTTCTCTGCCTCGCTTAAGCCAACACTCTCGCCGCTGTACTTCGGCATCGTTGGTGGAGGGCTCGTTGCTGCCATCATCGGCATCTACCTGGTGCTACCCATGGTGCGCAAGCTCACCGACCCAGAGGCAAACCAAACAGAGTAGGGGGAGTAGCACGCTCAGTGCGCCACTTCCTTGCACAGCAAAACACCTCCTTTTGTGGGGGTGTTTTTGCTACAAAAATAGAAAATTATCCCATGCTATTGACAAATGTAAAATAGCATAATAGCATATCCTCTCCTTATCAGAAGTGGATAGCAACTTTTTGTGGTGAGGAGTCGAACTCTCTCGACTTGCTGCTGCCAGAGGGGCTGCCGAGCGCTATAGGCGCCCAGTCTTCTGATGACGCTACACCAGAGCGTGCACAGCAATGGAGAGAGCTCGACACAGGGTTGAGCTCACTATCGCATCCAAATGGATGCAGAAAGGAGCCGATCATGGCTCTGTCAGCTAGCGAAATGCGTGAGATCTCCAATGATAACTCCTTCGAGAGCAAAATTGGAAAGATCACTGAGTCTATCCTGGAGAAGGCCGAGAAGGCTGCTAAGAAGGGAAAGACCTCACTTGTCTATACAGGACATGGGTTTGGTAGTCTAGCAGAGGCTTCGTACCTCTTTCTAGGCACACCAGACTGTGAACAGCAGGCCATTATCGACCAGCTTCAGTCTCTAGGCTATGGTGCGAGAGTCGTAAGACGTCATCACTCAGACCAGAGAGAAGGCACTTGGTCTACAAGTGCTCTAGAAGTCAGCTGGTAGCACCTCACCACCACCCGCTCCCAGCGGAGGTATCGACGCGTCCATCTGGATGCTCTACCTCCGCGGGAGCGGACTACTCTTGGTGGATAAAAGCAATGCAAGATTGCTTTTTTGTTTTTGTACCCTCGGTTGTGTTTGCTTACTATCAACCTGCAATCGCAAAACCTCAGCAATTATTACACCCCTCAATATTGCAAGAGCTAGGCAGTAGATCCCAGTGCCAAAACTAGAGTGATCAATTACAGCTGATTTTTGCTCCACCCGCCCATCGATTGTTATACTAGATGCATTATGACCCATCCACTTGACCCATCCACGCCAGACCAAACTCAAGCTGCTCAGTTAGCGCACCTCGCTGAGGAGATTATCGCTGCCAAGCTCTGTCCCGAGCTGGCTGCTCAGGCTACGCAGTTAGTGCTGGGTGATGGCAGCCCTAATGCCGACATTGTCTTTGTGGGGGAAGCGCCCGGCAAGAATGAAGACCTGCAGGGCAAGCCCTTTGTGGGGGCGGCAGGGAAGTTCCTGGACGAAATGCTAGCCACGGCTGGCCTCGTGCGCAGTGATGTATACATTACTAATATCGTCAAATATCGTCCGCCCAATAACCGCGACCCACTGCCGGAGGAGAAGCGCGCCTTTTGGCCGTATCTCATGCAGCAGCTCGATATTATCCAGCCAAAGGCGGTGCTTACTCTTGGCCGGCACAGTGGTGGTGGGTTCATCCCCGATCTACGCATTAGCCGTGACCATGGTCAGCCACGCAAAGTGCGTTTGCACGAGCGAGAGTTCGTCGTCATTCCGCTTTACCACCCAGCCGCTGCGCTATACAACGGTGCCATGCGCCAGACGCTCATCGACGACTTCGTGCGGGCAGTGGCGTATGTGCGACAGACGACGCAGAGTAAATAATGAATAGTATAGAGATATATTCAGACATCTAGCGCCTCATAACCAGCAGGAGAAGAAGCGGCAAGCGCTTTGCTGTGCAAACGAAAAAAGGTAAGCATCGTCGCAATACTTACCTTGGTATGCATATTTGCGGAGCTGGTTAGGCGACTTTCGTCTTGCCAGCCTCTGGTGCGGTCACGCCGTAGCCTTTGCGCTCGAGGAGCTCTTGAGCGGTTTGGAGCTCGGTGGCGACCTTGGCTTGCTCGTCGGCTTGCTTTTTCTTGGTGTTGTAGTCGGCCGTGGCTTGAGCAGTGGCATCGGCGACGTAGTCGTCGAGTGTAAGCTCTTCTTTGGGCTGAGGGCCAACGCGGGTTAGGCCAGCTGGGCCATAAGGGCCAAAGCTTGCACGGCCAAGATCGCGCTCGATCAGCTCGGGGCTGGAGCTGGGTAATACCTGGAAGGGCTGGCCATTGTACGAGCCATTGACAGGCATGCGGCGATGCTCTAGCTCAGAAAAAACACGCGATACCTCGAGCGCATGGCTGATGTAATCGCGTGCACTGGTGCCTAGCTGTGCCTCACCAATCTCGACGGCGGTCACGTGCTGCAGCGCCTTTTGCAGGGTAGCAAGCTTGTTCTTGGCCGCATCGAGCTCGCTCTGCGCGGTTGCTGACGTGGTGCGCTCGGTGTCCTCGGCAGGCTTTTGCCGGTAGGCGCTGCTATCGCGGATGGCAGGGTCAGACTGGCGTGTAGTTTGTCTGCGGGCTGCTTGGGCCTGCCATGGCAGGCCAGCTGCTTCTGGTTTTGGCATTGTGTTTCCTCCTCACCTCATTGGTATAACACTTATACTTATATATGATACTACAAATCGCCCCATTGTCATAATTGTGATATCGCTCATGCTTTAATAAAATAGGCCTATCGGAGGTAGGAAAAATGACATACGGAGAGAGAATTTTGGCAGCAGCAAAGAGGAATAGAGACTGAGAGAGGAGGGTGGAGAAAGGCTCTCGCAAACCCACTCCATTGAGCAGTTCTACGCTATACTATAGAATAAGTACAGTAACAAGGAGAATATGATGGACAAAACAACAAACGGTGTGGCAGCATACTATTCGCGGTTTGGCTCGTGGGCGGGCTACAACATGGTGCTGGGCCGCTCGCAGCACGCTGGCTATTGGACGAGCGAGACGAAGAATGAGCAGCAAGCTCAGGCGAACTTCTTGCGGATGTTTGCCAAGGAGCTGCAGCTTAAGCCGACCGACCGTGTGCTCGATGCCGGCTCGGGCCAGGGCGTGATGGCGCGATACCTCGTCCAGGCCAATGGGGGGGGGTGAGGTAATAGGTATTACCATCACTCCACGAGAGGTTAAGATATCTGAGAAGTTGTCGCGGCATATGACTCCTGCGCCGCGCTTTGTGCTCGGCGATTATTCGCACACCGACTTCCCAGACGAGTATTTTGATGTGGTGTATGTGAATGAGACACTGTCACACGCAAAGGATATGCGGGCCACGATGCAGGAATTTTATCGCATCCTTAAGCCTGGTGGGCGTGTAGTGTTTGCCGATTATGAGGTCGATGCTCGCCATATGTCGGTTCGTCAGCAGCGCATGATGGACTTTTTGGAGCAGCATGCTGGTGGCTTTGGTGTGCGGCAGCAGAACCCTGGTGAGATATCGCAGGCACTGCAGCAGGCTGGCTTTGCAAATATAAGCGAGACCGATTGGACAGAAGCCGTTATGCCAACATACCATCGCTTGCGGTCGCTCGCCCGGCCATTTGCCTGGATCCAGCCAGATGCGAAGCTTGCGCCATTCTTCGTTAATGCCGTGATGGCATCGCATGGCTATAGCACGCTGTATGAAGCGGGGCTATTCCGCTACTTGCTCTACAAAGGCACAAAGCCGCTAACGCGCCGTGCAAAGTAACACAAAAGCAAAGAAGACAATGCTGGGCTGTGATTTATCAGCCCAGCAAAATATATGATTGAGACTACAGACGTAGCTTGATTTTAGACGGGCATATTCTGACGACAGGCTTGCAATAGGGAGTAGCCTATGCTAATCTAGATATTAGATATCCATTATCAACAATCAAAGAAAGGAGGAGTGAGGTGCTGCATAGCGCCTCGCATATACAGCTATGAGATTATCAGGAGCAGTCGAGCAGGCCTGTTGCATTGTGATTTTGCTGGCGCATCCAGACCTGCGATCGCCAGTGACGAACCAGAGCTTGGCAAGGCAAATGGGGGTGTCGCCAACGTATATTACTAAAGTAACGCGTAAGCTCGTAACAGCCCAGCTGATTACCTCGGCGAGGGGTGCGGGTGGTGGCTTTCGCCTGGCGCGGGCTAGTACGGAGCTGACGCTGTGGGATATCGTGGCGGCAGTTGAGGGGACGGAGAGTTTCGTCCAGTACCAAGGAGTAGCCGAGCGGATGTTTGCCCGCCAGGCGGATGATAGCAAGATCAAACGCGGTGAGGTGAGCATCCTTGGTGCCTTTGATCGAGCTCAGGCACGCTGGGCTGAGACGCTGCAGAGTGTGACATTGCACGATATTATTCGGGAGTTAATGAACAATGGGTGAGAAAATAAAACAAGCTATCCAGCGTCGCCGCAGCGTGATGGTCCAGGCCGAATGGCGGCACTTGCTGCAGAGCAAAACACTACTGGTGGCAGTGATAGCAATAGCCTTTGTGCCGGTGATATATGCGGCGTTTTTCCTCAGCTCGGTGTGGGATCCGTATGGGCATACCGACCGACTGCCAATTGCCTTTGTGAATGAGGATAAGGGGGCGCAGATCAATGGTAAGGAGTTGCAGATCGGCCGGACAATGACTGAGTCTCTGCATAAGAGCAAGGCGCTTCAGTGGGAATTCGTCTCCAAGCAGCAAGCCGATGATGGCGTGCGCCATGGCTACTACTACGCAGTGGTGACGGTACCAGAGGATTTCTCACAGCGTGCGGCGTCACTTCGGCAGGACAAGCCACAGCAAGCAGTGGTGTCGTATCAGCTGACGCCAGCCAAAAACTACATTGGTGCAGTTATTAGCCGCCAAGCCGCGCAAAAAGTGAAGGAAACAGTAGCCGAGCAAGTGACCCAAACCTACCTCAAAGAGGTTGCGGCGGGCATTGGTGCAGTGGGTAATGGCATGGCGCAGGCTGGTGATGGTGCTGGGCGCTTACACCAGGGGTCGGCACGGCTCCAAGCGGGTCTTACTCACTATACCAATGGCGTTAGCCAACTGGCGAGCAAGCAGCAGACGCTGACAGCAGGTTTGGGGCGGCTACAGGCTGGTGCAACACAGGTCCAGCAGGGCACAGCGCAGCTGACTAGCCAACTGCCAACGGCGGCCCAAGTGGCCCAACTAACGGCTGGTATGCAGCAGATCAAACAGGGGATGAATACACTCAACGCCCAAGTGGCTCAACCATCACCAGCGGTAGCGACTCAACAGGCGGCCGTAGTCCAAGATGCGCAGCGGGTGGTGGGTGCGCTCCAGGCAATGCAAGCACCAGCCGCGTCGGCTGGGGCGATCCTCCAAAAGACTAGCGCCCAGGCGGCTGCATCCGGTGGTAGCACGACCATCACACTACCCGAGCTGCAAACCTTAGCAAGCGCTCTGCAGCAGACCAAAGCTATTGCCGAGCAAACGCAGAGCTTGCTGGCTAACCTCGATACTCTCACCAAAACGCTTGCGACTCAGCAGCAAACACTCAAGAACGGTGTGGCAGCACTCAACACTGGCGTGGAACAATTCGCCCCACAAGCCACCACTGCCTTTGCGGGGTACAACACAGTGCGGGCTGGTAGCGAGCGGCTCCAGGCTGGTGCAGCACAGGTGGCGGGTAATCTCGCAACAGCTCAGCAGGGCAGTGGGCAACTGGCTCAGGGTGCAGCCACCTTGCAGCAGCACTCTAGCACGCTAGTGCAGGCAAGCAACCAGCTGGCGGATGGCTCGAACACACTGGCGCACAAACTGCAGACTGGTGCTGCTCAGGTAAAGCTCCTGCCAACCAGCCCAGCGGCTCAGCAGCAGATGGCCGCGCCTGTAACGAGTAGCGAACATAGTACTGGCAGTGTGCCAAATTACGGCTATGCCATGGCACCATATATGCTCTCGCTAGCGCTCTTCGTTGGTGGGCTGGCTTTGACGACGATGTACCCAGTGCGCAAGACCTTCTCGCGCCAAGAAAATGCCTGGCGCTGGTGGCTGGCTAAGATGTCGGTCTTGGGGTTGGCTGCACTGGTGCAAGCAACGATTCTGATGCTGGTGTTAGTCTATGTGGTAGGCTTGCAACCCGACCACCCATGGCTGTTTGTTGCCACAAGCTACCTAGCCTCGCTTGCCTTTATGTCGCTCATTACGCTGCTGGTGATGGTGCTGGATAACCCTGGCCGGCTGGTGGTAATGATTATCATGGTGCTCCAGCTGGCAGCGAGCGAAGGGATATTCCCCATCCAAACAGCCTCTGGTTTCTTCCAAGCTATCAACCCCTGGCTGCCCATGACGCACTCCATCATTGCCTATCGTCATGCGATCTCGGGCGGGGTAGATAGCGCGCTCTATACGCAGCACATGCTCATCCTGGCTGGCTTTGCGCTGGTGGCAAACGTGCTCCTCATCGGCTTCTTGGCCTGGCGTGGCACGCGGCAGTTTGCTCATACGACGGTGGATGGAGATTAAAATTAATGTGCCGCGAGGCATAGCACAGAGCCGGCTATTGTGGGGTAGCCGGCTTTTTGCCTACTGGCTTTGTAGATTCGAGTAGACCATATTTGACATATATAGCAAATACAAAGTACTATAGCGGTAAATAGGTAATTAGTAAAATAAAGCAGGAGGCGATGATAATGAAGAAACCTTGGCAGAAGACAAGTAGTATGGAAGGGAGCTTTGCACAAAAACCGATTTTGGATGAGACGAACTCGCGCATTACGTTAAGTAATGAGAGTGCTACCGATGATATAGACAAGATAGGTGCGCCACGGTTCTCGCTTGGACAAAAAGCAGCGGCTCTTGTTGCTCTACTTATTGGTATAAATGGTGCGGCATATTGCAGCAACCACGCAGACGCCCCAACTCATAGCGAAACAGCCGCAACGGCTGAGCCATTTGGGCAATCGGGTCGTGAGGTAGAATTTACAACTCCCGATGGTGAGATTGATGTGAAGAAGGTCGACAGAGAAGTTTTGCACGGTATTACGACGCGCTATACCGAACTGCAGGGTAAGACGAAGACAGATCGTTATATAGGTGACTCTCTTGCAGTGTACCAGACTGATAAGAGTAGGGGTATTAAGGAGATTATTGCAGCGAAGCGAGCTACCGTCAGCCATGATGGGCAAAATGTCGTTGTAACGACGGTGGCACACAAACAAAAAGACATAACCGCTGGCAAGACAACCACCCGAGAGAAGGTGACGCTGGAGACGCCGCAAGAGCCAGGGGCTGCCCAGCCAGTTGGCGAGCTGACGACGGTAGAGCTGCTGCAGATCACAAGCAACCCTGCCACAGAAGTCGCAGCAGCAAGCAGCTTCCGTCCAAGTGCCAATACTGACCCAAATGAAAAGCTGTACTACATACGGATGACGCGAACTACTAACGAGAATGGCGCACCAACGTTTGCCATCGAAGAAGCGCCTACCAGCAACGAAAACCCTGATGATATTCCAAGTGATAGCGCATCGTGGCAGCCAGCCTCCCAAGCGGGAACAGGCGAAAATTTGAGCGATATGCTGCGATTTTGGTGCGTATAGCATATATCATCAACTCGTAGTGATACGAAGCAAAAGCCACCTCTCGCGAGGTGGCTTTGACACACCTCACCATCATCTGCTATAATACAACCACTTATTGAGGCTCTTAGCCTGTCTCTTATTAGTAGAACCAGAATAATGTATTAGAAGGAGTGAGATACAATGGGTCAACGACGAGTGGCCACACCCCAGGCAGATGACGCCAAGAAGCGTCCACACGCAAGCAAACAACCAGCGACAACCAACACAGTGCTCAGTGCCACCACCACACGCAAAGGCGAGGTCTTTCGGGCGCAGCGCCGCACCAGCGAAGGGGTCAATGCCCAGGCCTCGCAGCATGTTATTAATGTGCCGGTCAATAAGTCGGTCTATAATGGCTATGGCGGCAAGCAGTTTACTCTCAACATGCAGCCCAAGCGGCCTCGTGCGCCGCGCCCAACGCTCAAGGTCATCCCGATTGGCGGGGTGGGCGAGATGGGTATTGGTAAGAACATGACGGCCATTGAGTACGACAACGATATTATCATTATCGACATGGGCTTCCTCTTCCCAGGTAGTGACTATCCAGGCATCAACTACATCATCCCTGATACGCAGTGGTTGGAGGAGAATAAGCACAAGATTCGGGCGCATATCTTTACCCACGGGCACCTCGACCATATCGGTGCCTTTCGGCATATCATCCCCAAGCTGCCTGCCCCAGTCTATGGCACAGCCTTTACATTGGGTATGCTGCAGCGCACTATGGCCGAGACCGATGGTAGCTACGAGCCGGAGTATCATGAGCTCAAACCTGAGGAGCATGAGATCGTCCAGCTGTGCGACTCCTTTAGTGTGGAGCTGGTGCGGGTGAACCACTCCATTCCTGATTCGGCCGCAGTAGTGGTGCGCACGCCAGTGGGGAACATTCTCAGTAGTGGCGACTGGCGCATCGAGGAGAACCCGGTGGATGGCCGCAAGTTCGACTTCGAGCGCTTGCAAGATATTGCGCACACCGAGGGTTTTCTCCTCATGATGAACGAATCGACCAACTGCGAGAGCGCTGGCACTCACACCCACGGTGAGCACGATATCCAGCACAGCATGGGTGAGGTGATGGATAAGTGGGCCAAGAGCCGCATCATCATCAGTAGTTTCTCTAGCCAGCTGCACCGCATTCAGCTCATCCTCGAGGAAGCAGAGAAGCATGGGCGCAAGGTGGCCTTTGCTGGCTTTAGTATGATCCAGAACCTGGAGGTAGCACTGCGCACTGGTGCTATCAAAATCCCCAAAGATACGGTGGTCAAGATGGAAGACCTCGTTAAGTTGCCCGACCACAAGATTACCATCGTCTGTACGGGTAGCCAGGGAGAATTTAGTGCAGTCCTTAACCGCATGGCAACGGGGGCGCATAAGTTCGTCAAGATCAAGGGGAGTGATGTGGTGGTCTTTAGCTCCAACCCCATCCCAGGCAACGAGAAGTACGTCGTACGCACCGTGGATGGCCTGATGCGCGAAGGTGGCGATGTGGTGCAAAACGGCAAGACACACCTGACCGGGGTGGGGCCACTCCACCTGTCTGGCCATGGTTATTATGATGACCACGTGCGACTCATTAGTGCCGTCAAGCCCACATACTACTTGCCCAACCACGGCGAATTCCACATGTTAGTGCACAATGCTCGCCTGGCCGAGAAGGAGTGTGGTATCCCACGCAGCCATATCTTTGTCTGCGATCCGGGGGATATTGTGGAGTTTACTACTGATGGTGCACATAAAATTGGGCGCATTCCGCACTCGGGCGGCACGATGTATGACGACGCTGGTGCAGTCGTGAGCGATGTCGTGCTGAAGGATCGCATCCATATGAGCCTGGAGGGGATGTTCGTTGTGGTGCTCACTGTGCAGCGTGGGACAGGCCGCCTTCTCACTAGTCCAGATATCATCAGCCGGGGCTTCATCTATCTACGCGATAATGAAGAGCTGATGGGAATGATCCGCGCCTACCTCAAGCAAAAAGCAGCGCGCAGCCTGGTGGGTTCGTATGACCTTGATGTCGTAAAGAAGGAAATCAAAGACGACATTGCCCGCGTTTTGTACGACCAGACACGCCGCATGCCCATTATTATCCCAGTCATCAACGAAGTGGGTGCACCACAAAAGGCGTCGAGCCGCACTACCCGTGTGGGCCGTGAAGTCCCAGCTGGGCGCTCGCGTCAGAGTCTCGCTGCGCCAGCTCAGCCACACACGCCACCGCGCATTGCTAAGGGTGGTGCCGCTGCCAAAGCGGCCGCCATTGCCGCACGCAAAACTGCTGGTGTATTGCCCGCGACAACAGAAGAGAAAGCGCCAACTCGCCCAGCTAATACGCGCAAGCGCCGCTCGGCCAATAGCCGCACGACCGTGCGCAGCAAGCAGCCCAGCAACGACGCCTTCGCTGGCCTGCCGCGCAAAAAGTTCCCACCGCGGCAAGAGCCCGACACTGAGGTAGCTGTACCAAAGGATCGCTCGAAGCGTCGAAGCTACTAGGGGTCGTCCACGATATCAAAAATGAAAAAGCCAGCGCTATATAGCTGGCTTTTTGCGTGCAACCTGTGGCTACGTATCCGACTCAACTCGCTGCTGCAGCTCGTGCACCATCTCCTCCAGGCGTTTGATGCGCTGCTGTACGCGCAAATATTCGGCGAGCACTACCAGCACAAAGGCAATCACCGCAAAGGGTGCAATCATCGTTACTATATTCCATACCATCTGCTGCATACGACCTCCTTGCTTCTATTGTGACATAGAATGGACAAAATGGCGAGAGGGGTATTATATAGCAATAATTCACATGGCGGTGAATAAGCCTCGAACACTAGTGAGTGCGCTGCGCCATGGCATCATCACCAATAACAGAACGCAAAGTAGGCGCATTGCCGTCTTTTTTGGAGACTTGGTCATAGGTGGATGTGTCGATCGGGATGGGCCAGTCGATGTCAAGCTCTGGGTCGAGTGGTGTGAGTGATATACCGGGCATGCCAGGCTGCCACTCTTCGTCGAAGCAGTAGAGGTACTGGGAGGGTTGCTCGCTTGTCGATTGAAAACCGTTGCAAACTCCTTGTGGAACAAACACCTGCACACCTTTTGTTAGTGGGACAGTCACAACTGCGCCAACGGTGGGTGAATCGATCCGTGCGTCCACATAGACACCAAAGGCTTCGCCTGCCACTACTGCGACAAGTTTGTTCATTGCTTCGGCATGGAGGCCACGGATGGAGCCACGGTTTGTTTGCGTGGCATTGATCTGCTTCCAGGGGCCAAACTGCGGCAGTGGTGTGCTATCCATGGCCGATTGGCGGAATAGTTCGCGCACTGTGCCACGCTCATCAGTCACTTGTTTCATGGTAATGATATAAGAGCCCATCGATAGCCGTGGGCACAGCCTCAAATGGAGTAATGATTGGGTAAGATGGTTGCATTGTCATACTACCCAGTATGGCATAATCCTATACCGATTGCCTAATGTAGTAAATTATGCTACAATATACGCTATCAAACCAAGCATAAACAGAGTACAATAAAAAGGATATGGCTACAAAAAGAAAAACCACTCGCACTCGTTCGTCTACTCGCTCAAGCGCTACTCGTCGGCGCAGCCCAAACAAGAGCAAGGCCAAGCAAGCCGCGCCGCAGCATACGTTGCCAGCGGGGTTTTGGGCGCAGGTATCGGCGGTGCTGTTGCTGGCGTTTTCGGTGCTACTGGTGGTGTCGTGGTTTGGCTCGGGTGGGCCAATTCTCAAGTGGCTTGATGCGACGATGCTGCATATTATTGGCTATGCAGTGTATGTCGTCCCAGTAGTAGCGGTGTATGTGGCGGTGGCGATCTTTCGGGCAGAGAACAACCGCTTGCCAGTGGCGCTGAAGCTTGCAGCAGTGCTGATGGTGCTGTGGTTTGCGGGGCTATTTGGTCTGCTGCGACGCGGTTCGGCTGCGACGGGTGGTATCATGGGTGACTTACTCAATCGTGCTATGCTGGCGCTGGTCGACCGGCCAGTAGGGGTTTTTGTGTATGTATTGTTGATTGGCTTGACGCTACTCTTCGTTTTGCGTATCTCACCCATGGCGCTGTGGCGTGGCCTGCAAAACATGGTGCGCAGTGAGGCTGAGGCAGACGATGCCGCCAATGTGGCAGTGGCCCGCCGCGCCGCTGATAGCCAAGCACCAGACACCAGCAAAAAAGCCAAGCGTAGTAAGGACGAGAAGGCCCAAGATAAGCCTGCTGCTATGAGTGACTTCAAGCTCAACGCGGGCGTTCCAACCCTCTCAGGCGATGGCCCGGCTGAGCCAAAGCCAGACAAAAAGCCACGGGCAACCTTGCGCGACAGCACACCGTCTACCTCTGTGGACAAAGCAGCCGAAGACCGGTCTGCTATGCTTGCCGTCAATGACCCCAACTGGCAGCCGCCCAGCCTGGAGCTGCTGGAAAAGCGTCAGAGCCCGGCTGATGCCGGCGATATTGAGCAAAATGCCCATATCATTCAAGACACACTGCACGAATTTAACATTAATGTCGAGATGGAGGGGGCAAACATTGGCCCGAAGGTAACGCAATACACCCTCAAGCCACCCGTCGGCGTCAAGCTCAACCGCATCACTGCGCTGGAGACGAATATCGCGCTCAATCTCGCGGCATCCAGCCTTCGCATTGAGGCACCTATCCCAGGCAAGAAGGCCGTGGGTATCGAGGTGCCAAACCGCAAGGCGGCCGATGTGCGCCTGCGCGGAGTGTTAGATAGCCCCGAGTGGCAGCACGCCAAGGAGCCGCTGGCGTTTGCTATTGGTAAGGATATCTCGGGCCGGCCCTTCGTCGGTGAGCTCAACAAAATGCCACACCTCTTGGTGGCGGGGCAGACGGGCTCGGGTAAGTCGGTGATGATCAACACGCTCCTTACTAGCTTGCTCTACCGCAACAGTCCCAGCGAAATGAAGCTCATCCTCGTCGATCCCAAGCAGGTGGAGATGGCACCGTATGCCGATATTCCACACCTCCTTACCCCTGTTATTGTTGAGCCAGAGAAAACCATTAGTGCCCTCAAGTGGGCGGTCAATGAAATGGAGCGGCGCTATAGTCTGCTGGCTGAGGAGAAGGTGCGCGACATCAAGACGTATAACGAAAAGATCAAAACCCGCGGTAAGCAGATCGCCGTGGCCGATGAGCAAGGCCACATGCAAAAGGTAGACGAAGGCCGTATGCCGTATGTCGTCATTGTGGTAGATGAGCTAGCCGACCTGATGATGGTAGCAGCGCGCGATGTGGAGGCGCTGATCGTCCGCTTGGCCCAGAAGGCTCGAGCAGTTGGTATTCACCTGGTGCTGGCGACGCAGCGGCCCAGCGTGGATGTGATCACTGGCCTCATCAAGGCCAACGTGCCAGCCCGCATCGCCTTTACGGTGGCCAGTCAGGTAGATAGCCGCACCATTCTCGACCAAATCGGTGCCGAGAAGCTCCTTGGTCAGGGTGATATGCTGATGAAAACCGCTAGCATGCCCAAGCCCAAGCGTATCCAAGGTGCTTGGGTGATGGACGAAGAAGTTGCGAAGGTGACCGACCACCTGCGCATGCAGTCGGCACCGCAGTATAACGACGAGATCGTGAGCCAGCCTGTCCAGCTCAATGGCAAAGGTGGCGTAGTGATGGATATGGATGGCAACGGCGAAGGCAATGACGATATGTTCCGCGATGCCGTGCGAGTGGTAGTAGAGACTCGCAAAGCCTCAACCTCGCTCCTCCAGCGTAAGCTCCGCGTGGGTTATGCTCGGGCTGCCCGCATTATGGAAGAGATGGAAGAGCAAGGCATCATTGGCCCAGCCGACGGCTCACGCCCGCGCGATGTGCTGATCGGCAGCATGGATGAACTGGGATAGAGCGGCGGGCAGTGTGCATGCAGATTTACAGTGAATCTTAGTGAATCTTAAAGAGTGAGAACAAAGAGTCTTAGCTGAATTTTACTCCCATCATAGGCGATGGTATAATCATAATTATTGCAGTAATACGCGGGGGATAATCTATGCCAAAGCCAAAATCACCAGAACAATTTATTGCATCATCACCAGCTGGAGAGAAACTCCTTGGTATGTTCCATCACAATCTTGGCGATGGAGCGCTGCGCATCGCGAGAATAATCACACATGAACAATCGGCTCATCGTAGTGATGGCACGCACAATGAGCATAGCCACAACGTTCACCAGCCAACCCACCGCGCACTGGGTAATCACGAAGCTAAGGTAGCTGAGGCGCTGGAGAGTGGTTACTGCGGTATTACACACCCAGACGCTAGGTTCGTGCAAGAGGAGATTGCTGACTTACTTATCAAAAAGCAAGCTGTGCCAGAAGCGTATTTTGCCCTGCAAGAGCGGATTACTCGCAAGCGTGGCCAAGGCGAGGTAGTGCTAGGTCTCGAAGAAAAGCAGCGCCTGGTGGATACCGTTCAAGCTGACCAAGCTGACAGCCTCACGCAGTGGTCAACATATCTACGCAGCGATGAGAATGAGCATGTATATCCAGACTGGTTTAAGGTATATGTATGGGAATCGCTCAAGACGATGGGCGAGTACGACAAAGCTAAGGGAGAATTTAAGAAGCGTACTGGCTCGACTACTGCATCCTGGCCGGAGCTCAATGCTGAGGCGCTGGCGCAGGTGTATGATGCCATTGACCAAGGGGTGATTCGTGGCGAGCGTGAAGTGGACGACCAGCTGGCACTGCTGCTAGGCAGGGGGGACTTTGCTGCGCTCTATGCTGCGGCTCTTGCCGATAGCGCTTATAATGAGACGAAGCAAGAGGTATACCAAGCAACGACCGGCTCGTGGACGAAGTACGAGCGAATTGCTAGCCAACATAGCCCCAACTACACCAATGATGGTGGGGAATATACCAATGAATCGCGGGAGGATGATGCATACGACAAAACGGTGGAAAACACGAGACGCCTCACAGACATGGAGCGACGGGTGTACGCAGGTGAAGAGCTGACAACAGAAGACCTAGAATTCTTGTGGCTGAATGAGAGAATTGAAGGCTTTGGCTTGGATGTTGATCCGCGAGCTAGTCAGCTGCTAGAGGGGCGCGATTATGTGGCAGACTTTGACCGAATTGCAGAGATGATTGGTTATGATGAGTTGTACTGGACGGTGGTTGAGGGTGACGAAGGTCGTGTATGGAATATGAGTAAAAATTATTTCGTTGATAGAATTGACCGACTGAGTGATGAAAGCCGCGATGATCTTATCAAAACAATGGAGTATGATAAATACCTTGATAATATTAAGACTGCCATGCGTGCCAGGCATTTGTATCAGCAAGGTGTAGAGGTTATAACGATATTGGATCGTCGATTTGTTTGTCAGTATCCATATCCTTATCGAGTGGTTGATGATGGCAACGCTATAGCAGATCGGCTCATTGCAGCAGGGGCTGATGCTGAGTATACGAATGGCGTCTTGAAAGTGATACGCAATGACCCGATTGGTTACCACAGCGAGCCGAAGGCTCCAGAGCGAATCCTGGACCAACGAGACTTTGACAATTGGCTCCAGTATATGACTAATACAGTAGGTGAGCTACCATGTGATGATGCAACACGGCAGCGCATTATGCACGACGTCGTGCAATCTGACCTTGAATATATGGAGAGAGATATCTTTCTCGATAACCTGAGTACATTGGCGCACATCAACAACGATAACCACCAAATGACACGCTGTTTGCTCGCTACTTTTCCTGCTTGGTGGCTCAAGTACAGTGGTCGAGTTGATCAGCTTGCCGCCGGAGGCCTTGACCGGTCAACAGTTGAAGAATATATTTCGGCTCTTCAAGATGATATTGAATAGCTCTCGTGGCTCAATCTAAACATACTCTTGTGTGCTGGAGGTAAGCACGTTGATATATTACCCCGCACAATACTCACCCAGCAGCCGTACAGTGTGGTCGCTTTGCTCGATGGTGCGCAGGGCGTGCCGGAGTGGAGCACCAGCGCTGTCGACAACGAGGAAGAATTTGTATTGCCACGGCTGGCCGACGATGGGCTGAGACTGCAAGCTGCTGATATTGATACCTGCCGCGGCGAAGACGTGCAATACCTCGAGCAGTGCACCAGGCTGGTGATTGGTCGTGATGACGAGCGTGGCGCGGTTGGCACGGGCTGGTGCGTGGCCTGGCGCAAGGACGATGAAGCGGGTGATGTTGTCGTGGCTATCTTGGATGCTACGGCGCAGGATGGGTAGGTGATGGAGGGTAGCAGCAGCCTGGCCAGCGATGGCGGCTTTGTGCGGGTCGCCGGCTGCTTTGATATAGGCAACCGCTCCCGCTGTGTCGAAAAATTCATTCTGCACCGCATGCGACAGCTCGGTAGTAAGAAAGCGCTGGCACTGCGCAAGTGCGACGGGATGCGAATACACCTCGGTAATATCAGCTAGGCGAGCGCCAGGTAGCGTAATGAGCATCTGCTCAATGGCAAGGCGTACCTCACCAATGATGGGTAGCGGGCATGCCTCGAGGTAGTGGTATGGCTCGTTGATTGTTCCGTAGAGTGTGTTTTCCACCGCCACAACGATACCTTCGGCTTGACCAGTCGCATGCGTATGGAAAACATCGCGAAACGTTGTGCATGGTACGGTATCGACCTGTGACCCAAACCACTGCTGCGCTGCCTGCTCATGAAACGACCCTGCTTGACCTTGGATGGCAATATGCATGAGATTAGTATAGCATGGGGTGGGGACGACAGGGATTATCTATCCAACGTGTGGTATGATATCGCGCCTTGCGTTTTCTCCACATCGCGATGATTGTGAATATATTTTGACGATATCCATTATTTGGGATTAGAGTGAAAGAATATATTATAGAGGAGTTTGCTATTGAAAAGTGGGCTCTAGGGTTCAAAGATTATCGGCTACGTGTGTAGCGGTGAGAGAGCCAGAGACTTGCACCAATCAACATAGACAACACTCCAAACCAAGCGAAGACTGCCAGCCCTCGAGCGCCCAACCACGAAAACAGCTGCAAAGCATACGGTGCACTGCCACCACCGAGATTGCATCCAACGAGGACAATTGCTGTGGCTGTGCTGCGCGATTGTGTGGAGACTTCGTCTGACAATTGGTGGAATATTGTTGAGAGAATGATGCTATAGACGAAGCCAACCCCAAAGGACGAAAGGCCAAGCAGCCAGATCGTTGGCGATAGCGACAAGCCAAGCAAAACGATACCAATGAGCAGAGCAGACAATGCCAAGAGCCGTTGCTTGTACCGACTCACGGCATAGACAAATACTGCACCAGCGATAATCCCCATGATTTGCTTGAGGCTGAGGATGATGCTTGCGTCTGTGGCCGAGCCAAAACCCGCTGCAATAGTGATCTCGGGCAGGCGCAGCGCCAGTGATACATCAATACAAACAAACCATACCCCGCACAGCGTTAATCCAATGACTGTGCTAAGCTGCTGGCGGCTCAGCGAATGAGCGGCTGGCGAAGCACCCTCTGTTTTGATGGGCTCGGTAGGCATACGCGGTTGTCGTCGCGGGGCGCAGGTGAGGAAGATAGCAAGGATGACGAGCCCAGCTGTATAAATCAAGAAAGCGTGCATCCAGCTAATTTTGATCAACTGCCCAGCCAGTAGAGTGAGCAATGCACAGCCAATGATTTCGGCAGAGACGCGCCAGCCCAATACTTGTGCACGCTCTCGGCCAGTGTAATAATCGCTGAGGATGGTAATGGCAACTGCGTTGATGAGCCCCGTCCCAATACCGAAGGCTGCGCGCGAAGCCAGCACTAACCAATACTCCTGAACAAAAAACGGCACTACGCCAGCCAGCGGAATGAGAATGAGGCTGATAATAATGATGTGTCGCTCAGACAGTACGCGGCGAATTGCATGATTAGCCAGCAGCGTCACGACGACAAACAGCGACGGAATAGACAAGATTAGCTCAACCTGTGTACTCGAAAATTGGTGATAAAATGCCTTCATTGCGGGGATAGCTGGGGCAATGGCACCAGACGACGTAAGTATAAGCGACAGGCTGAGCAAGCCTACCTTTTCAATAGTTTGTTTCATAATAATGAGTGTAACACATTCGCTGATTACTGCTGTAGTAATGGATGGAAGCAGGAAGAGCTAAGAGATATTGTGGTTATGGTCATAGCATATGCTACATCGTGCCTATAACAAGAACGATATGCAGAGATAGATTTAGATTGATCAGACTCTAAGATACGCAAAAAGCGCCCATAAGAGACGCTTTTTGAGTTAATTGTACATCATGGTACATTAACATTTAATATTATTATCACGCGCAATTGATTCAATAGAATGATCCATGCTATAATACCACACGAGTTTCCTCTTTTCGGGGTAGGGCGCTGGTGTGAGCGCACTGCCTGGCAGAGAAGGTATAGACACGAGGCGGAGGTGCTGCTCCCAATCGTACACGTAAATATGCTGGGTAATAGCCTAGTAGGTACTCTATGCTACCGCACTACTGATCGAACGAGTGGGGAAGGCAGCAGAGTTACGAACTATAAGTAATAAGGAGAATTGCATGCCAACCATTAACCAATTGGTGCGCAAGCCACGCAAGACGGCGGCTCGGAAGTCGAAGTCGCCAGCGCTGGGGCGCATCCACAATGCACTCAAGGTGCGCTACTACGACCAAAATGCGCCACTCAAGCGTGGTGTCTGCGTCAAGGTAACAACCAAAACCCCCAAGAAGCCAAACTCCGCGATGCGTAAAGTGGCTCGTGTGCGCCTCACCAACGGCCACGAAGTCTGGGCATACATTGGCGGCGAAGGTCACAACCTACAGGAGCACGCTGTGGTGCTCGTCCGTGGTGGCCGTGTGCCGGATCTCCCGGGTGTGCGCTACCACATCGTCCGTGGCGCGCTCGACCTACAAGGGGTATCGAAGCGTAAGCAAGGCCGCAGCAAGTACGGCGCCAAGAAGGAGGGTAACTAACCATGCCTCGTAAAGTCACGAAAAAACTCCAGCGCACCATCAAGCCAGACCGCAAGTACCAGTCGGTGCTGGTGCAGCGCTTGATTAACAAATCGATGCTAGACGGCAAAAAGCAGGTTGCTGAGCGGGCCGTCTATAGTGCGCTCGAACAAGCTGCACGAAGCCTCAAGAGTGAGGACCCACTGGAAGTGTTTGAGACTTGCATCAAGAACATCAGTCCTAGCTTTGAGGTAAAGAGTCGCCGCGTTGGTGGTGCGAACTACCAGATTCCATTCCCTATCCAGGGTCATCGTCAGCAGCACTTTGCTTTTATGTGGCTAGTGCAGGCTGCCCGATCGAAGAGTGGTATGCCGTACAGCAAGCGCCTAGCAACAGAGATCGTTGATGCGTGCAACCAAACTGGTGTCGCCTTCAAGAAAAAGGAAGACACCCACAAGATGGCCGAGGCCAACCGTGCCTTTGCCCACTTTGCTCGCGGCTAAGTTCTGCAGCGCAACATACAAGATCGTCCGAGGTAGATGCCTTGGGCGATCTTGCTATATGGCTGCATAGCAAGCGGCTGGAGAACGGTTGCACCTCACTCATCTGGCTTTGGTATAGCTATATAAGTGCTTAGGAGGCGTGTGGGGTGGGGTAGAACTCATAAAGGCATCGTGTTGCGCCTTTGCGTACTGTTTTCTTCTCCAGTGTCGCAAAAAAGAGTTAGGTCATTAATCTCCTCATACGAGGACTCGGCATATATCTTTGCTCCTGCTTATATGTAGCGATAGAGGTGGACAGAGTATTTGCCAGTGAGGAGGGAGAAATACGCAATCAAGGCTAAAAATGCTTGCGAAAAATATATAATTATCGTCCAGATAGCTACCACTGGTACGACAGGGGTACATATGGGGAAAATAATGCGAAAATAAGGCCAAAAATAGCTTTGCAGGCGCTGCTTTTATGCTATAATGCAAATGATACGATTACTTACTACCACGCTGCCACGCGCCACAAAGCACGCAGCAGGGAGGAATCGGCAGAAAGGAGCCAATGCCGTTAACCAAAATCATAGTGCGGAGTATAAAAAACTATGAGTGAGTATACCAACAATAATACAAGAGAAAAGTCGTTTGCTAAAAGCGACAAACCGCCAGTGGGCGAGACAAAATATTCAAAATACGACACAGCAAACGATGGAAATGTGCCGACAGTCGAAGAGTTTAGAGGTCGCTACGGCAAGCCGAATGCCCTTGAGCTGCCATCTGTTCAAGAGATTCGAGGTTGGCTGCAGCGTGAGCTTGGGCCGCTATTTGCGATGTCGATGACAGAGATGACAGACCAGCACATTGATACCATTCATAATAAATTATCCGAGCTGCGCGATGAGCTTGGCTTGGCAATTGGTGATGTCATTGAGATCAACGATGTCCCGTATGTTGTGCCTATTGTTAGCGACTTTAAGAGCCCTAAGGACGCCCAAGGCGATGTATCATCGCTGTATTCCGCAATTGAGTCGTCGCTATCCCACCAAGAAGCGGCGATTTCTTTAGGCGAAGATGGTGGAGCGGAAGAAGGGGTAATCGGCTCATTGGTTGGGTTCTATGTTGGAAAGCGCCCAGATCAAGAGATGGTCAATAGCGCCCCTGTTGTGTATGGCATTATTCAGGGTGAGCCAGGCGAAGGCCCGCAGATGATCACAGACCAAGGTGATGTGATTGATGGCGAGCTTAGCACTGCAAGTGGTATTGTGCTGGTTCCGACTACAGAGTCGCAACGGCTTGAGTATGGTGATGAGCTTGGTTTGGTTCAAGGAGACTTCTCACTCGCTGCATAAAGGCTAGTTATAGACGAAAGAAAGCCAGTGTGATGAGCACTGGTTTTTCTGTGCAAAAAATCTATGGTGATTGAACAAACAAGCGCGCGTGCTACGCTATTGAATTTTTAAGGATCGCGTGTATTGGTTGGTGTAATGTGCGCGTTGTCGTAAGAAAATAATGTAGTTTTTATGCTATACGGGTATTTGTGTGCTATATGGATTTTCTTTATGTATTATAAATTGCTTGAGAGTGAGCAAGAGAATGTCTGAATATAACAAGAGTAGATTCAGTGTAGTAGATGGTAAATTAAGCGAGTATAGATGGGCTCATGTACTATACATAGGACGTGGTGATGAGCATTTTGTGTACAAAGTGAGTCGATTGCTTTATCGAATATATCTTTTTTGTATATGATGATGTGCACGCTATGGAAAAGGAAACAGCAAGAGAGCATGAACAATATGCAAAATCGTTCATGCAATTTTTTGCTGCTGCATTGATGAGAGTACGAGTGGGCGCGAAGTAGGCGAACCATGAGTGCGGTATGAATTGAAATACAAAAAGTAAAAAATGAGACAACAGCAAAGTATAATGCAGAGCTACTAGTATTTTTTGCAGTAGCTGAGACAATTTTGCAAAACGATTTGCAAAAATATGAGTGAGCACTACATTATTGATAATTATTCTGTAGTAGAATATTATTTTTTGCCCGTTCTAATTGGTGTGCGGTGTATATGCTGCGATATTTTCGCATACAGAAAGAATGATAGAAGTGTACTATTGCAAAAAAATGATTTTTCAACGACTAGAGTAGCAAGCGGATACTACATACGTGACAAAAAATAATGATGCATTGCGACGCTGTAATAAAAAACGCTGATGTATTATTTGTTATTGATAAAAAATTAGTGATGTCTAGCAAAAACGTTCGCAACTTTGCAACATAATGTGCGTGCAAAATAGTTTTTGCTACCATGCGAGTGATGAATGATACAAAAATAAATTGTTTGATGGCAAATATAAAATTAGCATGGTGCCGATATGTACATTTGCGTACAGAATTATGAGAGAGCATGCAAAATTATTACAGCTAGATAGAAGGACGGAGAGGTAATAAACAATATGTGTGATGAAAAATGAAATGCGTACTGTAGCAGTGCAAAATTTTCACATTGCGATTATAGAAATGTGCAAAAAATGAATGTGAGGTGGTGAGATGAATTGGGAAGTAAGCTTACTTGAGCAAATAAGCTGTCTTGTCCTGGTAAAATATGTGTGGCCTGCGCATAGGTAAGAGACTTGTACGCAATGCAAGAAGGAAATTAAGTAGAGAGCTATCCTGCTAGAACTCGTGAACGGAATATAATGATGTTCATAATAAAAATTTGAGAATAATGAGACTTAGTCCGACAAATTGGTGCAAAAATATAGTGCCAAGAAGTAGTGATGGTTCGTGCGTGCCAAAAGAATGTGATGATTTTGGTGAGGCGTACATGACATGCGAACTATGTAGTGTGGTGGTTGATTGGTGGAAAACTAAAAATGGTAATTTTTGCTATGACATGATGCAGCGATGAAGTACGTGGCGAAAATTTTCTGCATCATGAGGCATGATGGTGCGCACTTGGAGTGAAATGAGCGTGTGAAAATAGTAGAAAAATATTCAACAATAGGCTTGGTAGCGAAATTTGCATAACAAAATAGATGGGTGCGACGAGGGTCAGAAATAGTAGGTATTGGTGAGCCAAAATATATTTTACGTGCGAGTAACTTTGTGGCTAAGAGGGTGCTTTGCGAGGATGTGGTGACAGCTGGATTTTCGTCTGCGCTATGCCAATATGATAGCGTAGCAAATTTTCATTATCAGTTGCATAATGCAAGCAAATGATAGTTGATGATAGGATAGACATAACCAATATAGTAAAGCATAAGGTGTATAGAGCTAGCTTGATTGTCTAGGGCGAAGTAAGAAAATGGATGGAGCGTGATGTGTATGACGCAATGAATTGATCGATGCGGTGATATTTGTATATTTTTGAGTGTAGGTGGCTAATTGTGTATTGAGTGTGAATGAACGTGTGATAAACATAAGCAAAACATAGCGGTCATGGTTATTAAATCTACACGATCTAATGGGGTGCGATGTATGACTTGTATAAAAAATAATAATGCGTCGGGGATAGTGCAAATGAAGGTTTCAAAATTTTCATGTTTTGCATTATGTAGTACTTTATGATATGAAAGAAGTAGCAAAATATTGGTGCGAATGTGCGATGTATGGAGGTGGGGCAGCTGGCTCTATATAAGTAGTGTGTAAAAATGAGATAGACATAATGGCTCCATGGAGCGCTATAGGTGGCTCTGGCAAAAATGTGCAAGGGGACAGCAAAACAATACTTCGCTTTAGGCAGAAGCGATAGCGAAATAAGCACAAGCGAAAACTGGCTCGATATTTTTTACAGTTACATCGCAGCATCAAAAAAGCTAAAAAAGCGAAAGACAAAGTAAAACATACACGACAAGTAAGGGTGGTTCATTTTTTCACATTTTGACGTATAATAAGTAATGTTTTATAGATTTAATAGTGTCCAAAGGGTGCTTTACTATACTTATGTATATAATACATGGGCATAATATATTAAGGACAGTGATTGGGCGAAGCAAGTGAATTTTAGCGCCATAATGTAATTATCTTTTTTGTGAAATATGGATGGAATGTATAATCACGCCGTGTCGCCTCTTGATCTATGGCAAGATGGATAAGTGCTTGCAAGACATGGCGCAACCATGCAGCGAATGAGGCGGCCAATAACTCATATTACGCAGTGCGTGTAGCTACTCAAAAATAGAAAAATTAAAAGTACAACACCTCCACACCCCTGTACCTCGCTAGACTTTGTATGCTGTCTCGCGTATAATATAATGCGTTATTAACCTAAGTTTATCGTCCGGATAAACATCCATATGGATCCCAAAGGAGGTTTACATATGAAACAATATGAACTAACGGTTTTGATTCGGCCAGATCTAGAATCAAACCTTGAGGCACCACTTGCCAAGGTGCGCGAGCTGGTGCTCGGCGCTGGTGGCTCTATTACCAGCGAAGACAACTGGGGCAAGAAAAAGCTGCAGTATAGTATTAAGAAGGAAGACTTTGCAGTGTATGTGTACTTTGAGGTGGCGCTGCCCGCTGATGCACCGCTGAAGATCAGCAATGCGCTGAATATCTCTGACGATGTGATTCGCTACTTGCTCGTCAAAGTGGACGAGAAGGGCCGCAAGCTGATGGCAGAGGCCAAAGCGCGCGAAGCTAGCCGCCAAACAGAAGAGTAAAAATTACCACAACAACTCATAACCACAGTAAAGAATCGAGGAGGATATATGGCTCGAGGATTTAGCAAAGTTATTTTGATGGGCAATTTGACGCGCGATATAGAGGTGCGCACCACAGCAAGTGGGCAGAACGTTGCGAATTTTACACTAGCGGTCACTCGCACATGGCGCAACCAAAATGGCCAAAACCAAGACCAAACCAGCTTCATTAACTGCGTAGCCTGGGGACGGACTGGCGAAACCATTGCACAATATGTGAAGAAGGGCAGCCCGCTGCTCGTCAGTGGTCGCCTCGACCAGCGCAGCTACGACGATAAGGACGGCAACAAGCGCTCTGTTGTAGAAGTGACAGTAGAGGACTTTACCTTCGTGGGTGGTGGACGTGCTGACGGAAATACAACATCAGCTGCAGCGCCAGCCAACAGTGGTAGCGGCCAGGATGTCGTCATCGAAGACATCGACGACAAGCCAATTGACCTATCAGAAATACCATTTTAACAACATACTAAAGGAGAACAAATAATGGCCAAGCGCATGCGCAAGGACACACCAGTCTATTTTGACTACAAAGACGCAAAAACATTGCAAAAGTTCATTAATATTTATGGACAGATCGAGCCACGCAGTCGCACAGGGTTGTCGGATAAACAACAACGACAACTCGCCGTAGCAGTGAAGCGGGCTCGCCACTTGGCGTTGCTGCCATTTGTGGCACAAGGTTAGGAGCTTTTTCAGCGCAGTACCTCTGTGACTGCGCTGGCGGATGTTTCGAACGAAGCAGCAACTACTAAACAGGAGATAGGTGATGTACCAACCAACTGACCTAAAAAAAGGCGTGATTGTGCAGCTTGATGGCAAGCCGTATCGAGTTGTGGACTATAATCAGAAGGTAATGGGCCGGGGTGGCTCTATTGTGAATGTGCGGCTGAAGAACTTGATCGATGGGAGCGTGCTGCCCAAGACCTTCAAGGGGCAAGACAAGATTGAGCCCGCCGAGGTATCGACGCAGAGCGTGCAGTACCTCTATAATGATGGTGATACGTTCTATTTTATGGATCCAACTAGCTTTGAGCAGTTTGAACTCGCTGCGGACCTCGTCGACAGCGCCAAGGACTATCTGAAGGAGGGGGATACACTAAGCCTGCAGTTCTTCTATGGTAAAGTGATCAATGTCGAGCTACCAAAAAACCTCTACCTCCAGGTGACCTATACAGAAGATGTTGTAAAAGGTGACACAACCAGTAGCGTGCTTAAGGATGCGACGTTGGAGACAGGCCTTGTCGTCAAGGTGCCAGCCTTTATTAAGACGGGCGACGTTATTTCTGTCGACACTGCAAGCGGAGAGTATCGCGAGCGCAAGAAATAGTGCCCTGAGAGCTCATGAGAGCCGCTCTCATCGCGTTTACACGCAAAAGTGAGAATATGGAGGGATAGCACACATACACCGCGAAAAGCGGTGTATTTCTTGTGCCGTGTGATGTTTAGGTTGGAGTATCCTAGAGATGTGATAAAAACAACGTAGAGTAGAGACGATTTTTGCCGATTTTGAGCACAAGCTTATGGGTGCGCTGTGTTTTTTACTAAAGGGTACGTGTGAGAAAAAGGGTGTAAATAATGTTGTAACAACCAACACATGAGACTCGTCGTCAAGCTCGATAGGATCGAGATATTATTGTGGAGAATGCAACATAGCTCTCTGCGACGAGGATGATGTCAAAATATACAAGGTATTGTAAAAAAGACTGAAAAGAAACAGAGAATACTTGGCGAACGTTCGAAATATGAGCGTCGTAGGAAGTACAGCAATTGAGTAAAACGATGATACGAGCACAACATGAAGGAATTGGCATAGTGATGTACAAACAACAGCAGGGCAACCAAAGTGATATAGTGGACACAACAACGATGTGGCAAGCTCAACGAATGCTTTGCGTGATGTGCGGTAAGGGCGTGGGAGTTCACGTGCAGGGTAAATACAATAACCATAAGCACAAATGAACAAATTTTCGTTACAGATACACATTTATCTTTAGCAATATAATGACGCTTATGGCAATAGGGCATAATACAAAATATACCAAAGTAAGCATAAGTATTATATAAATAATGAACACACTTTTTTATTGTGTAGCTGCGAAGCTATGCGCTTTGCTTTCGCGTGCTACTGCAAAAAATTGCAGATGGTGAAATGACGCATGGGCTGTTGCTGCGAGATAAAAAATGTGATCATTGTCCAGCTTGTCTATTTTTTGAGTTTGGATATTTTTGACTTTTTGCTTTTTTGTGCACGCTTGTTGTGGCTGGCTGGAGAGTGTTTCATTTTTGGTTTTTGCATGCCAGGCGAATTATAGCAAGGCGATATGCTGTTGCGAAGTATAGGCTGCGCGAATGAGCGGTTGATGATAAAAATAATCATTGTTTGTAGATTTATGCAAAAATGGGTTGCTTATTATCGCAGCTAGAATTGCTTGCAGATGGTTCATGCAAATTTTGCAAAACGTGTATAAGCGCAAGATATCGTGCGATACATCTTGGCTCGTCTATGTGCTGCGAAGATGCGAAATATACTATGTGGCATATACAAATACTCACGCTTGGCTTGCAAAAATGTGATGCTGTCAAAAATCAATTTTTTATTCAGACAAGCTGACTTGCTATGCGAAGCATCTGCCGCAGTGGCATCGTGTTTTGCTACATATAGCGCTTGTGCGGGAGGATGAATGCGCAGCTCGTTGGTGATGTGGCACAGCCATACGAGCAAGATATTTTGCTATCACGATGTCCACTCAATTTTTGTTATGTATACTATATGTCTGGCTGAGCTGTCTTGTGTCTTGAATATCCTGCTAGCTTCCAACGACATGTGCGAATGAAGAATAGCATGCTGCAGTGCGCGATAGTTTGAGTGAGTTATTAATATAAAAGCTGCAATAGCGCGCAAAGAACAAAGCGGATTTCTTCATCATTAAAATTTGAAAAACGACGGAAGTAAGAAGCATATCCGCGCGCAGCAGTCTCATCCAATCTCATCATCATCATGCTCTACAGCCTCATGCATTGTGTAAAAATGCAGCAGGTCTATTAGCTTCACACCAACTAAATATCTACCCACTCGTGCAGTATAATAAGGACATGCAAAAACAACGACTAGACAAAGCAATGGTGGCGCGTGGCCAAGCAGCAACACGCTCAGCGGCCGAGAATTGGATTCGCCTTGGCAAGGTATTGGTGGATGGTGCAGTGGCGCACAAGCCGGGGATGTTTGTGGATGAGTCGACGCAGATAAAGCTGGTGGCGCACGAGCGCTATGTGTCGCGGGCGGGGCTTAAATTGGCCAGCGTGGCGCAGCGGCTCAATATTTCATTTGATAATACTATCGTGCTTGATGTTGGTAGCAGCACCGGTGGATTTACCGACTATGCATTGCAGCATGGTGCGCGCATGGTGTATGCGGTGGACGTGGGGACGGAGCAGCTCCACCCCAGCCTACGTGGCGACCCGCGCATTGAGCTGCATGAAAAAACCGACATTCGCGATTTTGTGCCAGCAACCACGCCAGACATTATTGTCATTGATGTATCGTTTATTAGCCTGCGCAAAATTCTACCGCACTTAGTGTGTATCAGCAGTCCGCGAACTAGTATCATCGCAATGGTCAAGCCGCAGTTTGAGGCGCAGCGCGCGCAGCTTACACGCAGTGGCATTGTCAAAAATGACAGCGTGCGCCGCGCCATTCTGCGCGACTTCGAGCAGTGGGTGCGCACCCAGTGTGTAATTGTCGACAAAGCCGATAGTAGTGTGAAGGGCGCGCATGGTAATCAAGAGCGGTTTTACCGATTGCAAAAAAGCAGGGCAGAACAACACCATAGTTGAGAAAACGAGTGCGGTTAATGAGAGAGTCGCGCAGCAGTTATTTAGATTGTATCGTGTGGTGATCTTGCGTTGTATCTACTCGTGCAAGTTTGCTATATATAATAATGCCTTCGTATCGCCATATATTATATATAGACAGATTTGGAAACAGCAAAGAATAGACTAATGTGAGTGTCTTGGAGGGTCAACTATATAGTTATTGTGGAAATTCTTTGACATAAGAGAAAGACGCATGATGAAGCAAACACTGCGGCTCGTGATGTATACATACCGTAAAATACGCAACGCGCTCATCATAACACAACAAATAGCGTCATCACCACCGTCGACCCAGATGAGTATGCTCGCAATGGTATGTGTCGTCATTGGTACATAATGGCAGTGCCCACACCATACCCAGCAGCACGCCCCATGGTGCAACAAAGTGCTCTGCTGCAAACAACATAGCACTTAGTAGGGTGGTGCAGATGATCGCTGTGCGATTGGCCAGGCAGATCATTCGCTTGCGAAAAATTGTTTCTTCTACGATGGCGGGGAGAACGATAGTCGAGAGCGCAAAGAGTAGCAATTCGCCTGCCGTCTTGACTGGCATTGTAATGGCACCAGTGGCGAGGTGAGGAAAGGCTTGCTCGAGCACGCTCATCGCACCAAACGCCCCTGTTGCGCAAACCAGCGTATTACTACCTGCCGCCAAAAGTGCCACCCACCAGCGAGCGCACGACACCACTGGTGCATACTCACACTTTTTGTCGCGATTATGTAGCCAAGCAGTGCCACGAAAAAATGTCATATTACTATAAACATGTCCGTGGTAGGATAAAACACGAGACGATGAAAATAACCTCGAGTATGACCGGTATGGCAACGCGCCGCACATAATGACACATGATATTGCCAGTGTACTCTCTGCTATACCTTCTGAGAAGATTATAGTAATAGTACATGCAAAAACTCGCCACAAGCTCATGGCGAGTTTGCTTATGTTTCCTAGCTAGGATCACTTGCTTACATTAAATCGAAATTCTACCACATCGCCTGGCTGCATGACATAGGCTTTGCCTTCGGTGCGGATTTTGCCTGCTTCGCGCGCTTTGGCCTCGGATCCTGCTGCCACGAGGTCGTCATAATCCACCACCTGCGCTGCAATGAAGCCTCGCTCGAAGTCGGTGTGAATGACCCCAGCCGCTTGGGGTGCTGTCCAGCCTTGGTGGATCGTCCACGCGTGCACTTCCTTGGGCCCAGCGGTGAGGTAGCTCTGTAGGCCGAGCGTATCGTACGCTGCCCGGATCAATTGTGTCAAGCCAGCCTCGGGCACATCATAGCTTGCCAGTAGCTCTAGCGCATCCTTCGCGTCGAGTCCCTTGAGTTCATCCTCTAGCGTGGCGCAAATGAAGAGCGCTGTACTGCCACGAGCTAGCGCCGCTAAGCGGGCTTTGGCCTCAGCGTTGGCAAGGGTGGCTTCGTCGACATTAAAGACGTAGATGACTGGCTTGGCAGTGAGGAGGTGGAGGTCGGCGATTGCCTCATGAATAATATTTTTGTTCAGATGAACAGGGGTACCGGCGGCAAGGTCGTCACGCAACTGCTGCAGGTACTCGAGTGTACTGCGCGCCTTGGGGTTGGCCTTGGCTTCTTTGCTGAGGCGGGTGAGGCGAGTCTCGATAGTCTGGATGTCTGCTAGCATGAGCTCGGTGTTAATGATGTCGATATCGCGCTGTGGGTCGATGGTGGTATCGACATGAACGATGTCGTCATTTGCAAAGGCACGGACGATGTGGACGATCGCATCGCACTGGCGAATATGAGCGAGGAACTTATTGCCTAACCCCTCGCCACTCGCGGCACCAGCCACCAGCCCGGCGATATCGACAAAGGTCACAGTGGCCGGTACAACCTTTTCGGTGTGGTACATATCAGCTAGTACTGCTAAACGCTCATCGGGCACAGGCACAATGCCAGTGTTGGGTTCGATGGTGGCAAAGGGGTAGTTGGCTGCCAAAATATCATTGTTGGTGAGGGCGTTGAAAAGGGTCGACTTGCCAACATTAGGCAGGCCAACAATACCAATAGATAGACTCATATATATAGTATAGCAGCGCAAGGGGAAAATCGGCAGGAGAGAAGAGGAAAATGCGATGAATGTGGATGCATTGCGCTTTATATAATTATAAATGTAAAGGCTCTTTTGCCGTTGGTGTGCTATTTTGCTTCATCACAAGATAAGCTCTGCGCTATCTTACGCTCACCCTCCCCACACTCTCTCCTCCGGAACACTATAAGAGGTCGACATTCGCTGGATGTTGACCTCTTGACGCCAGGGCTGAAAACAGATTATGACGATCTGTTTTCACACGCCATCGGATGAAGTGATAGGGAGGGTGGGCTAACGATACTTATGAGCTATATAAGGATATATAGCAATGTCTCTACCTTGCGTCATGAACACAGTGCACAATCGCCCTAACTTTGCTATAATCATAAGCATGACATTTGTACACTTTTGCCGCCAATCACTGGTGCGTGCTGGCCTGCTGGGGCTACTGTGCGCTGTGGGGGTGAGTGCGGCGCTGGGCGGGCTGGTGGTAGCTCGGCCTAACAATGAGGTAGAGGCGAAGCTGCCCGAGCTCTGCCGCAGTGGCAGTCCCTGTGCAGTAGTGTGGTTTTCGCAGCCTGGCGAGCGGAATTATTATAAGTCGGGTATATCGATTGACCACAATCAGACAGGCCTCGTCGATATTGTCATTCGTGGCTCGGGTTACTCGGGTAACCGCTCGGGTCCCTTCGACATTAGCTCGATGCACCTCGACCGCAACATGAATTGGAACTACAACCGCAATAGCCGTATCAAGAACGTCCAGTCGAGCGTGATGTACCGTGGGCGCGTCAGTGGCCAAAACCAATACACCAGCCAGGGGGGTGAAGTGCGGGCGCAACTCGACATTGGCCAGTTTGATATCCCGGTGGGGCAGTCGCGTACGGTGGGGATTGGCCTGTATAGCTGTATCTCAACTGATGGCGGGCGTACCCTTGCCGCCAGCGAGAATATTGCCTGTGGTACGAGTGATGTGAAGGTGACGATCACGCGGCGCATCCCACCTTGGACGATCAACGGCCAAAGCTATGTGGGTAAGCAGTGGCCTGGTACGCAAAATATGCAAAAATCCGTCCGAGCCTTTCCGGGTGAACAAATCTACTGGGCGCATGATCTCCGCAACAATGGCCCCAACAGTGCAACCGTGTCCGTGGGGATGGATGGTACTGGCTTTGCTAATAATTACAGTGGTGGGCATAGCCTAGCGCGCAATGTGACGGGCCAGTCTGGACAGCTCTTTTATACGGTGTATCCGAGTGGCGGCATGACTGACCGCTTCACGAGTTATCGTATCCAAACGAGCGACGTTGGCCGCACACTCTGTCAACGGATATCGTGGTCACCTGGCATTGCTGGCGACCCAGCGTGGCGGCGCAGCGACCCGGCGTGTGCTAGTGTGCACTCAGACTTTGAGCTCTATCCATCGGCCACAATTGATGGCAAGAAGCTTGCCACGCTGGAGGGTGGGAATATTGCGCCCAGCCGGATTGACGAATCCATCCACAACACTGGTGCAAGCCTCGACAAAGACCGCACCGAGAGCGAAGCCGCGGCTTATCAGTTCATCGTGCGGGGGCAGCACCGCCAGCAGTTCCTTGGCAGCTTGAGCAGCATCTTCGATCGTGGGGCGGCAGTCGGCTATCCCTATGCCCTGGGTAGCTACAGCGGCAGCGACACAGCCTGCACCTGGCTGCGCGGCAAGCAGCCGATCGACTGCACCAACGAGCCCACCTTCCGCGAGAACAAAAAATATCTTGAGAGCCACACGCGCCTGAATGACACCAAAGATATCAACGCGGCCGATGCCAAGGTAGGGGATATGATCTGCCGCATCGTTGCTATCAAAGATTATAATTATAAACACACCGATGGCAACGAGCGTCGTATTTCCTCGCCCGCCTGTGTAACGGTGACGAAGCTACCATGGGTGCAGATCTGGGGTGGCGACTTGCGCGTCGGCAACGGCATTGGCGCGGCCAGTGGTAATGGCGATGCACAGATCGTTACTCTCAAGACAACCAAAGATGGCAATATGTATGGTAGCTGGGCTGAGTATGGCATGATGGCACCGCAAAATGGCGGCAAAATCCTATCAGCTACTGGTGGTGTATTGTCTGGCCGGCGGGGGTATGGTGGTGATTATGACCGCTCGAAGGATAGCCTTGCCTTTGCTAATACCGCTACACCAGCTGGCCGCTGGGCACCGCCGAGCAATGTGAAGGTACCAAGCTTTGGCCGGGGCACAGCGGCTGGTATGTCTATCGATGTGGGGAGCTTTGCTGGCCACAATGTGCGTACCGTTAATGGCGATGCTACCATCCACGGTACGCTGCCAGGTAGTAGTACGCTGGTGGTGGAAGCAAGCGGCACGGTGACGATCGATGGCGACCTGAAGTACAGCGCGACCACTGTCGATGACGCCACCAAACTTTCGCAGCTCGTCATTAAGGCCAAGAATATCGTCGTCCGGCATAATGTTAAAGAGGTCAATGCTTGGCTGATTGCTCAGCCAACTGGTGGCAGTGGGGGAGTTATCTCCACCTGCGACGAGATCCGTCACGTTGGTGCGTACTTTAATGGCCTCACTGCTGAGACTTGCAAAGAAAAGCTCACCATCAACGGTACCATCATGGCGCGCCAGCTCCAGCTGCGCCGCACCTTTGGTGCTGAGAAGGATAACCTCGCCGAAGCTGCTGAGGTACTCAACCAACGCGCCGATGTCTTCATGTGGGGCTCGCGTTACAACAAAAACAACGACCTGCCCATCACCACCGCCACCACAACAGAGGCCGCACCGCGGTTTTAGCCCAGGTGTAGTCATGGTTAAGAGCTCTTTATCTTTCTTTGCATTATGTCGAGAAATAGTGGAGAGCGAGAGATTTGGCACATAACATATGAGCGTTAACGCGCGATCGACATGTGGGATATCGATCCGCTAATATGCCTGATAAGGGTGAGGCAGATAGGAAGTTTTGTAGTGCAAGTTTAGTATATTTTCCTCCACTAACCCCCTTGCCTAAACCAATGTCGCTTATGTATAATAGATGAGTATGAAGTTTCAAAAAGGGTCGGGCGATTTCTTTGCACTCGATATCGGCACCAATGCCGTACGGGTTTTGCAGCTGGCACCAGCTGGTGACGAGTGGGAGCTCGTAGCACATGGGTATGCGCCCGTTGACCGTCGTATTACTAGCAGCGATGCACCAGAATCGCGCCGTCGCCTGGGCGAAGTTATTATGACTGCCGTGGGCCAGAGTGGTATCAAGACGAAGAATGTTGCGATTGGCCTCCCTTCTAACAAGACCTTTACAACAGTGGTCGATGTGCCGCAAGTTTCCGATGCCGAGCTGCGTGCCACGATGAAATACCAGATAGACCAATATGTGCCGATGGCGGATGATGCTAAGGTAGATTGGGTGCTGCTGGGGTCATCGCTCCATGCGAGCGATCAGCAAGAGGTGCTGATTAGCAGTGTGTCCAAGGGATATAGTGAGGATCAGCTTGAGTTTATCGAGGGCCTCGGGCTGAATGTGATTGCTATCGAGCCCGACCCAATTGCGATGGTGCGGGCGTTTGCACCGCCTCAGCAAGCGGCAAACGGTGCTGCGGTGATGTTGATCGATATTGGTGAACTCTCGACTGACCTCGCCATTATCTACGGTGGGGCACCGCGCCTCGTTCGGACTATTCCGTCCGGTGTGAGCAGCCTCGTCAAGTCGGCAGTGCAAAACCTCAGCGTTCAGGAGGACCAAGCTCGGCAGTTCATTCTCAAGTTTGGTCTGGCGGAGGATAAGCTCGATGGGCAGGTGGTGCGTGCTATTGAGGGTGCGCTGGATAACTTTGCGAGCGAGCTTATTAAATCAATCAAATTCTTCCAGACGCGCTACGCTAGCGCCCAGGTGTCGAGCATTACACTGACGGGCTTTGGCGAGATGATTCCACATCTCAGCGAGTATGTTGCGGCTAAGGTAGAGGTTCCGACCGCCCCAGGTAACCCCTGGCATGGTATCCATATGCCGCAGACGAGCCAAGAGCAATTGGCTAACGTCGCACCAGAGTTTGCCACAGCAGTGGGCCTAGCAAAACGGAGGAACGACGCATGATAGAGATTAACCTCATTCCTGATGTCAAGCGCGAATACCTGCATGCCCAGCGCATGCGCAATGGTGTGATATCGCTCTCCATTCTCGTAAGTATCATTGCTGGCGCAGCGGTGGCGCTACTGGTGGTATATGTTGGTACGCAGAGCGCTCGCGAGTGGCTAACCGACAACGAGATCAAAGACCAGTACGGCAAGATTAGTAGTGTTAAAGATGCCAATCAGATTGTCACCATCCAAAACCAACTAGCTCAGCTCTCCTCGATGCACAAGGATAAGAGTATTGACTCGCGTATCTTCGATGTGCTCAGTGCTATTAACCCTGCTGCGCCCAATGATGTGAAGATGTCGACCGTTAGCCTCGATCCGTCTGAGACGAAGCTCTCCATTGAGGGGTCGGCAGCCAACAGCTTTGAGGCGACAGACAAACTCAAGAAAATGATCCTCAACACCAAGCTGAGCTACACTGATGGCGATAACCGTGTCCAGACCGTCAAGCTGGCTGACGATGTCACCGTGAGCGATACCAGCTATGGCGAGGACGCCAGTGGAGCTAAGGTGCTGCGTTTCAAGTTGACCTTTACCTACCCTAAGGAGCTTCTCGCTAATAGCTCCAAGAACCTGCGCATTGAAGCTCCAACTGGTAGTACTAATGTGACCGACTCGCGCTTGCATGTGCCCGATAGCCTCTTTACGCCCAAGGCGACCAACAAGGAGAAGAACTAAATGAGTAAGAAAGACGCCGCCATCCACAAGCGCCAACAGATCGAGCAATCCAGCCGAGTGATGTTCCTCTGGGTGGCTGGAGCCTCAGTAATTGTGGGTTTCGCACTGGTAATATCGTGGTTTTTGGTGCAGCAAATTATCTTCAAGGAGCGGGTGCTTGGCGAGAAAAATAACACTGCTGCTGTACTCAAGAACAACAACGACGCAGTCGAAAAGCTACGCGGCGAGCTGAAGGTGCTCGAGACCAACTCACACCTCAATGCAAGTCGCATCAACAACGATGAGAAGGCGCTCCAGGTGGTGCTTGATGCTCTGCCGGCGGAGGATAACGCTCTCGCGTTGGGTGCTTCGCTCCAGTCTAAGTTGGTCAATGGCGTGGCAGGCGTGTCACTCGATTCGCTTAATATCGACCAAACGGACGACAGCGAGTCATCAAATAGCACTGGTGCAGCCGCTAGTAATGGCAACTTGCAGTCCATTCACTTCACCATGGAAGTATCGGCCAGTAACCCCAACGCTCTGCGTGAGCTTTTGCAGCGCTTCGAGCGCTCCATCCGCGTGATCGAGATTGACCGCATGACCATTGAGCGGACCGACAGCAAAGTCGCCATGAAGATCTCGGCTCATGCCTACTACTCACCAGCCAAAACCATCGAGCTAAAGAAAAAGGACATCAAACCATGAAGAAGACCGACATCGCAATGATTATCTTGATCGCTAGTATATCAGTAGTGGTGGCGTTTTTTGTGGCCAGTAGCATTCCATTCTTGCAAATGCCACAGCGTGGTACCAAGGTAGAGACAGTCGAGAAGCTCTCGGATACGATTGATGAGCCAGACAGTGCAGTGTTTAACAAGGAGGCGATCAACCCAGCGGTCGAGACGATCATTGGGCAATCGCAGCAGAAATAACAGAGGTAGCGTGTGGCACTGATGACAAGTGATATGCAAGAAAAACTCACCACACTCCTCGTCGACGAAGGGCTGATCACGCGCCAACGCCTTGATGATGCTACCAAGCTGGCACGCGAAAGTGGCCGACCACTATTGACTGTGCTAACTGATGAGTCAGCGATCGATAACGAGCTACTTACCCGGGCGATTGCCCATGTGTCTGGTGTGCCGTATGTCAACCTCACCAATACAATTGTCGACCAAGACATCCTCACGCTTTTGCCATCGGATATTGCCGAGCGTTTCATGGCAGTGCCACTAGCCGAGGTGCAGAACCGCTTGGCGGTGGCGATGATTGATGCCAACAACGTCCAGGCGGTCGATTACCTTGCCAACCGCGTCCAGCGCCCACTCAAGGTCTTTATGGCGTCGGAGGCTGGGGTACGTCATGTGCTCGAGCAGTACCGCACCGACCTCAGTAGTGTCAATGTGGCCGCTCAAGTATCGCAGGCCGAGGCAGCCGCTGAAGCTCGGGGCGATATCAAGACGATCGTCCAAGACTCACCGATTAGCCGAGCCCTAAGTACTATTCTCGAATACGCCGTAAAGAGCCGTGCGAGCGATATCCACATTGAGCCGCTCGAGAAGTCGCTCAAGATTCGCTGCCGCGTCGATGGCGTGCTGCGCGAAGTTATGCAACTACCCAAGAGTATCGAGCCGGCACTGGTAAGCCGGATCAAGATCCTGTCTGAGTTGAAGATCGATGAACACCGTATTCCGCAGGATGGGCAATTTGCCGTCAAGGTGGCAGATAAGGAAGTTGACCTCCGTATTGCCATTAGTCCAGTGGTGTGGGGTGAGCAGGTAGTGATCCGTTTGCTGGATAAGACTGGCACATCCTTCGAGCTCGAGCAGATGGGCTATGCTGGGCGCGCCCTCCGGCTCATTCGCCAGGGGATCCACCGCCCCAATGGGATGATCCTCACCAGTGGCCCAACCGGTAGTGGTAAGTCGACCAGCCTCTATGCACTGATTAAAGAAATCAAGGACGATACCATTAACATTGTCACATTGGAAGACCCCGTGGAATACAAAATGGAGGGAGTCAACCAGATCCAGGTCAATAGTGACGTTGGTCTTACCTTTGCTAATGGTCTGCGCAGTATTCTCCGCCAAGACCCTGATGTGGTGATGGTGGGGGAGATCCGCGACAACGAGACGGCCAACCTCGCCGTTCAGGCAGCATTGACGGGTCACCTTGTCTTTAGTACGCTCCACACCAACTCGGCAGCGGGAGTGTTGCCGCGCTTGCTCGATATGCATATCGAGCCATTTCTCATCGCTAGCACCGTTAATACCATCATTGGCCAGCGTCTGGTACGCCGCATTGGGCCCCAGCACGAGAATTATTGGTCTAACCCGCTTGAGACAGAGATGATCCTCAGTACTGTAGGGCATCTCTTACCCAAGACCAAGGCAGAAGCAGCCAAAATCTCGGCCGACCTTGGCTATAGTGACTTACCGTTAGCTGGCCAAAAATCCTACCGCTTAGTGCGTGGGCGCGACACGGCCAACACACCACGGGGCTACAGCGGCCGAGCCGGACTCTTTGAGGTGATGGAAGTGACAGAGGAGATCCAGCAGCTCATTACCGCCCGAGCGTCGAGTACCGAGATCCAGAAGAAAGCCATTGAGCAAGGGATGATCACGATGCGCCAAGATGGCTACCTCAAGGCGCTGCAAGGGATTACCACCCTGGAGGAAGTCAACCGTGTCACATCAGACATAGCATAAGAAAGGAACCAATAACTACCATGGAAAATAGAGAATTACGCATAGAAGTCCTGCTCGAGGATGTGGTGCGCCGCCGCGCCTCAGACTTGCACATTCAGGTGGGGCTGCCCCCCATGCTGCGCATTGATGGTGCACTGACTCCTGTGGCGGGCTTTGGCCCGCTGGACGAAGCGCAGGTGGAGCGGCTTGTTTTTGCCATTCTCGACCAAGACCAGCAGCAGGTGCTGATGAAGGATAAAGAGTTTGACTTTAGCTTTGCCTTTGGTAATCTTGGACGCTTCCGGGTTAATGCCTTTCATGAGCGGGGTAACTTGGCAGCTGCGCTGCGCTTGATCCCGAATGAAATCAAATCTGTGACCGAGCTCGGTATGCCGCCCGTCGTCATGACCTTCGCCGACTTCCCGCGCGGCCTGGTGCTGGTGACGGGGCCAACTGGTAGTGGTAAGTCGACCACCCTTGCTGCTTTGATCGATAAAATCAACACCGAGAAGTCACACCACATTATCACCATCGAAGACCCGATTGAGTTCACTCACAAGAGTAAGCGCTCGGTGGTCGTGCAGCGCGAAGTGCACTATGATACCTACTCCTTTAGCGCCGCGCTGCGTTCCAGCCTACGTCAAGACCCAGATGTCGTGCTGATTGGTGAGATGCGCGATCTCGAGACGATTAGTGCTGCCATTACCATTGCCGAGACGGGGCACTTGGTGTTTGCCACCTTGCACACCAACAGTGCAGCGCAGAGTATCGATCGCATGATCGACGTCTTCCCGCCGCACCAGCAGCCACAGATTCGGGCTCAGCTGGCCAATATCTTGATGGCAATCTGTAGCCAGCGCCTCGTGCCAGCCATCGGTGGCGGGCGAGTGGTAGCGGCTGAGGTCTTGGTGGCCAACCCGGCGGTGCGCAACGTCATCCGCGAAGGCAAGAGCCACCAGCTCGATGCCATCATCCAGACTGGGGCAGACCAAGGTATGCAGACGATGGATCGCACACTGGTGAGCCTCGTCCAGAGTGGCACCGTGACATATGATAGCGCCCGCGAGTTTGCGGTTGACCTCACCGAATTCGAGCGCTTAATGAGAGGATAATCGATGCGAAAGTTCAACTACGAAGCACGCGACAAAGCGACCGACACCATCATCAAATCTATCGTCCAGGCCGAGTCTGAGATGGCAGCGGCACGCGTTTTGACTGAGCAAGGCTTCGTTCCTCTCGATATCAAAGAAGTCGATGAGAGTGGTGGGCTCTTTGGTAGCCTGACGCGTCGTGTGACAACCAAAGACAAAGTGGTCTTTACTCGTCAGCTCGCAACACTAATCGGTGCGGGGCTACCTCTGTCGCAGAGCCTTCGTACGGTGCTTGAGCAGACAGAGAACAAGAAGTTACAAGAGATTATCCAAGAAATCATTGCCGATGTTGAGGGTGGTCGGCAGCTATCGGACTCCTTTGGCAAACACCCCGAGATCTTCGACAAAATCTATCTATCGCTCGTGACTGCAGGTGAGGCATCTGGTACGCTCGACCAAGCGCTCAAGCGGGTTGCCTCCCAGCAGGAAAAGGATGCCGCCATGGTGAGCAAGATTCGCGGTGCTATGACGTACCCAGCCATCGTCCTGGCAGTGATCATGGGAGTGATGCTCTTTATGCTGCTCGTGGTGGTACCACAGGTTGAGAAGCTATATAGCGATATGCACAAGACGCTGCCATTCCTCACTGCGGCACTAATCGCTGTGGCGAAGTTTACTGCGACCTTCTGGTGGGCGGAGCTGATTTTGCTGGTGGGTGCTATCTACTTCACCCGCCAATATGCCAAAACAGGACCTGGCACGCGCGCTTTCGACACGCTTAAGCTTAATATGCCCTTCGTCGGCAGTATGTTTCGCAAGCTTTACATGGCGCGTTTTACTCGCACCGGCCAGACACTGCTTGCGACTGGTGTACCGATGCTCGACATGCTCGACATTACCGCGACAGGGGTCAATAATACGATTATCGAGGCTTCTATCCGCCGGACTGCCGAGAAGGTTAAGGGTGGGCGAGCGCTGTCTGTCTCACTGAGCCGTGAGGATTACATCTTGCCAATGGTGCCGCAGATGATCAAGATTGGTGAGCAGTCGGGTAAGATTGACGAAATGATGGGTAAGACTGCCCAAGTCTACGAAGACGAGCTAGACGAAGAAATCCGCAACATCTCCACCGCCATCGAGCCCGTGTTGATGGTCGTCCTCGCCATCGTGGCTGGCGGCATGGTGGCAGCCATCCTCTTCCCGATATATAGCTTGGTAGGGCAGCTGACGTAGTGCTTGCAGCCAGAATATCGAATACTTTGTTTTCTCTGTGCTAGCTCACCCTTCCGCACTTCATCCGATGGAGTGTGAGAATCTGTCATTGTACTGACAGATTCTCAGTCCAACGCAAGAGGTCGATGTCTGGGAGACATCGACCCTTATAGTGTTCCGGAGGAGGGAGTGTGGGGAGGGTGAGCGTGAGAGGTAGTGAAGCTGCATTGACTATTGAATTATGCTTGATTCTAGGGTCTTGTGATAATCTCAAGAGAGAAAGTCTGATTATTTATAGCCGTTTATGATAATATGAGAGTGCACTACAGTCGGGGTTGTATACGTGTCCATGCCTCGGCTTTTTTGTTGAGCGGCATTGTTCACACCAGAGGAGGGGGCATGTTATACTATACCCATGCCCTGGTAGCTCAACTGGATAGAGCGGCTCCGTCCTAAGGAGAAGGTTGTAGGTTCGACTCCTATCCGGGGTACCAAAATACTACAGTCTATAGTTGCATACATCACAAAAAAAGAGTATGATACGAGTATCATGAAGCCTCGTACCAATATAGCTCTCATTATCACGATTAGTAGCCTTGCTGTTATCACTGTGCTGGTTGGTGCAGCGATTTTTTGTTTTCTGATTTTTGGACACCAACTAAATGGGGCGGATTTCTTTGACGATCGACTGAGTGATGAAGCCCTACCACTGGTATCAAAGCAGTATGCAGCGGTCTTCCCCGAGTCGCTTGGCCGGACACGCAAGGATGCTGTAGCTACAGGCCGTGTGGCACACGTGGATGAGCTACTGCAGACACGGCCATTTGCCGATTGTGAGCAGCGGCGTTGCACTGATTGGCAGCGCAATGCTAGCACAACATGGCCCGACGAGCCAGCCAACAGTCACATGCCGCACGGCATCCAGCGCGCCCTTGCAGAAATGAGGGGAAGCCAAGATGCACGCTGCGTGGTACGGTTTGCTCCCAATCATGAAATGGGTGGCACCGCAACAACACGATACAGCGAGCGTGATATCCTGTGTGTCAAGCCGAGCGGGGATTTTGTCTATACTCATGTGGAGCTATAGCTCGAGCTGGCGCAGATGAATATAAGAGACTCTGTGATCAGCCAGGAGTTGATGGTAGAGATGGTGTTGGATTGTCTCAAGAAATCGCCGAAAATACTGGCATTAGATTGAATGTCGCAGCCGCCGTTATTGCTATTGCAAATTCGGCTAGGCACAACAGTAATAAAGAATAGCCTGATAGTTGTATAATACGCTGCTAAGTTTGTTGACTTGCTATAGCAAAAACTCGCCAAGGTAACGGCGAGTTTTCTTGTTTTGCTTGAGTATCTTGTAGTGGTAAGCACAGAGTTACGAACCGAAGGAACTTTTATTACCTCTATTACCTTCCAAACCCACCAACTACCTCAGCTGCCCATCGCACCCAGTCGGACATATCCTTCCATCGGCTGCAGGCAGCGCCAACGAACATAGTGGCGGAGGAGAAGAGGGCGAATGAGACAACCCAAGCCATAAAGTCGGCTGGCATGGCTCGTGTGCCGTCACTTGTCCAGCAGAGGTAGCATAGCCAGCCAAGTGCTCCTGCCGCAAGTATACAAAGCGCACGGACAATGCCATGGCCAAGGCGACGCTGCCAGTCAGGCGCTGCGATTGGCTCGGTGGGGTCGACGGCCACTGGCGTTGGTACCTTTGGCACTGGTGGCGCAGCTGGTGGGTGGTGCGGCGGTGGCACTCCGGCACCAGCAGCAGTGCGGCGCTTATGAATAAATCGTCCAGCCGTCACCATATACAAATACTCCGCATAGTATGCATAACCTCATTATACGCAGGGGTTGTGGGGTGGTGTCAAGTTCGTGCTACAATAGACAGCAAGAAAAGCATAACAATCATTACACAAAAAGGCAGGGCATAATGGCACAGACCAAGGCATTTAATGGGCAGCGCGAGGGTGAGGAGCTGTTGTTTGTCTTTCGGCGGCATATTATTGCCATGCGCAAGGGTTTTTATATGCTGCTGCTGCCGCTGGTGGTGGGGGCGATTCCACCACTGATTTGGCAAGACACACTAGAGCTGTTTCTCTTGCCGGTGGTGGGGCTGGGGCTCGGGCTTATTGGTTTTTGCTATCATTTTTTGATGTGGCGCTACACCTACTACATCGTGACCGACCAGCGTATTCGCCAGGTGACGCAAAAAGGATTTTTTGGTACCGATGTGGTGGAGCTGAGCTTGGCAAAAATTCAAAATATCAGCTATAATATACCAGGATTCTCGGGTGAGGTGTTTCATTTTGGTACGATTGTGATCCAAACATTTGTGGGCGATCTCATCATCCGCAATGTCGATCATCCCGAGCAGATCTACAATCAGCTGCAAGATGCCGTCAGCGAGGCGGAGCGTGCAGCACAAGCAGCAGGAGTATCACCATGAAATTACCAAGCAAAAAACCCAAACGTAGCCGTTATGGCACTCAGGCCACATCAACCGCCTCAGCCACTGGCCTGAAAGATCGCCTCACAGCGCTCAAGCCGAAGCAGGGGAGTAAGAAGGAGGGTAAGTCTGCGAAAGCCAAGCCCACCAAAACAGAGGCCAGTGCAGCAAATCCCAATACTCCCAAGAAGTTCGAGCGTATCACCAATGAGACGGTGGCAGCACACCGCGAAGAGATATTGGCTGGTGGGCGCAAGTTCAAGTACCCTATCCAGACGTCACGCCGACGGGTGATTATCAACACGATCATTGTGGCGCTAGTGGCAGCCTTACTGCTGGCGGCAGTGGCGTGGCAGCAGCTCTACATTGCCCAAAGCTCCAACAACCTCCTCTACCGCATGACGCAGATCTTTCCCGTGCCGGTGGCTAGTATTGATGGCGAGCTCGTGCGCTATAGCGACTACCTAGTGCAGTATCGGGGGTCAAAATTCTACCTTGGTAAGTACGATGAGATCCGCATCGACAGTGATGATGGCCGCGAGCAGCTCAAGCACATCAAGCGTGAGTCGCTCAACCGAGCGCTGGTTGATACCTACGCCGCCAAGCTGGCACGCCAGTACAACATCACGGTGAGCGATCAAGACATTGATACCGTTATCGAGCAGCAGCGCAACACCGCTAATGGCAAGATTAGCCAAGAAACGTATGATGCATCGTCGCGCATGATGTATAACTGGTCGCCATCGGATTATCGCCAGGCGGTACGGCGCAGCATTGTGCGGGCTCGAGTAGCCTTTGCGGTTGATAAAACGGCCGATGAGTTGCAGCGCAAAGCCGCGGGGCTAGTGGCAAGCAGCAATGGTGAGTTTGCCAAAATCGCGACCGAGCTTGGTGGCAGTGGCCGCAGCAAACCGCAGGTGGGGGATTCTGGCCTGATCAATCTTGCCAGTAGTTACAACGGCCTCGCGGTGAGTGAGATCGCTAAGCTCGAGCCTGGCAAACCCTCTGGTGCTATCAAGAGCACGACCGACAGTGGCTACTACTTCGTCAAAGTAAATGAGAAGAACGATAGCAAAATCCGTTTCACCTACCTCTATATCCCCCTCACTGAGCTTACCAAGCAAGTCGCGCAGCTAAAAAGCGACGGCAAAGTGCAAGAATACATTGATGTCCCACAGAAATAGGGGATAGCAATCATACCCAAAATGCTGGCAACATAGCGCAGCTTTGCACCCCTCCATATAGGCTCATCATCTCGTGCGAACAAAACCTAGACAACGTTGCTATTCTACGCTATGATAGCAGTAACGTAAGCATATTCGTACATTGGTACAAAGGAGAAGTATGAAACAACACCAAGCGAAGCAAGAAGGGTTTACTATCATCGAGGTGATGCTGGTGCTAGCGATTGCCGCCTTGATATTCTTGATGGTCTTTGTGGCGCTGCCTGCCCTGCAGCGGGGTCAGCGCGACACAGCACGCAAGAATGATGTGCAAAACATCGCTGCTGCCGTGACGCAATATACATCAAACAACCGCGGAAAGTTCCCCGACAGCAAGGGTCTCAAGGGTTATCTGGGTGATCTCTCGAACCTTGATAAAGAGAGCATCACCGTCCAAGACAATGCGGGTAATGGTACCGTAACGCCTACCACCGAGAGCGCGATCGTCGTCAAGGGTGTGCGCTGCGACGCCACCAACTCTGATGGTGCTACCCTCAAGAAGGGCACATCGAAGCAATTTGTCGTCGTCACCAAGTTAGAGGCAGGCGGCAACGGCGTGGCATACTGCCTTGAGTCGTAGCAGCTGAGCAGAAGATACACAAGAAGATGGCTGACACCAAAGGGGTGCCAGCCTCTTTTTATGTATGGAGTACACGAACTGCTGGGTTGTACGTGTGATGAAAATGTTCCGGCCAGATAATACATAGCATATATCTGCTTGCTGGTCTCCAGATATTTTCTTGCACAAGCATGACCCAGCAGTTCATCATACAATGAAGAAGGTCTGCACTGGCCTTCGATAGCGCGTGATGATGTAGCACGTTCTTGCATATCTTTGCTATACTAGTGAGGTATGACGATCTTGATAGCAGGTGCACTGCTCCTTCTCGGTGTAGTGCTGGGTAGCTTTGCGGGCGCGCAAGTGTGGCGGGTGCGTGCGCGGCAACTGCGGACTGATAAGCAAACCGGCCACCCCTACGACAAACACGAATGGCGTCAACTGCGTGTCCTCTTGCAAGGTACAGTGCGAGACGACCGCTCGCGCTGCCTGCAGTGTGGGCATGTACTGGCGTGGTATGATCTACTCCCCGTAGTGAGCTGGCTGTCGACTGGTGGGCGCTGCCGCTATTGCCAGCAGTTTATTGGTTGGTTCGAGCTGGTGATGGAGCTGGTGCTGGGGGTGGGCCTGGCACTGTCGTATCTGGTGTGGCCATGGGCATTGCCAGCCAGTAGCCTGCTCTTTGCTGTATGGGTGGTGGTGGCCTTGGTGCTGATGATTCTCGCGGCGTATGACGCCAAGTGGCAGCTCCTGCCTGACCCGCTTAACTATGGCTTGATGGCACTGGGCGCACTCTTCGTGCTGGTGCGGATGACGACACTGCACGATGTTGATCTTGTATCGCTCACGGGGGCGGTGGCGCTGCTGGCGGGGTTGTATGGTGGGCTGTATGCCATTTCGCGCGGGGCGTGGATTGGCTTTGGCGATGTGAAGCTCTGCGTGGGCTTGGCGCTACTGCTGGGCGATTGGCGATTGGCCTTTATGACGCTGTTTTTCTCCAACATGCTGGGTTGTATCATCGTCCTGCCGGGCCTGGTGCGCGGCCAGCTTAATACGCGCTCGCAGGTGCCATTTGGGCCGCTGCTTATCATTGGCTGCGTTATTTCACTCTTGTTTGGTGGGCATATCTTGCGCGCGCTGGTGGCATTGCCACTAGGCTTTTGAGACCCAGGCTGGGTAGATTTGCTCCTTCTTATAAACCTGATGTAATACTTGACAATCCAGAGAGAGAGTACTATAGGCATCATAAACACCCTAACTCCAAGGAGATATGATGTCACGATATGACCAGCCACTTAGTGGTGAGACAGACCAAGCAAAGCCGTATGAGCCAACGCTGCGAGACTTTCCAATGCCAAAGACTGAGAAATTCAGTGAAGGAGAGGACGCCGAGCGTGAGAAGCTGATAAAAAAGGCGCTAGCAAAGGTCGAAGCAAAGCTCGCTAACGAGCGCAAAGAGAACTACTGCAAAGATATTGTTGGGGAAATACAGCGGCTTGGCATAGTATTGGCAGAGAATGGCTTTGGTAGCCGACCTGAGGACAAGCATGTTGCCGTCACTAGTTATGCTGGCGGCGAGACTAGAGATTCGCGCGGGAACTTTGTGCAGTATGAGACAGCAGTTGTAGCGCGGGTTCTTCGTGAAGGTAGCCCTACTGGTGCTCTAAATCAATGGGCGACAGAGGATCAAATATTTAAGGGTAGTGAATGCAAAATCACTGATCCATACAACGAAGAGCAGTATAAGAATGCACAGCAAGAAGGTATCAATATTAGCGTTGTAACTGGCCCAGCAGTCGAAGTGTATTCCGATCGACCACTAACAGAGGAACGGAAGGATTACTACCGTGATTTTTACCCGGTAGGGACATTACTGGTAACCTCTGCTGGCCGGTGTAATGACGAGGCAAAGGTGCTTCGTGTTGGTGGCAGGCTAGGTGATTCAACTAACCCAAAGGCATACGAGCTCGTCCTTGCTGCTATGCAAGATATTGAGGCGGAGTTACTAGCTGGCGAAGAGACGCAGTAGGCAATAAAATTCACTCAAAGTGAGCTAAGCAAAAACCAGCCTGGGAGCGGCTGGTTTTTTGCGTTCTTTGCCTGAGCTTTGCAGAGCATCATCTCTCCCCAGAATCGCCTCATCGCCCTGTGCTGCTAATGCTGCTTGTGCTATACTAGAGAGGTTATGAGTATGCCAGTGAAGCCAGGGTTCACCATTATTGAGATGATGCTGTTTTTGGCGGTGAGTGGGGCAATGGCAGCCGGGATTATGGTAGGTGTGGGCGCGACGGTCAATGCCCAGCGCTACCGCGATGCCACCCATTCGCTGGTGAGCTTCTTCCAGGGGGAGTACGACCGGGTGGTGAATGTCCAGAACGATCACGACCGCAACCTTGGCTGCAGCACTAGCGGCATTAGCCAGAGCATTACCCCGCAGGTGCCGGGCACGAGCGAGTGCACTATTATTGGGCGGTTCATTACCACTGGCCGTGATGGCCGAAGCCTCATCGCGCGGACAATCTATGCCACGCGTGATAGCTCGACTGCAGCAACGGATTATGAGGCGCTGACTCGCTCGGGGCTTGTTTTGTCGGACACTGCCAGCCAGACAACTACCTACGAACTAGCGTGGGAGACGGCGCTGCGGCAGGGTGCACGTCACTCGTATTTGATCGTGCGCTCGCCCTCCAGCGGTGCCATCAAGACCTACATTGGCAACACAGACAACCCGATGACCGTTCTCTCGCCTGATAATGACGCCCAAAAAGGCGACACCAACCTCTGTATCGACCCCGATGGATTGGTCTTTACTGGCATTAGTGGGGCAGTGATTGCCCGAGGTGGCAGCTCGGCCAGCAGTGTAAAGCTGATCGGTGGAGGAATAGGCCAATGCTAGAGCGTCGCCACGAGCGGGGTGATACGATCATCGAGGTGATGTTTGCCTTTGTGCTCTTTAGTATGGTGATTGTAGGGGCGTTTATGATTATGAACCAAGGTATGGCGCTGGCGCAGCGCTCGCTGGAGGTAACGCAGGTGCGGCAGCAGATCGACTCGCAGGTGTTACTGATTCGGACTGCTCAGCAGGCCGTCAACCAGCAGCTGTGGGAGACCATCAAAGGCAAGGTAGGTACGACCACGCCTATCACGCTGAGCGAGCTTGCCGAGAGCAACTGCCGCCTTTCGCCGGATACATTGCGGGGGCGCGGCGCATTCTTTGTTGCGCCGCGGGCCGATGCTGCCTCGGGTAAGCAGGTCATTCGTCTCTTTGAGCCGACCAATGCGAGCTACCAACCTGAACCCACAACCTACAGTAAGGTAGACTTTGGCAATGATCCGCGGGCGCAGGGGCTCTTCGTCCAGATTGTCAAGGCGGAGGGTGCTAACGCCAACCTCGCCTACGATGTGTACGTCTCTGCCTGCTGGCCGACTGTAGCGAGTGATAAGCCAATGACGATTGGCACCGTAACGAGGTTGTATGATGTGGCGCGCTAACAAAGGTAAAACACAAGGAGAGAAGCAACGGCAGACTGTACAGCGCAAAGAGTCAGGCTTTACCCTCATCGAGCTGCTACTGGCGATGAGCTTCCTCTCGGTGCTACTCATTGCCATTACGACCTCCACTCTGCAGATTATTGGTCTGTATACAAAGGGGGTGACGCTCAAATCAATCAACCTCGCAGGGCGCGATGTAGCCGATTCCTTCCGGCGTGATGCCTTGGCCTCAGCAGATGGGATCCGCTATGTGTCGCCAGACAAAGGCGGTGGGTTGGGACGTCTATGCTTTGGTACGATGTCGTATGTGTGGAGCCCAGCCGCCAAGCTACAGCAAGGTAGTGCCGTCCGCTACCAAAACGACACACGCCAGGGTGATGTGCGTGGTGATATGATTGTCCTCGCCCGTGTGACTGATGCTGGTGCACAGTATTGCAACCCAACGGCTCGTGGCACGTACTCGACCGATGTATTTCTTAGCAAAGCAACGGAGCTGCTGGGCTCACGCGAGGGGGATTTGGCGCTGCGCGATTTGCAGATCAATCCCGTTATTGAATCGACCGAGGGCACGCACACCATCTATCGCCTCCGCTTCGTCATTGGCACCAACCAGCAAGATACGATCAACACCGCCAACCAGACCTGCAAACCGCCCACGAATGACAGTGCTAATTACAACTTCTGTGCCATTAATATTTTTGAGACATTGATACAGGGGTAGGATGATGAGGTGGATGCAACAGCATAGCAACAAGCAGCGGCAGGCCGGTATGGTGTCACTCTTTGTGGTGATGTTTTCAACAGTACTGATCACGGTAGTAACAGTGAGCTTTATCCGTCTGATGGTACAGGAGCAACAGCGCGCCAGCAACAACGACCTCTCGCAGAGTGCCTACGACTCGGCGGTCGCTGGAGTAGAGGATGGCAAGCGTGTCATTCGTGCGGCTCTCAAGGGTAATGAGCGGGCTCGCCGTGCCATTGAGCAGCAGCGCTGCAACACCGTGGCAGCAGCTGGTGTAGTGTCGTCTGTTAGTGGTGAGACCACCATCAAGACGAGTAGTGGCAGCAGCACGCTCAACCAAGCCTACACCTGCGTCAAGATCGAGGCCAAGACTGAGGACGTCAAGCTCGACCTTGCAGAAGGGGAGTCGACTGTCATTCCACTGGTTGGTGCAGATGCCTTTGATAGTGTGCAGATCGAGTGGATGCGCAAGAAAAACAGCGATAACGAAGTTGCCTCCATCGAGACACCAACTTCTGGCGACCTCCGCTCATTGCCACGCAAAGACCAGTGGAGCCCCAACGCGCCAGCTCTCATCCGGGCACAGGCTGTCTTGCCCACCAAGACAAGTGTGAGCCTAAGTGAGCTCGATAGCGCCCAGGTGTCGACCAACTTCTTGCGCCCCAGCATCATCACCGACAATGCGAACCCGCTCACCATCCAACGCCCTGGCCTGCGCGCCAATAGCGACAGCGGTGCCCAAACGACCGTCAATGCCGTGCCGTGCTCCAACGCGCGCTACACCGGTGGTGGCTACGCCTGCCAAGCCGTCCTCCAGATGGCCGGAGGTGAGTCTGTGCCAGCGGGCTCGCGTGTGGCGTTCTTGCGTGTGACTAGCCTGTACAAAGCCTCGGCCGTCAAGATCTCGCTCAAACGAGCAAGCAGCGTGACGAAGTTCGATACCGTCCAGCCCGAAATCGATTCCACCGGCCGGGCAGACACCATCTTTCGCCGCATCAAAAGCCGCGTCAATGTCGGCTTCAATACCAATGGTAGCTTCACCTTCCCGGAGCAGGGCGTCGATATCACTGGCAGTCTCTGCAAAAACTTCTATGTCACCAACGACGAAGCAGGGCCACTGGGCACGTCGTGTAATCCGTAGGAATGAGAATCTAAAATAGATAGGTCGCTATTATTTAGAATAGCGACCTATATTTATACATAAGAAAGGGATGCTATTTACGGCGCATCTGGCCCAAAGTACTCGAAGTAGGCGTTTTCCGCGTCCGTTATTTCCTTCATCGCTGGGGACTCTATTATAGCGTCGACACCATGGGATGTCTTACCAATGGAGACAAGCGCCTTTGAAGGAAGGTACCATGAATGTGATGATGATGTATCGTCTGATCTTCCCTTACCCTTGCCAAATTTTGATTGCATAGACTTCATGCACGCTGAGTACAAGTTGTCAATTTCATGCGCAAATTCGTTTTCCAATCCGCCAAATATTTGTGTGGTTAAGCGCATCATAATGGACGTAAAACATCCTCTCCTTTTGTCAAAAGCAATGAATCCATCCGATTCGTTACCAACCTGAACTTTGCTAACAAACAAACCCCTGCCTTCAGGGCCAACGTTCCACCCCAATGAATCTCGCAGCTCGAATGCCTGTTGTTTGGTCATCGGCCAGTCGTGATCTGCCCAGGCGAGGATTACTCGCATCGCCTCTTCGTGGTCGAACATTCGGAATATCCCACCGTCTGATCCCTTGTATTCAGTTGCGCGTGGAGCCTGGCTGTTGCTTGGTAATAACATATTATTCATAGTTTCCTTTCTAGGGTTCCTACCCCTGTTCTCTCCCGCTATGAAACTGCTCGAAGATGTCGCGCAGGTGTTGGTCGGTGACGTGGGTGTAGACCTGTGTGGTGCTGATGTTGCTGTGGCCGAGCATGCTCTGGACACTGCGTAAGTCGGCACCGTTCATCAATAGGTCGGTCGCGAAGCTGTGGCGCATAGTGTGGGGGCTGACGTGCTTAGTGATGCCAGCGAGGCGGGCATATTTGCCAATCATCGATTGCACACTGCGGGTTGTGAGGCGGCGGAAGTCGCCACTGGTGTTTGTGGCACCGTGGTTGCGACTATAGCTGATGAAAAGCGGGTCGAGCGAATCATGCCGGGCGCTGAGGTAGGTCTCGATCTGCTCGGCGGCACGGCTGCTGACGAAGACCGGACGGTCTTTTTGGCCCTTACCACGCACCATAAACTCGCGGCGCTTGAGGTTGATATGGTCGCGATTGAGATTGACAAGCTCTGAGACGCGCAGACCACTGGAGAAGAGCAGCTCGATGATGGCTTTGTCGCGCAAGTTGGCCTCTTTGCCATCGCTTGGCACGGCATCAATCATCCGCTCTACTTCGTCATAATGGAGGAACGTGACTTGTCGTTTGTGTGTCTTGGGGAGCTCGATCTTGCTGGGCGAGAGGCTGGTGATGTCGCGCTTAGAGAGGTAGTTGAGAAAGCCGCGCAGCGCGATGAGGTGGTAACTCTGGGTAAGCATGCCCAGCTCCTCGCCATAGACGCTTTGGTAGCGGTTGAGCCAGAGGCGGTAGCGCCGCACCAGCTCGGGCGTGATCTGATCGACCGTCAGCTCAGCACTAGCAAACTCAACGAAGCGCTCGAGGTAGTGCTTGTAGTTTTCCGCTGTTTTGGACGATCGGCCGCGCTCCACCTCCATATATTCGATGAAGTCAATGATCAAATCTTGCATATAATAGTGCTGTGCCATTTGCCATAGTATACCACAATATATAGACAGAGAGGTAGAGTATCAGGTGTCGGCAGGGTTATCGTATCTGACCTTACGATTATTCTTCTGGCCAGGACTTGCAATACGTGGTTCTAGGTTTTCGTATTTTCGCGATCACTCACAATACGCTATAATACAAGCAAACCTAACAATAAGGAGCTTTATGAGCGAAACAACAGCGGTGCCCAACAATAATAATGTGCAAAAGACCTTGGTCGTCTTCAAGCCAGATGCTGTGCAGCGGGGAATTGTCGGCGAGATTTTGACCCGTTTTGAGCGGGTGGGCCTCAAGATTGTGGCCGTCAAGATGATCGCTCCGACGCGTGATCATTACTATCGCCACTATGAGGAGATCGGCAAGATGGTGTCGCGCCGTGGCAAGCACGCCTTTGGGGTGACGCTGGACTTTATGATGCAGGGGCCAGTCGTTGCCATGGTGTTTGAGGGGGTAGAGGCCGTCAAGCTGGTGCGCAAGCTGGTGGGCCCCACCGAGCCAATGGCTGCCGAGATGGGGACGATCCGCGGCGATTACTCACACATGAGCTTTGGCTATGCCAACGACGAAGACAAGGGCGTGCCCAACCTCATCCACGCTTCGGGCAACCCCGAGGAGGCCGAGCAAGAGATCAACCACTGGTTCTCAGACGACGAAATCTACGAATACCATGCATTGCACGAGAAGTTTACGCGCTAAGCGTTGATTTCTTCCGTATCTATGCTACAATAGGGTTATTCAACTCCTAGCAAACGCTCTCCCTCCATATGGGAACCAGCACAGCTAGGAGTTTTTTAGTAAGAAAGGTAGGATAGCATGAAGACAGCAATTCTCATTGATGGCGGATTTTATCGAAAACGAGCCCAGAAATGTCTGGGTGAGAAAACGCCAGCCGAACGAGCAGATGAACTCTATAGATATTGTTGGCGACATCTGATAGACAAGAGGAGTGGTGAAAGAGTCCAATGTGAGCTGTATCGTATTTTCTACTACGATTGTCCTCCGATAGCAAAACAGATTTACCATCCACTCCTCAAAAAGAGTATTGACCTTGGGCGCAGTGATAAGAAAGTCTGGGCGGAGCAGTTCTTCCGTGAATTGGCCAGAAAGCGAAAACTCGCATTACGGATGGGTGAGCTCAACGACGCAGCGACTTACTATAATCTTAAGCCAGAAGTAACAAAGAAAATTCTTGACAACAAAATAGGTATAGCTGATTTAACAGAGAAAGATCTCAAACTATCTCTCCAACAAAAAGGTGTTGATATGCGGATTGGCTTGGATATTGCCTCAATGGCATATAAACAGCAGGTCGAACGAATCATTCTGATTGCAGGCGATAGCGACTTTGTGCCTGCTGCAAAATTAGCCCGCCGAGAGGGGATTGACTTTATTCTTGATCCGCTTGGCCATCATATCAGAGATAGTCTTAGTTTGCATATTGATGGGCTACAGATAAAAGATGACCATTTTCGCATTATATAAAAAAGCCTCTTGACCTGTTGCAAGAGGGTATGTCGTATCCAATACTGGCGCGCTCGACCGGATTCGAACCGGCGATCTTCTCCGTGACAGGGAGACGTGATAGGCCATCTTCACTACGAGCGCATAGGCTAGATCAATAGTAGCAGCAATTATCAAAAATCGCAAGAGGTTTGTAGGGGAATAATTCATCATCATGCAGTGAGGTAGCTTCTACAGGCTATCACGCCGCGCTGCCTTCCATTTTCGCCTCGCCTCTAGTATAATATAGCGGTGATGCCGCTGTAGCTCAGTTGGTAGAGCGGCGCTTTCGTAAAGCGTAGGTCACCGGTTCGAGTCCGGTCAGCGGCTCCATTTGTTTATGACCAAAGAGAAGAAGGATTTTCTGCGCACCCCTCTCCGCACGATCGCGGCCGATCGGCCATTCTTTGCGGCGCTGATTGGCGTGTTTGTCGCGGGCATCATCTATATGCTGGTGATGGGCTTCACGCTGCAGGTGCGCGATGTGCAGGTTTATGTGCGCTACACCGCCTTTGGTGAGGCGCATTTTTATAAGAGTTATTGGTATTATTTACTCAGTTTTGTGTTGTTTGGTGCGCTGGTAATGGTGGTGCACATTGGCCTGATGGTTAAGCTGTATAGCCTGCAGCGCCGCCAGACAGCGCTTTTTGTAGGGGCGGCAGCAGTATTGGTGCTGCTGGTTGCTGCCTCGTATGGATTAGCAGTAATGCACCTGGCGTATCGATAAATGAACCACAACGATCTCGAGCTGCCCATGGGCAAGCGCACTCTCCTCTACCGATTATTTGAAATTCTCCCAGCATTCTTGAGCTATGGGATGCTGATTTTGTTTATCATTTTGTCTTTGATCAATCCACTGTGGGCGTCTATCTACCTTCTCGTCTTGGTGATGAGTGTGATTGTCCGCTCGATTGGCATTGCTTACCGTACACTGACAGGCCACCACCAGCTGGAGAAGGCGCAGATAGTTAACTGGCGGCAGCGTCTGGAGCAGCTCGAAGACCCAGTAGCGAGCTATGCTGCCATTCAGCAGCAGCCACTACCGAAGCGGCATCAACGCGAGTTCCACGCCCAAGAGCATCGCGAGAATCTCCGCCTTATGGCGGCCGACCCAGCGAGCTTCCCGCGACCATCGCAACTCTACCAAGCAGTGATTGTAGCGGCGTACAATGAGTCGTATGATGTCTTGCAGCCTACCATCGAGTCAGTTAAGAATACAACGTACAACAACAAACAGATCATCCTTGTCCTTGCCTACGAGGAGCGTGGTGGGGTGGAGATTGCCCGCACAGCCGCTCGCCTTCAACAGGAGTATGGCGATGTATTCTTCACCTTCCAGACTATCATGCACCCTAAGGACATGCCTGATGAGGTGATTGGTAAGGGTGGTAACATCACCTATGCTGGTAAGCAGCTCCAGCGCTATTGTGACGAGCAGGGGATTGCCTACAGTGATGTGATGATCACCACGCTCGACAGCGACAACCGCCCGTATCCATCATACTTCGACTATGTGGCGTATGAGTATATCGTTCACCCCGAGCGCAAGCGTTTGTCGTACCAGCCGATTGCACTATACTTCGGTAACATCTGGGATGCCCCAGCGCCGATGCGGGTGATTGCGACGGGTAACTCCTTCTGGACGATCATCAGCAGTATGCGCCCCCACACACTGCGCAACTTTGCCTCGCACTCACAGCCAATGGACGCGCTGGTGGAGATGAACTTCTGGAGCACACGCAGCATTGTGGAAGATGGCCATCAATACTGGCGCAGCTACTTCTACTTTGCGGGAGACTACAGTGTTTTGCCCATCCATGTGCCTATCTACCAAGATGCCGTGATGGACAACACCTTCTGGGGGACAGTGGTAGCGCAGTTTAAGCAGCTCCGACGCTGGAGCTACGGCGCGTCGGATATCCCATATGTGGCAATGCGCACCTTTACGCGGCGGCGCAATGTGCCATTTGCTGAAGTGTTTGCCCGCTTCATACGCTTGCTCGATGGGCATGTCACATTGGCAGTGATGTCCTTTTTGGTCACCTTTGGTGGGTGGGTGCCACTGTTGATCAACCAAGAATCATCACGCAGTTATGCGGTGCATATGCTGCCTGAGGTGATTAGCAATTTGCAGCGCTTCGCGATGATCGGTATCTTTATCACCGTCTTCTTGATGCTCAAAATGTTGCCACCCCGCCCCGAGCGCTACAAGCGCCGGCGCAGCTTTGCCATGGTGGCGCAGTGGATTCTTATGCCCGTCACGTCCATTTGCTTTAGTGCGATTGGTGCCTTTAATGCCCAGACGCACCTGGCGTTTGGTCGCTACCTCGATAAATTTGATGTAACCGTCAAAGCCACTACCGGCTCGCGCGACCGCGCCAAAGCCACCAAACAAGCTCAAAAAGCCGCCAAAAAGCAGCGCAAAAAGGAATAGAATTCGCGCTTTTGTAGCGGCATATATAACCGGCCAGAGAATGGCCGGTTTTTGTATTGGCGAGGATTGGAGCGTAGAGTGTCAGCTATCTTAATATTCTCTGCCGTCCTTGGCTGGGGGCTATAAGAGTTGCGGTGCTTAGAGTAGAATTTCTCATGTTGACGGGTGGTCTGGTGGGGCTTTGTGGTAGATTTATACTCCGCTGAAGAGTGAGAGAGAGGAGGGGCGGTACTGAAAAGTAGGTAAGACTCTGGCGCTAGAAGGCCGTTCATCAGTGGTATTTCGTTCACATCTCTTGTGTATATGGACCTCTTATGTCTCTGCTTTGTCTGTGGGGGGTTCAATAAAGCGTAGCATCGCTTCATTAACTTTGCGAGAAGGGAACTGGCATGTGTGTTATTGGCGTCGCTGAGGCTGTTGATTTGCTAGCTCAGAGGCGCAGGGTCGTCTTGGGGTTATAGTGCCAAGAATGAGCGGCTCGTAGGGTTTATAGTGGCAATTCGAGTAGGGTACTCTGGAAGATTTTACAGAGGCCAGATTATCAAAATAGATATTATAATACAAAAATATCAAAATACAAATGAGAATTGTGTGTGCATTATATCACTAAACGCATATGATGCGCAGCAAAATGACCATAGGTAATGTGGATAACTAATGAAGTGGTGTGGATGAATAATAGGCAAGAAACCACAGCTATGCCTGCTAGGTGGTGCTGTGAGGAGGGTGGGGTGCTCAAAGAAGTGGTGGCATGCCAGGTTTCTTTATACTGCTTAGGATACGATAGTCTGGAGTGGGTGAACTTGTGATAGCTTAGCGACAGGATGTATGAGTGATGTGAATATATACACCAAATTTTCATTTGTTGGCGCTGGTTTTTGCTGCTTCATTCGTAGAGATAATGGAGAGGAGTGTACAGATAGTGTGTAATATTGATAAGCATATGCTTTATATTGCATAGTTGATGCGTGAATTTGATGATGGTGTGAGCGATTTCTTGGGCGAGGCAGGTAGTCTGGGTGAGTGTGGCGCAGTGTGTGAATTCGCCCATATTTTGTTCATAATAAACCAGCAAATAGACTGCGACATGGCGCGTCATTTTGCTTGTAATCTGCAAGCGATATGATGGGCTGAGAGGTTACAATCATGGTCGATTGCGACGGCAACAAGGCGCTTGTGAGCGAATGATAGGTGGCGATGAGAAGACACCATTATGTGAATATTTTTTTATAATTCATACAATGTGAATTTGTAGGAGTGCGGCAGGTAGGCTCATGAGGAAAAGTAGCGATGCCAAGCAGGGTACATCACTTGCAATTTGCAACTAAAATATAGTACATGTTTTTACTATATATCAATTTTTGTGAGAGGTTCTACCTCTGTATACCCATAGTGTTGTGGTAGTAGTCGACGAAGGTGCCGGTTTTTGCGGCAAGCATGATTTCTTGTTTGAGCAAATCTTTTTCGTGGGCGATGGTGGCACGATAGTCGTCGCTCACGGCAGCATGTGGGTCGGCACAGGCGCCCCAAAAGAGCAGCTCGACGAGCAGTGGCAAGAGCTGCCAGCTGTTGTCTGTTGGGCTATAAATGTATTGATTGCCTTGGAGTGGATCGCGTTGCTTATCAAGCAAGCCAGCCGATTCTAACCGCGCCAAGCGATCGGCCAAAATATTGCTCGCAATGCGCTCATCGCGTGCGAATTCGCGGAAGTAGCAGCGCCCAAAGAGCAGCACGTCACGCATGATAAGGAGTGTCCATTTGTCGCCAAAAAGGTCGAGGCTGTAGCTAATGGGGCAGGCTGAGCGTTTGTGAGCTGTTCGTGTCATGCCTTTAGCGTAGCATCAAGGCTTGCGTTTTGCAAGTTTGTGGTGTGGGCGGGGAGCGAAGCAATATTGGCGAGGCTTTGTCATAACAAAAAGCACTTACTGTAGTAGTAAGTGCTTTCGCGCCAGCGCACCTTACAGACCGACATGGTGCACTGGCAAATAGACCGAAATGGTGGGCAATAGAGGATTCGAACCTCTCACCTCTTCAACGTCAATGAAGCGCTCTAGCCAAATGAGCTAATCGCCCGACACGTGTATTGTAGCAGAAGATGCAGGGGAGGGCAAGGGTACATGGGACACATACCTGAACGTGCAAACTTATCATCTTCGCCCTCACAACAAACCCATCACACCGAAAATGTTCCGGCCAGATGAATCACAGAGCTTATCCGCCCCCACAGCCACTGGCCTCCAGATATTTTCTTGCGCGATGGGTCTGCCGTGAGGGCGATGTAGTTGGGAGAGGTTGAGGCTGACACTATTTGCACCCACCCCCACTCTCGTTATACAATAGACGGTAAGTGCTGACGGGGCCTCACCAGCCTCCCGAGCTTCGTGGGTTGTCGTGATGTGCGAGAACGTTGCGTCATGAGTGCTTGGCGGCAAGCGCCAAGAAGTCCGGTGGAACCGCCGTTTGTGTGCAAGCGGCCCGAGACATGCGAGATTGGTCGGATGGAGTATCCGTGCCAGGACGCATGTTTTTTATTTTTATCAACATAATTTATATACAAGGAGGAGCGAGTCGGCTTCTGGCTGCCAGCGCGCAGTAGAGAAGGTGATGAGCAAACAAAGCAATGAACAACGAGCAACAAGCAATGCGCCACAGCCTGGCGCATATCATGGCGCAAGCCGTCCAGCATTTGTGGCCACAGGCGAAGTTTGGTGTGGGGCCCGCTATCGAGCAGGGGTTTTATTATGACATTGACCTTGGTGATGTGACGATATCTGAGACGGACTTTGGCACAATCGAGAAGGAGATGCGGCGCATTATTGCCCGCGATCTACCCTTTACGCACCGCGATGTGCCGGTGGATGAGGCGATTGCTTGGGCGAAGGAGACAGATCAGCCATATAAAGTTGAGTTGCTCAATGACCTGAAGCGCTCGGGGACGACCATTGCCAAAGAATTGGCCGGAGAGGCCCTCGGTAGCGCCGCAGAAGGCGAGAGTAAGGTGAAGACGGTATCACTCTACTCTCAGGGTGATTACACCGATCTGTGCCGTGGTGGGCACGTGGAGAGCACGGGTAAGGTGGGAGCTTTCAAGTTGCTGCGTGTGGCTGGTGCGTACTGGCGAGGCGACGAGACCCGGCCGCAGATGCAGCGGCTCTATGGCGTGGCCTTTGCAACACAAGCGGAACTTGATAGCTACCTACAGATGCGCGAAGAAGCCAAAAAGCGCGACCACCGCAAGCTTGGCAAAGAACTCGACCTCTACACAATGTCGCCACTGGTGGGGGTGGGCTTGCCACTCTTTACACCGCGCGGTACGATCTTGCGGGATAAAGCGGCGCAGCTCTCTAACCAGCTGCGCGAGAAATACGGCTTTGCCAAAGTTTGGACGCCGCACATTACCAAGAAGGATCTGTACGAGACGAGCGGGCACTGGGCGAAGTTTGGCGATGAACTCTTTCTCGTGACGAGCCAAGAGACGAGCGACAAGATGGCCCTCAAGCCGATGAACTGCCCACACCACACGCAGATTTTTGCCAGCCAACCACGGAGCTACCGCGATATGCCGGTGCGCTACCTCGAGACAACGACCGACTACCGCGACGAAAAAACTGGCGAGCTGGGCGGCTTGAGTCGGGTGCGCTCACTGACGCAGGATGATAGCCATGTGTTTTGCCGGCCGGATCAGATCGAGCAGGAGATGAGTAATTTGCTGGCCTGCGCCGAGGAGCTGTACCACATTGTTGGGATGAAGCTGCGTGTCCGCCTGAGTTATCGCGATGAGGGTGAGGGCTACCTTGGGGCACCAGAATTGTGGCAATCGGCCCAGGCTCAGCTCAAGGCAGCTGTGATGGCCAAGCAGCTAGATTACTTCGAGCAGGAGGGCGAAGCGGCCTTTTATGGGCCGAAGATCGACTTCATGGCGACGGATGCGATTGGCCGTGAGCACCAGGTGGCGACGGTGCAGCTCGACTTCGTCCAGCCTGATCGTTTTGGCCTTGAATACACCGACGAAGCAGGTGAGATGGCTCGGCCCGTGATGATCCACAGTGCGCTGCTGGGCTCGATCGAGCGCTTCCTCAGCGTCTTTATTGAGCACACCGCGGGGTGGTTCCCCTTCTGGATCGCGCCCGAGCAAGTTCGTATTCTCACCATTAACAACACCGTAGAAGACTATGTTGATGAAATCACATCGGTACTTAAAACAGTGGTACTGATGCGTCCTATAAAATACAACGAGGTAAGATACACAACAGATATGCGCAATGAATCGCTTGGCAAAAAGATCCGCGAGGCTACTGTTGTAAAAATTCCGGTGCAGATTATCGTTGGCCCACGCGACAAAGCCAATCGCCAAGTGAGCGTGCGCACCCAGCAGGGTGAGACAACGGTGCCGCTGGATGAGCTCGCGGCGTACTTAGAGGGGCTCAGCTAATGCGTCGCCTGCGCATTGCTGTGGATGTCGACGACGTGCTGGCGGAGAATGCCGCTGGCATCGTCGCCTTTAGTAACCAGCGCTGGGGGACGAACCTGACGGTCGATGACTACGACGAGCACTGGGCCAAGATGTGGCAGGTGGATAATGCTGAAGTGGAGCGTCGCACTGCCGAGATTGTGAGCACGAGCCTAAGCGCGGGCTATGGGCACATTGGCGGCGCGCTGGAGGTGCTAGAGCATTTGGCACAACACCATCATCTGATGATTGCAACGTCACGCTGCCTACAAGTAAAGGGTGATACAATAGCTTGGATCGACGAGCATTTTCCAGGTATCTTTGCTAGCACGGCGGTTTATTTCTCGGGTATTTGGGATGAGTTAACTAATGATTCGCACCGTGCCACGAAGGCAGAGTTGATGACGCAAATCAACGCCGATGTGCTGATTGACGACCAGCTCAAGCACTGCCAAGCGGTGGCAGCGTATGGCCGCAACGCGCTGCTCTTTGGCGATTATGCTTGGAATCAAGCCGCAACGCTGCCAGCCGGGGTGGTGCGCTGCACAAATTGGTACGACGTGGAGGTGGCAATTGAGCGACTTGCCAGTGATAAAAATGAGCAAATCTGAGCTGTAAAATCCTACTTCCATTTTACAGTCGTTGCACACCACACATGGTGTGCTCTTTTTTATGTATAATAGACGCCATGGCAAACATATATTTTACTCGGGCAATCCAACCGGAAAACAATCAACCCCATTTCTTAGCCAAAGCACTCATTGTTGATGCGACTGGCAAAATTCTCGTCCTTGAGCGCAGTAGTACGCATCCGCTCTTTCCGCACGGTGCCGATCTGCCTGGTGGTCAGGTAGAGCATGGCGAGACACCACTTGAGGCGGTAAGACGGGAAATAGAAGAAGAGACTAGCCTTAGCTTTGCGCCGAGCCAGCTGAGTGTGGCCTTCGAGCACGTACTGCCACACCCTGATGGCCAGCGGCTGAGCTATGTGTGCTATGCGGCACTCGTTGATGGTGATGCGCCAGAAATTACCCTCAGTTGGGAACACAGTAGCTACCAATGGCTCACACCAGATGAGTTTATGCAGCAGCCTATCACGCCACGGACTGACTATCCCTTTGCGGCGGCGGTGCATTATATCAGCTCATTGCGACACTATGTGCAGCAGGAGCGGCCAGAGCTGCTGTAATCAGTAAATAATAAAGGAGTAATATGGAACGAACAAAAAATGACAAACCTGCTATTGCCGTCGACCTTGATGATGTTGTCTTTCCGTGTGCTGAAGGGCTGGTGGCAGCATATAACGAGCATTATGGTACCAACTTTCGGCCTGACATACCACAGACGATGTGGGGTCCAACACCAGAGGAAGTGCAGGAGCGATTTAATGGGTTGCAATTGGGGACGACACCAGGCATGGCGAAGCCTGATTGGTTTGAGGAGATGCAAGTCCCAGACAGAGAGACGATTGAGGTGTTGCGAAGACTGGCGGTCGGGTATCAACTCTATGCAGTCTCAGCTCGGCATTATGGCCTAGCAGACGTGACAAAGCAGAGTATCGAAAAGTACTTGCCTGATGTCTTTGAGCAGGTTATTTTGACGCGGCGGCCAGTCGAAACAGAGAACGGCATTAAGATAATGACCGACTCAAAGACAGAGATATACCAGCAGCATAATATGGAGGTTGCAATTGATGATTCGCCGCATCACCTCGAGCGTGGCCTTGAAGGAGATGATGCGCCGCTTGGCTTGGCAATTTTATTTGGCGAACGGCCATGGCATCCAGGCGTTACGATTGATGACCCGCGCGTTGTCGAGTGTCGCACCTGGGCGGAGGCGGAAGAGGCTATTGCCCGGTATTTCACTCGGTAGGTTGTGAAAGCTCGCTTGTCGGATTCTCACCACTTTCCGTGAACTCCTCTCCCACCGCTTGATGAGCGGTGGGACTTTTCTTGTATTGGCAGATATAGGTTATAACGAGAGGCATGAAAACTGAAAACTAGAGAAAGATGTTCACTGCTTATAGCGACTAGAGGGAGATTATCTGAATATACAACGATAATATTCATAATACACACGCTAGCATGTCGCAGGCTCAGGCTTCTGGTGTTGAATGACTTGATGGGTGATTAGATAATTTTTCGCAGGTGCTCTATACTATTTTGTGTGAGCACAAGAAAAATAGCGAGGCAGAATAATGGTAGCAGAAGAACATAATACCCTGCATAGCCGCATCTACGAGCTGATGGTACAGCTGCCAGATGATAAAGTGACAACCTATGGCGACTTGGCAGCTTTTGCGGGCCACCCATATGCCGCACGGCGAGTGGGGGAAATTGCTCATGGTGGGCCGGAGGAGCTACCCTGGCATAGGCTTGTTAATTGCAAGGGAGGCCTTGCGGTCGGCTTTCCGGGTGGGCAGGCGGTGCAACGGCAATTGCTCGAGCATGATGGGATCCAGTGTGATGACTCGTACCGTGTGGTCGATTTTGCGCAGCGTCGCTGGCGGCCGTTTGCCGCGCCGCAGAATGACGTGAGGAGTAGCTAGCATGCATACAAAAAATAACACGCCACTTACTGTGCCGCTTATTGCTATCGTTGGACCGACCGCTAGCGGCAAGACCAGCTTAGCAGTTCGTCTCGCCAAGCAGTACGGTGGTGAGATTATTTGCGCCGATTCGCGCACCATCTACAAGGGTATGGATATTGGCACTGCTAAGCCCTCGCCGCACGAGCAAGCTCTCGTGCCACACTGGGGGTTGGACTTAGTAGAGCCAGGTGAGCGCTACACAGTCGTGGATTTTCAGCGTTATGCTAATCGACAAATTGTGGCTATTCGCCAGCGTGGGCACATCCCATTTCTCGTCGGTGGGACGGGCCTATATGTTGATGCGGTGTTGTATAAATTTCAATTTCCGACGGTGAACAAAAAGCTTATGCAGCAGTTACAGGGCTATTCTATAGAAACTTTGCACGAACATTGTCGAGTACACAACATAGAATTACCCAGTAATAAATACAACAAAAGGCATGTCATTAATACAATAGTGCGAGAAGGACAACAGTTACAGAGGTCAGCGCATGTTGACAAAAATACCTATGTTGTAGGTATTGCATCGCCGCGTGATGTCCTGCGTGAGCGCATTGCTGAGCGGACAGAGCAGCTTTTTGCGCATGGTGTTGTGCAAGAAGCGACGGAATTAGCTGCCCACTATGGCTGGGACAGTGAGGCAATGACAGGAAATATCTACCCAATTATACATAAATTACAACAGGGCGAGTATACGCTTGAGCAAGCCAAAGCGGCATTTTGTACAGCAGATTGGCACCTGGCCAAGCGGCAAATGACCTGGCTGCGGCGCAATCCAGACATCATATGGCACAGCCTGGAGGATGCCGAGACGTACCTTGGTGAGGTGCTCGCGCAAGCGCGCCAGATGTGATACCATAAATCTAGTTGGTGACCGTAATGATAGATGCACTGTTTGGATCAAAAACTCGTGTGAAGTTGCTCCACCTTTTCTTGAACAATCCAGGAAAGGCATTTTATGTGCGCGAGATTACGCGGCTAATTAATGAGCAAATTAATTCGGTGCGTCGTGAGCTGCTCAATATGCTGGAAGTGGGGATCATTACGAGCGACAGCGTGGATAACAAATTGTACTACGAAGTAAACCAGCAGTACGAATATTATCCACCACTGCGCGTTATCTTTGCCGACCAAAAAATTGCTCCAGCCAAGAACAAATCGGGTTACCGGCCTGCTTGGCAAGATGCGATTATGCAGCTGCCGCGCCTGCGTGTGGCGATTGCGGCGGGGGCGTTGGTGAAGGGGTCTGCCAGTACGATCGACCTGCTGCTCGTGGGTAACCTCTCGGCCGCCAAGGTGCGCAGCGTGGTGGCAGTTATCGAGCGGCAGGAGGGGCGCGAGCTGACGTATAGCATCCTGAGCTACGACGAGTTCTATTACCGGCTGAGCGTGCGCGACCGCTTCATCACTACCATCCTGACCAACAAGCATACCGTATTGGTAGACGTTGATAATATATTAAAAGAAGACGAAGGAGAGAATCATGCTTGATATCGAATACAAAGGCGGCAACACTGTCATCATTGCAACGAAAAAAACCACGCTGGCGGTCGACCCCAAACTATCGTTGCTCGGCCTGAAGGACGCCAAGACGAAGGACGCAGTAGAGCTTGCGACCGAAGAGCGCTTTGCGGTAAATAGCCCCGAGGCGCGCCTTATCATCAATCAGCCTGGCGAGTATGAGGTGGGCGACTATACCATCCGCGGCATTGCAGCCACGCGCCACATCGACACGCCAGAGAGCGAGCAGCTCTCGACGGTGTATCGCATTGAGTGTGGCGATATTCGCATTGCGGTGATTGGTAATATCGCGCCAGAGCTGACTGACGCGCAGCTCGAGGCGCTGGGGGTGATCGACATTGTCATTATTCCAGTGGGTGGCTATGGCTACACGCTGGATGCGACAAGTGCCGCCGCCATTATTCGCAAGATCGAGCCACGAGTGGTGGTGCCCGTTCACTATGCTGATAGTGCGTTGCAGTACGAAGTACCGCAAGACACAGTGGAGGTCTTTGAGAAGGAGCTTGGTGCGCCAGTCGAACAAAAACCTAAGCTCAAGATCAAAACAGCGAGTAACCTGCCCGAAGTGCTGACGGTGTTTGAGTTGGCTCGAAGCTAGGATTCATATACCCCAAGCGCAACCAGCCTCATAGAGAGGCTGGTTTTTATGATACATCTTTACTCCGTTTTTCTCCTCGCTGCTTTATCTGGTGGGGTATGAATATTAGTTGTAGCCAGCATGAGTGTTGGTGGATCAATGGACAAGATGGGGCCAGTCCCTATAGGTTTCTCAAGGAATGAGTGGGAGACAGTGATGAGGATTGTGAGATTCATAGTGAAACCATTGCCATAGCGTGGTCGATTTGACACAGTGCAATAAATTCGATACACTTCGAAATATTACTATTATTTCGATTTATATCGAAGAAAGGAACGGTTTTATGGAACAACAATCAACCACGCCGTGGGGTAAGATTGCGGTGCTAGCGCTGGGAGCCTTCGTGATTGGGGCGGATGGCTTCATGCTGGCAGCGGTATTGCCACAAGTGGCGCAGCAGCTGGGGGTGTCGCTGGGGCAGACTGGCCTCTTGGTAACGGTGTTTGCGTGGGTGTATGCACTGGCGGCACCACTGTGTGGCATGCTGATGGGGCGGCGCAATCGGCGGTCGACCTTGGTGCTAGCACTAGCGATATTTGCAATTGGCAATGGAGTGGCAGCGCTCGCGTCATCATTTGTATGGATGATGGTGGCTCGAGTGATGGCAGCCTTGGGCTCAGCCATGATGATGCCAACGGCGATGGCTTTGGCAACCAGCCTTGCCCCGGCCAAGCATCGCGGCAAGGCAATCTCCGTCGTTACAACAGGCATGACGATGGCAACAGTTCTCGCTGTACCGCTTGGTTCGGTTGTGGGGGAGCGCTATGGCTACCACGCGCTGTTTTGGGCAATGGCGGTGGCTGCAGTGCTGGTGTTGTGTGGCATTGTGCTGGGCATTCGGGCGCGTGAGGCGCAGCCAGCGCAGCAGGTACCAACCGTTCGGGCATTGGTGGCGGGCTTGGCGAATCGCCACGTTGCACTGACATTATTGGTAACGGTAGTGATATTTGTCGCTGGCACCAGCGTGATTTCATATCTGAGTGCAGTGGTACAGCAGGCGGGTCTGCACGAACACTTTAGCCTGATTTTGTTCATCTTTGGTGTGGGCTCACTCCTGGGTGGTGTGCTAGGCGGCTGGCTGACCGATCGTTTTGCCCACATTTGGCTGGCCCGCTGGGCAATGCTTGCCTTTTCGTTGGCGCTTGCTTTGCTTGGTGTGGCGGCTGGGATGCCAGGTGCGCTTGGGCTCGTTGGTGGCAGTGTGCTATTATGGACGGCTAGTGCGTGGATTGCCACGATTGCTCAGCAATACCGCGTCATTGCGCTTGCTCCAGAACGGGCTCAGCTGAATCTTTCACTCAATTCATCCAGTATTTACATTGGTCAAGGCTTTGGTGGTATGTTGGGCGGTGCAATTATTAGTAGCCAGCCAGCTCAGGCAATTCCACTGGTGGCGGCCGGCGTAGTAGTGTTTGCCTTGGCAATGACCAGCAGGTATGAGACAATACAAAGGAAATGACATCCCAACAAAATACCCCAACTGACACACTCGCACCAGAGCATGTCTTTGCCGCCCTGTCCGACCCGCTGCGGCTGCGGATTGTCCGCCGCTTGGCTGCGGAGGGGCGGCTGGGCTGCAGCCAGATCGATCATAATCTCTCACTCTCGACTGTCTCGCACCACTGCAAAGTCCTGCGCGAAGCAGGCATTGTCACGAGCGAAGCGGTTGGCACCCAGCGTGTACTGGTGCTGCGGCCAGAGTTTGCTTGGCAGTTCGCTGGCGTGCTCGCAACGATCGCTGAGCTAGATAAAGCGAAGTAACCACCAAAATATCCCCTATAAAAGGGGATATTTTTACAGGTGTCGTTTGCTCTGGGCGGCTACGCCGCAGCCTTGGCCTTTGTCTTGGCGCTAGTGAGCAGGCCTTTTTTCTTGAGGGTGCGGATCGCCTTGGTTGAGAGAACCATGGTGACCTTTTGCCCATCGACAACGAAGGTCTTTTTCTGAAGGTTTGGTTTGAAGACTCGCTTGGTGCGTCGCAACGAGAAGCTTACATTGTTGCCGAATTGCTTACCCTTGCCAGTCAGTTCACATCGTGCTGCCATATTCTTATTCCACTTATAACTTATATTATTACAATCTGTATTAGTATACGCTGCCAAGGAGGCAATGTCAAGGTGGAGTGCTGAGGCATCTTGCCGTATCGCTAGCCTCCAGATATTTTCTTGAGTGGTTTATGTAGTAGGGGCGTAGGGTGTTTTTGGGTTCCGTGTCTATGATATTATGAGCCAAATACCTCATCAATGATGGCTTGTGGGTCATCGATGGGGAGCCGCTGCGTATCGCTACCAGTATGCCGCAGAAGGTTGATTCGCACACTGCTAGGCGAGGCAAAGACCATGATGTGCCGGTCTGAGCCATCTGCATTGCGAGATTGCCAGCTAGCGGTTGCGTAGTCTGGCTGCTCTGCTTGCACCAGTGCACACACCTGTGCGAGGGTGGTTGGTTGTGGCAGCGGCTGGTCGATAAAGACGTTCCAACTGATGCTATTGTGGCCAGTGTGGCGTGTGACATCAAGTATTGTTTGATGAGAATCAACAGTGGTAACAACGGTTGTACTCTCTACATCATTGTAATATTTACTGTATTTTCGCATTGATGCTGGTAATTCTATCGTGTCCTCGTCTGCTGGTTGGAGTGTGCTGGCAAGGCTGAGCGCGTGCTGTGCGATATCCTCGAGTACATGGCGGCACTGCGTAGGCTCGGTGATCTCGATATGGTCGATCGGCTTGGTGTCGGTATGGTAGGTGATTATAGACATAGTACCAGTATATATGACGCTACATAGCAAGGCAAAGCCTTGGGCACGGCGAGTGGTGATGGTACAATAAAGAAATGCATATTGATATCGCTCACCTCACTATCGTCCTTGTTGTTATTCTTATCTCAATGACACTGCACGAGGCGATGCATGGCTTTGTGGCGTACTGGCTGGGCGATGACACGGCCAAGGAGCAGGGGCGCTTGACGCTCAACCCAGTGCATCATATCGATCCATTCTTGACCATCCTCTTGCCGTTGAGCTTGGCATTGCTGGGCCTACCAGTGTTTGGTGGGGCCAAGCCAGTGCCGTACAATCCCGAGCGAGTGCGTGGCGATGAATGGGGTGCAGCGCTGGTGGGGCTGGCTGGGCCACTGACGAATTTCGTCATTGCCTTCATCTGCTTCGGCCTATATGCGACGATTGCGGGGCCGGCGGTGCAGCCGCTGCTTGCCACGGCGGTGAGCGTGAACCTTGGTTTCTTCGTTTTTAATATGCTGCCGATTCCGCCGCTGGATGGCTCGCGTGTGCTGTATGCTTTAGCACCAGAGTTTGTGCGCCGCGGCATGGAGGTGGTGGAGCAGTACGGCGTGATGCTGGTCTTTGTATTGGTGCTAGTGGGTAGCTCGGCCATTGGCAATGTGATGATGGTGGCCATCAGGGGTATCCTGCAGCTTTTCTCGCTGGTGTTTGGCGTGTCGCTTGGCTAGGGATAGGAAGAATCCTTTGCTTGGATTCGCGTGGGGTTCGGAAATAAGCGAGCTTGATGAGGGGCTGAATGGCAATAGCTTATCTGCACCCATAGTTCAGTAGTTGGAATAGAATAGTTGTCATTCGTTTTAATAGCTTTATCGCTAATACAAGAGATTATAGTTAGCGAATGTCGGCTTTGTATGATGCGAAGCAGGGAAGCGTGCCGCTCTTGATACTGCAAACGTGACGCCACCTACCATTCTGTGGTATACTAAGAGTGTCCCAGACAAATATCGGGCGTGTATGATTTTCCTAACATCATATGATAGGGATTCCAACATTCACCATACCCGTGGGTATGGATGAGGAAACCCACCTTGCATCATGCAGGGGAATATCAAGCGCCTGGGGTGAGTCTGGGATTTTTTTGATGATTGAGAGTATTGTGCTCACTCGTCATAAATCCCTTATGCTATAATAAAGAGGCAGTCTATTAGATGATCGCTTGCGACCTAGCAAGAGGAAAGTCCGGGCAGCACAGGATACGACAGTCGCTAACGGCGACCGGGG
>JABZJS010000010.1 GCA_015257665.1 Nanosynbacter sp. | reverse complement strand
CGCGAGCTGGGTTCAGAACGTCGTGAGACAGTTCGGTTTATATCCGGTATGGACGTCAGGAAATTTGCGAGGATTTGCCCCTAGTACGAGAGGACCGGGGTGAACGCACCGCTGGTGTACGGATTGTGGCCACCTGCTGCATTGTCCGGTAGCTATGTGCGGACCAGATAAGCGCTGAAAGCATATTAAGCGCGAAACTGACCTCAAGATTAGATTTCCCTATGAGGGCCGTGAAAGACGATCACGTTGATAGGTGCAAGGTGGAAGTGCAGTAATGCATGGAGCCGAAGCATACTAATCGCCCCATTGCCTTTTTATGTCCTTGTCTACGATGCTAATGCTTGCATTGGTGGCGTGGATGAGGTAGACTTAACTAGTGATTGGTGTATATCACCACTGTCAATCGTTGACACGTACATTACTATACCGTGCAGATGGACATCGAAGCAGGGGTTTGGCCCACCGAGGAAATATATCGGAACCAAGCGTCTAAACCCCCACTTCGGTGCCCATGGCGAGGAGGAAACACCTGTTCCCATTCCGAACACAGAAGTTAAGCTCCCCAGCGGCGATTATACTGCTTTTAGTGGGAAACTAGCACGGTGCCGAATTATATAAGAGCCATCCGAATAGGGTGGCTCTTATCTTTGGAGACGATTTTTATCAACAACTTGATGCTTGCAAGTACGGTTCGCTTAAACCTGATACTAATATGCTTCGGACGATACTTTGGCCGTGCGTTGCTACTTTCATTAACATGCTGGTGTCTTTTGTCGGTGAGATGTAACAGAGGTTGAGGGAAGTGATAGATCTAACGGTGGTCATAGGTGCGAAGTTTGCTACTTGCTTGCAAAATCTAGAGAGAAAGTATTATATGGAGTGTCTAAGTAACAAAAACAAGGAGAAGCGACATGCCAGTCAAAGTTATGAGGGCAGCAAAACGGACGAAGCGGCGGCTATATTGGCTGGACGCTGGAAGGGTTTGAGATGTTGAAGTTTGCCGAAGAACTGGACCATAACCAGGTTTGTTATTAGTATATAATACTTAAGGAGATATACCATGGGTTATAATAATTATGGGCGTCCATCAAGGGAGTATTATCAGGTTGAGAAAGAAGATCCTCTCGAGACTCAAGCCGAGTCAGAAGACACGAGCCAATCTGACTCTGAAGCAGATATCGCTAAGCGATAAGCATGGGTGAAGATGTTGCGAGAGATGGCAAAGACAGCAGAGAGTGTTGACAGGACCTCTCGTAGTCATCGTATGTAGGTAGAACGCATCACTGATAGCCATCATCAGGCTACTGGAAAATACAGCCTAAGAGAGGCTGTATTTTTGTGGACAAATTGTCGTTGAATATATAGAATCCAGAACGTTATTGGTACAAACGTACCATTCTATTGTATAATCGCTAGAGAGGGGTGCTTGCTCTGCGACTTGGTGTGGCTTGGGCGAGTGGAGCGCCGCGGGTGGGTAGTTATTAGCTTGATAGCAATACAGTGATGATGTGATAACCATAACCAAAAAGGAGTGTTCTTATGACAGAACAGCGACCACCATCAATCAACTACCGCTATGGTGAGCCACCAATTCATTCGGCGGGCGACATATTGTATTATGATAAGGTGATCACTCGGCAGCAGAGAGTATTTGCTGCGCCAGCTGGCAGTAACCCGTATGGCCAAGAGGCGCTCGTTACTGGCTCAGATGGAATGCAAATTGATATAGAGCGAGAAGCTCGACTGTTGCCACAAGACGGGCATAATAGGCTCTATACGCTATATGCACCGGAGGTTGGGGCGGCGCTGACAATTAGCCATGAGCATGGTATTGGCTTGCTTTACCCCTGTACTCCAGATGAGGATGGCCAGCCAGTCGTCCAGAGAACAGCGAGCAATGCAATAAAGACCCATGCAGTTGATATGACTCATCTGCCTGATGCACGGTTTATTACGCTTGGAGAGCCGTATATCTCTCTCACAGACCCACAGCATCACCATGCTGCACTGAGTATTGTGCCAGAGCAAGTTGGTGTCTTTGGTGTTGGCACGGCAGGAGGTGTTGGGAGTAAGATGAGTATGATTCAAGATGATGCGTCACCTGGTGCGAAGAACGTCATGAATGTACTATACCCACAACTTGTAAAAGGGTATGAGGCACTCCAGCGGCGCCAAGATAGCGAGCGACAGCACCCTCGAAATGGTATTGGTCGTCGAGCAGTCCAAAGCGGCGGGTATAGTTGGTTCTGAACCCCAACAAACAGCAAAGCGCTTTCAATATCAAAAACAACCCTGTATGCGCAGGGTTGTTTTTTTATTCTCGAATCTCGCAGCAAACGAGAATTGTTGTGGTGGACCTTGGTGGAAACGACCCAAACCAAAGCTAATACTTAGTATATAGCATAGGCGTCTTAAATGCAATACCAATAATGCAATCTGAAAATGCTCATGTAAACGTTGACAAAACATATACAGTATGCTATATTTAAATCATGATACATATCATATATGGTATGTAGCGAGGATTTGCTGGCCTATACTGGCAACGTACCTCTGGTAAATATATAAATAAGGAGTAACCCTATGGCGGGAACAAAAGCTGGCGGCCTGAAGGCTGCGCAAAAAAACATCTCTAAAGACCCTAACTTCTACGCCAAGATTGGCGCCAAGGGCGGCAAGAATGGCCGTACTGGCGGCTTTGCGGCCAATCCACAACTTGCTCGTGTGGCTGGCGCTAAGGGCGGCCGGATCTCTCGCCGCACCAAAAAGACCGACGATACTGCTGCTGCGGCTGCTCCACAAGCGGACGTTGCGCTTGCCGCCTAAAGGTAACGCAGGTATCGCTTAAAACACCTCCTACTGATCTGGGAGGTGTTTTTGGAATATTGTGTTGGGGATTTGCGGCTTTTTTGTGGTGGTTTTGCGCTGCTGCTATGGCTGCTAGAGTATAATGAATTGATTCTTAAGCTTGGTGCGGTGGGCGTGAGAGGGTTAGCCTCGACACAGAGAAAGGGGCTAGTCTGAAGATTGAGGGTGAAGGCTGGACACTAAACGAGGTAGGCGGGTGTCACTCTGTCTAGTCGCGCGTGAAAACCAGTTGCTACAGCGAGCTTTCAATGTAAGCATGAGAGATTTGTTTTTGGGAGACATTCTCTCGCATTGTGTAAGAATCACTGCGACAATAAGGAGCAAGTTATATAATTGTTCTTTTTACAACATGACGCCGGAGTTGGCAGGTAGTGGCGCTGTTGGCGCGCCAGTGGGTGAAGCAGGCAAGACAGGTATATGTGCCATCGCTGCGCTGTAAGCCAGTTGCGTTGCAGTGTGGGCATTGCGAGCGGGCGTGGAGCCAGTCGCGGTAGGTGCCGAGCGCAGATTCGATGAGCTCGTCGTCGACCGTCACTTGCCAGCCGGCTCCAACTCGGCAGCCGGCATTCCACGCTGCGCGCTCCATTGCAACGAGCTGCACATCGCGCGCATAGCCGCAGTGCCCAAGGAGCGCATGGCCATACTCGTGGAGGAGGTAGGCAGTGGCCTGGGCATCGTGCGGATCATAATAAACCGTGCGGATTGGGTAGTGCCAATGAAAATGATTGCTTGAGCGAAAAGTAAGTGGCGCAAGGCCCGACGCATGGGCGTGCTGAGTGAGGTGAGGGATGAGCTGATCGAGTGGCATACGTGGTGGCGATATAGACACGTCTATCGGCATGCGAACCTGCGAGCGAAACAATGATTACTTCGCATGATTTGACAGAGGTAGAGATTATGATTTGTTCGTATATTGTACGTGTCATGATTAGTGTAGCACAGCGCGCTCGCGATGCCTAGTGGGTGGTGCGAAGTATCGGTGTATGGTGGGTTTTGAGAGGGGTAGGGCGAGAGGTGTGGCACAATAGGTGATTTGTATAGCTCGTGCGTTGCGTTTTGCGATCGATTACGGTATAATAGAAAGAGTAACGTAAACGAAGGTTTGGCAATGAAGCAGCAAGGATCAATTATCGGATACGTCGTCGTCGGGACAGTGCTAACGCTCGCACTGGTTGGCGGGGTCTTAATCGTCAAGAATAGCCACAACAGCAGCGCCCGGCAAGTGGCAAGCACTACCACCACTGACGCTAAGAAAAAGGAATCAACCCAGAGCAATAAGAGCGCCAATGACAAGCTAGTCGATAGCCTCAACAGCAAATCAACAGAGGCCAGCAAGAGCAAAGAGACGAAAGAAGCTCAGTCGCAAGACAAGAAAAACACCACATCGACTGCAACTAATAGCGAGACGAGTGGCGCATCGAGCACAACTACACAAAGCCAATCAACTCAGTCTACTCAGTCTCAAAGCTCAAGCACGCCTGCCGCAACGCCATCGACCAACTCCAGCACTCCTTCGCAAACTCAATCTACCCAGCAAGTGAGCGCCTTGCCGCAAACTGGCCCGGCCGAGAGCCTGGCAGCCGTTGTGGCAGTGAGTAGCCTAGCTGGCGTGGCACTGGCCTATCGCAAGTCGCGCACACCCGCGCTGTAAAGTATACAACATATTCATTGTTTCATTGACAACGCTATGCCTACCCCTGTGTGATGCAGGGGTAATTGCTTTGGGGGAGGATAATATACCTGTTGTGATTATGGCATCGTTGTGTATATGACGGTATAATAGTTTTAGAGTACCATCTCACAAGAAAATATCTGAAGGTTAGCGATTGTGAGAGCGAGTAGGCTCTGTGATTCATCGGGCCAGAACATTTTTAGAGTGATGGATTGGCTGTGCCAATTATCCGCTTAAGCCAACTATTCATAGAGACGAGACCTAAATGCGTGGGTTTTGACGCTCGAAGCGACTTTGTGTATAATACAGAGGAATGGTGCGTCGCTTGGCCGGCGTGTCTCAATAATATAATTAATAAGAGGAGTCTGTATCAAGACTTATGGCAACACAAGCCTTAACAATGGATGATTTGCTCGCTGGCGACGGCGTTAAGCAACTAGCAACCGGCGAGGTCGTGACTGGCCACGTATTATCAGTGCGCAAACGAGACGTATTAATAGACCTAGGTCCGCAAGGGGTTGGCTATGTGCCACGGCACGAGATTGGCACAGCCAAGGCGCTGGCGGTTGGTGATGAAGTAACAGCCAGTGTGGTGGATAGCGAACTTAATAATGGCTATAGCTTGCTGAGCCTACGCAAAGCAGCTCGGGACCGTGGCTGGGAAGAAGCGATAGCTAAGCTGGATGCTGGCGAGATCATCGAAGTGGTGCCATACAACGCTAACCGTGGTGGTATGTTGGTTGAGTATGAAGGCGTGCGAGGTTTTTTGCCAGTATCGCAACTATCAGCAGAGCACTACCCACGGGTGGGTGGTGCTGATAAAGATGAGATCTTGGCACGACTCAATACACTAGTAGGCCAGACACTCAAGGTGCGTATCCTTGACTGCGACCGCAAGGCCAAAAAGCTGATCTTTAGTGAAAAAGAAGCCATCAAGGATGGCCTGGCTGCTCACTTTGAGAAACTTAAGGTTGGCGACACCGTCAAGGGTGTCGTGACTGGTGTGGTGGACTTTGGTGTCTTCGTGAATGTCGAAGGGATTGAGGGGCTTATCCATATCTCAGAGATTAGCTGGGAGCGCGTCAACAACCCAGCCGACTACGTGAAGGTGGGCCAGAGCGTTGAAGCGAAGATTATCAGCATCGACAAAGATCGCCTAAGCCTGAGCATGAAGCAGCTCACCAAGGACCCATGGCTTGATGAGGTGGATCAATTCACTAAAGGCCAGACCATTGAGGGTACAGTAACGCGCATTACCCCGTATGGTGCCTTTGTCCAAATTAGCCCAGCAGTTGAAGCGCTGGTGCACGTGAGCGAGCTGGGCAGCGGCGGTGCCGACCCAGAGAAAGTCTTTACACTCAATGAGCGCAAGAGCTTTGTCATTCTTGACATCGACAAAGATGCGCACAAAGTGAGCCTAAGCCTCGCTGACAAGAAAAAATAACCAGTAAATTACAAGAGATGACCGGCTTCGACCGGCAGAAAGGAGTGTGTGTATGAGTCAGTCTGAAAAAGTGTTGGTCATTGCCGACTCGATCACCGTTGGTGAGCTGGCCCAAACCCTGAATCTGCCGGTCACGAAGCTGATTGGCGAGCTCTTTAAGAATGGCTTTACCGTAACGATCAATCAGCGGATTGATTTTGAGATTGCTGAGATTATCGTAGAGGAGCTGGGTCTAGCAGTGACGCTGCAGCGCAAAGCCGCCGAGCAGCATACTGTGCAGCACCTGCATAAACCGTCAAGCAATGCTGTGCCACGCCCGCCAATTGTGGCGGTGATGGGGCATGTCGACCACGGTAAGACAACGCTGCTCGATACTATCCTCGAGATGAAGACGGTTGCTGGTGAGGCTGGTGGTATTACCCAGCACATTAGTGCCTACCAAGCCCAAAGGAGTGGTCGCACGATGACACTGCTTGACACTCCTGGTCACGAGGCCTTTGCGGCGCTACGCCAGCACGGTGCAGCACTGACCGATGTGGTGGTGATTGTTGTGGCGGCTGATGACGGCGTGAAGCCACAGACGGTGGAGGCGATCCGCTTTGCACGCGATGCCAATGCCAAGATTATCGTTGCTATTAACAAAATTGACAAAGACACGGCCAATCCTGATATGGTTAAAGCTCAACTTGCTAGTGAGCATCATCTCAACCCTGAGGAGTGGGGTGGCGATACTATTATGGTACCAATTAGCGCTAAGACTGGCCAGAATATTGATAAGTTGCTCGATACCATCCTGCTTGTGGCCGATATGGAAGAGCTCCGCGCCGATACGGATGTGCCAGCTGAGGGGCTCGTTATTGAGGCGCATATGGAGAAGGGTCGTGGCTCGGTGGTGAACTTACTCATCGAGCAGGGCCGCTTGGCACCGGGGCATTTCCTCGTGGCAGGGCAGGCCTATGGCAAGGTGCGTACTTTGCTCGATTACACTGGCACGCCTATCAAGGCAGCTACGCCTGCTACGCCAGTGACGGTAACAGGTTTTAAGGAATTGCCGCAGTTTGGTGATATTTTCACAGTGGTCAAAAACGAGAAAGAAGCTCGCCTGGCAGTGCAGAAGGCTAAGCTCGACCAAGCGCGTAATGCCGCCACCACTAATGTGACTGGTGCTGACTTGCTCAAGCTTATGACGCAGAAACACGATGCTCAGGAATTCGACGTCATCGTCAAGGCCGATGTACAGGGATCACTTACCTCAGTGATGGATAGCTTGCGCCTGGTGGAGACGGGCGGGGCGATCACGCTGCGGATCATTGGCCATGGCGTGGGCAATATTACCGAGAGTGATGTGCGCCTGGCTGGTAGTAGTAATGCAATTATATACGGCTTTAACGTCGACTTGCCACCAGCTGTCAAGCGCCTGGCAATGCGTGACAAAGTGACGGTGCGCCGCTACCAAGTGATCTATGAGCTACTTGATGACGCACGTCGCAGCATGGAAGCAATGCTCGCACCAGAGGTGGTGGAGACGGAAATTGGCCAGCTAGAGATTAAGGGTGTTTTCCGGACGATGCGCGATGCGGTAATCGCCGGTGGGCAAGTAACGAAGGGCAAGGTGACGGCAGGGCTACTGGCCCGTGTGATGCGCGACGAGGAGCAAATTACCGAGGTAACAGTAGCCAGCGTGCAGCGCCAGCAGCAAGAAGCTAAGGAGGTTTTTGAGGGTGAGCTCTGCGGTCTCAATCTCACGACCAGTAAGAAGCTCCAGCTCGAGATTGGCGACACCCTCGAGTTCTTCACCCGCGAGCTAGTGAAGCGTACGCTGCAGTAGTCGGCTTGGTAGTGCTTTATCCTGTAGAATCTCAGTATATTTATATTGAATGATAATTCTGTTTTGCTGTTGGTATATAAAACTCGCTATGGAGTGATGGCGGGTTTTTGAGATTGGGGTATCTCCCTCATTGACACATCACCTCTGTTGTGGTAGGATGTGGGCAGAATATATAAGGAAAGAAATTAGGACGGGTAGTATGGCAAAAAGACATGAAGTACCAGGAACAAGCACAGTAACCTCGAATGAGTCACAAACATATCCTGGGTCAAGACGATTGGCGGGCCTGAAGGGTGCTTTTGAGGCATTGAAGGAAGTTCCTCGTGCGTATAAAGAAGCAGTGGAGGCTCAGGATAAGATCAATGTGAATGATGGACGATCGTTCCCGGAGCGTCAGATCGATCGACTAGGCAAAACACTTGCAGCACGTCAAGAAGTGACAAAGACGAAAAGACAAGAATTGGCGCAAGGTACAGGCAAGGAGGCGGGTCCACGCGCTACAGCAAGGTTGCTTGGTAGGCAGATTGTTGATTCTGTGATGCGTGGTGCATACGAAAAGGCAGTTGAGTATAATGCCGCTGTGGTCGAGGCTCGAGTAGAGCACTTGCCAGAAGGTACAGAAAAGACGCAGCAAGTTATTGGAGAAGCTGCCCCTGTTGAGAATCAGGACAACGGTACTAGTCACATAGTAAGTATGCCAAATGGAGAGGCGTCAACAGGTGTTATCTATAATATTGTTCCACCAGCACCTGCACCAACAGAAGCTGATTTGCGCACTGCTGCAGAGGATACTGCACGTAAAGAGCAAAAAGCAGCACTTATCGAGGCGAGAAACAGTGCACTGCGCAACATTGTCCACGCCGAGACTGATGATGATGCGAAGGCGATTAGAGACCAAGCTTACGACGGTATTGTTGCGATGGCTGGTGATGACGAAACACGCATTAGCATGCTCGATGCGATCGAGGCAACATATGCGAAGCGCGTCGCTCATCCCGAGGTGTATGAGTTTGCGCGGCGAAGTGCGCGTGGGGACTTTGCGCAAAGTGAACCTGTTCCAGCAGCAGTGCCAAAAGTGGAGTCTGCAGAGTCACAGAATAGCAATTCCTCTCACGAACAAAGTGACAGTGCTGCGAACCGTACAGCCGCTGTTGAGGCGGCCCAAGCCGTGGAAGAGAAAAAAACAGGCTGGAAGGAGCGTATGCAGAAGATCAAGCAGGCTATCGGTGAGAAAGCTACGCGAACTAAGGAGCGTATGATAGCCTGGCTAGATTCGGAAGATTGGGGATCTGGAGAGTTAGAGTCGCCCAAGACATCCTCAGAAAATCACTCCGAAAGCATGTCAAACACACCATCGCACGAGCAGTCACAAACTCAAGCAGCCACACCACAAGAAACTCAACCTGCACCTGACTCTAAAGTAGCTGAAGTAATTGACCTTAAGCGTGCTGCAGGCATTCCAGACAGAGAGAAGCCAAAACCATCAGAGTTCGATTTATTTAGCGTCGATTTTCGTAACCATATAGCAGAGCTTGGTATGAATATTACACAGGCGCAAACGCAAGAAGAAGCGACGAATAAAAAAGCTGATGCCTGGAAAGAAGTTAAGCATTTTGTAGAAGAAGCGAATAAGAAGTTCCCCGATAGACACCTTCAAATCTATCAAATAGCAATAGCGACAAAACAGAACCTACTAATAGCAGTGAAGCATAATGACGAGCTTCGCCGTCGGTTAGAGCATCGTGCAGCCTAAGCATACAGTAGTGCTTAAAAGTATAAAAAGTTAACACATAAAGATCGGTACGCTATCGAGCGTACGGTATACAAGAAAAGGATTCTATGCCGACCACTCACCCCCAAGCTGCCCCTCTCATCACCCAACACGATCTCGATCGCCTTGGGATTACAACGCGCGACTCGGCAGCGCTGCTGCAAGAGGTGAATAACACGCTCTATGAGCGGGTGGGGCTGGAGGTTATTGGCCGCTTGTCGGATAATGACCTCGATGAGCTAGTGCGCCGCCAGGAGACAAACGATAGCGCGGCGCTATTTGCCTGGCTGTCGCAGCGGGTTGCGCATCTCGATGAAATCGTGAGTGACGAGCGCACACTCATCCTTGGTGACTTGGCCAAGAAGGCTGATGAGCTGAGTGATACAGCGTGAGTACGGTGTGAGGATTGTAGTCGTATTGGTGCGAATATGCTGATCGATCTCTGCGCGAAGTATCTCAACACCACCCTTGTAATGAATGACGAGAGTCCATCCTCTACAGCGTGCCGCACTGTATATACTATTCTTTTTGGTGAGTACTTACTTCACCTGGCTGATTATCGAGCACACGATAAAAAGATTGCTCAGGGCGAGAGTGTAACAGAGATAGACTGCACCCGATGAGGGACATTACACCACATTTTGCCATTTTTATTGTGTAAGGGGTGGATTGTTTGGTATACTAGGGATGGGAGGAATTGAAAAATATGTTTCAATTAGACGATGCTTTTTTGCAAAAAATCGGTATAGCAGACTGGCCGCCAGAGGCGCGGCAGCGCTTTGTCGACAACTTTCGCCAGGTGCTAGAGCTGCGTGTTGGCACGGTGCTGAGCGATGGCTTGAGCGAGGTGCAGCTGAACGAGTTTGAGTCGTTTATGAACCAGGACGCTGCGGTCATTACAGCGTGGATCGACGAGCACGAGCCCGACTACGAAGAGGACGAGATATATCAGAGCCAGCGCAAAGCCTACGAGAAAGCGGCAGAGCAGCGTGGTGTGGAGGTAGACCAGCTGGCGCTTTTTGCGGACTATGCCCAGCTCAAGTGGCTCACCCACAACCGCCCAGACTACACAACTGTTGTGCGCGAGACCTTTGAGGGCCTCGTGGATCTCGCTAAGGCAGATCCGCAGAAGTTCCTCACCCAAGAGGGCCTTGCTAGCATTTTCCAGAGCAGCGATGCGGCAGACGGCAATACGCCAGACGAGCTTGAGGGAGGCCACCCCGACCCTGATGTGGCGCTTGCTGCGTAGTGATAATGACTAAGTAAAAAATACATATGACCCCTGTGAATGCAGGGGTTTTGTGTTTGGTTAGCTTCTTTGATTAGTATCGCAATGCCTTGTGTTGGCTATGGGCTAGTTTGCTTCACATTATCTTTGAGAGTCAAGAAGGGTAGATCTTATGGTGACTATAATGTACGTGCAAGAAGCATAGAGCAGTGGAGCTAGCGTCAAGAGAGCGTAAGAAGGATATTATTGGAGATTACTATCTACATCGTTCACACCCGATACCCGCGCAAAAATGCTGCGGCGCTGAGCTCTTTGCCGCTGGGGGCGATGAGCTGGTCGATGACGAGATAGGTACCGTCGCTGCAGCGTGGATCGAGTGTGGTGGCAGGCACCAGTGCGGTGTGTGCCTGAGTGATAATGCACTGCCGCTCGCCCAGCTGGAGGCGAGTGCGTGGGTAGTGATGGTAGGCGCGCACCATTGCTTCGGCCGCTGCAGCAGTGTGCTGAGCGGGGTTGATAATGCCGCTGGCTTTGGTGAGGAGCTGGCAGTAACTTGCAGTGGACTCGTCTTGTGGTGTGGGCTGGAGGCTACCACTCACGATGCGGGGCAGGAGCTGCACCAGTGCTTCGCTGCCAAGCTGGCCTAGTGTGTTGTAGAGCTCGAGCTGCTGCTCGTCACCACGCAGGGGGTGAGTGAGCTGCGCATAGACCGGCCCGGCGTCCATAGCGGCGCTGAGCTGCATGATGCTGATGCCAGTGGTGGTATCGCGATTGGCAATGGCGCTCTCAATCGGTGAAGGGCCGCGATAGCGTGGTAGAAGCGATGGGTGGAGATTGATAATCCCTGGGAAAAAACAGTCGATCACTACTTGGGGGATAATCTTACCAAAGCTCACCAGTACACCAACAGGCTGGTCGAGCGCTTGGATATCGGGGATAATATCGCGCAATTTGGTGGGCTGTAACACTGGAATGTCGTGCATCAAAGCAAGCTGTTTGACTGCTGGTTGACACAGTTGCTTGCCGCGCCCACGCCGGCTGTCTGGCTTAGTGATAACCAGCCGGACGGGGAAGCCGTGTTTTAGTAGCTGCGCGAGGCTGATAGCGCTGAAGTCTTCAGTCCCAAAGAATACGATTGGTCTTGATATGCTCGTCATAATCAACTGGTTGGAGCTCGCCCTTCTCATCGAGCTGATAAAATGCGCTGGTATCATCGCGAATGCGGTCAATAAATACAATGCCATTGCAGTGGTCAATCTCGTGTTGCAGCACTCGCGCTAAGAAGCCGTCGGCCTTGAGGCGGATGGTGTTGCCATTGATATCAAGCGCCTTGACCCGGACGCGGCTGTAGCGTGGCACCTTGCCATAGATCCGGCCTGATACGCTCAGACAACCCTCATAATCACTCACCAGCTGGCCTTCGTATTTGACGATTTCTGGGTTAATGAGGGGGATAAAGGTGCGGTTGTCTTTGTCGTCGAAATCTTCGCGTACAATGACGACTCGCTCTAACTGATCAATCTGCACTGCCGCCAGTGCTGCACTGATCTCGTGTGGGCGGGAATTTTCCCAGTCGATGCTGGCGCTGGTCATGTCGGCCACCAGCTGGCGTGTCTCGTCGGTAATAACATGCACCCGCTGCGACTTCTGGCGCAAGTGCGAGTTGGGTAGGGTGATAATAGCGTCTTTTTTCATTAGCTTTATTATAGCAGATGGTGGATGGGGTGGGCGAGTGGGGTGTGGCGAGAAATACCAAAACCTCACGAACACTCCTGCAATAACCCACCGCACCGAAAATGTTCCGGCCAGATGGAAGAGGGAGCTTATCCGCTGGCTTTATCGCTGGCCTCCAGATATTTTCTTGTTCGGTGAGTTATTACAGGAGCTCGGAATTATGCATGGTTGTGAGATTTGACGGTAGATAATTGTGGTCAGATCTACCTACAATAGCGACTGTGGGTCGATATCCACCTGCCAATGTTTGGTGGGCATGTCGGCAATAACAGCGAGGAGGTCGCGACGCTGGGCGGCTTTGATAATGAGCTGCCAGCGGTAGGTGTCGCGCAGCCGCTCGTGGAAGGCGGGCGTGGGGCCAAGGATGCTGACCGCGGGGTGGTGCTGGCGAATCTGCCGAGCGAGTGCTTGGCTATTGCGGATGGCGGCTGCCTCCGTCTTGTAGACACACGTGAGCTTAAGCAGATGGACGAAGGGCGGAAACTGCCCACGGCGGCGCTCGGCCAAGGCTTGATGATAAAACGCAGTATAATCTTGAGCCAGGCCAGCCTGAATCACTGGGTGCTGCGGCTGATATGCTTGCACGACCACTGTAGTGGCGTGAGCAGAGCGCCCCACTCGCCCCACCACTTGAGCAAGCAGCTCGAAGATGCGCTCGTTGGTGGTGTAATCGGGCAAAGCCAGGCCAGCATCGGCTTGGATCACCCCAACGGTGCGCAGCTGCGGCAAGTCGAGCCCCTTGGCTACCACCTGCGTGCCAATGATAATATTGGCTGTGCCATCATAGAGGGCTTGATATTGCTGCTCGAGGCTGCTTGCGGGGCTGCTGTCGCCATCAAAGCGAACAATGTGCGCCTGGGGCCAGCGCGCTGCTACCTCTGCCTCGATGAGCTTCGTCCCAATCCCGCGGTGGACGATATCGGTGCTATGGCAGGTGGGGCACATCGTTGGTACTGTGGTGTGGTAGCCACAGATATGGCACTGCAGCTGGTGGCGGTCGGCGTGGAGGGTGAGGGGAACAAAGCAGCGTGGGCACTCGGCTGCCCAGCCGCAGTTGGTACAGAGCGATACATTGGCGCTGCCACGGCGGTTATGAAAAAGCAGGACCTGCTGACCCGCTGCAAGTGTGGCGTCAATGGCGGTGATAAGCTGATTTGACAAAAAGCGATGCTGGGTGAGGTTGCTCCGCTGGGTGAGGTCGACCAGCTGAATGGTGGGGGTGATAGCCTCAGGCCGAGCTTTGCTCGGTAGGGTAGCGATCGGCCGCTTGGTTTTTTGCGCCAGATAATACTCGCTGACCAGTGGCGTGGCTGACCCTTGCACTACGGTCGCACCATGTTGCTGAGCTAGGACACTTGCGGCCCGCAGCGCCGAGTAGCGGGGGGATTTGTCTTGCTTGTAGCTAGCCTCGTGTGCTTCGTCGATGATGATATACCCCAGATGCTGCAGCGGCAAAAAGAGGGCAGAACGTGGGCCAATTGCCACCCGAGGCTGTGTACTTGTCAGAGCGGTTAGCCAGGCACGGTGGCGCTCGGCCTCTGTCTGACGTGAGTGAGTGAGGATGATATCAGCAAAGTGTTGCCGAAACTCCGCCACCAGCTGGGGCGTGAGGGCGATCTCTGGCACGAGGACAATCACCGACCGGCCTACAGCCAAAGCGTGGCGTGCAAGCTCGATATACACTGCTGTCTTGCCACTACCCGTCACACCGTGAAGTAGTACTGTGCCAGGGCTGGCTTGGCGAATGGTGCGAACGGCCTCTTCTTGCTGTAGATTGAGTGAGAAGGTGGGCGTGCGGCGCTGTGGCGGTGGGCTGGCAGGGCGGCGCGGTGTGCGGCGCTGCTTGGCAATGCCAGCTGGTAGCACTGTCTGTAGCACAGTGGCGAAGTGCGTGGCATAATAATCGCTCAGCCACTGGCTCGTCGCTAATAGGGGAGCAGGCAGCGGTGGCAGCGGCACGACGGCATCAAGCGGCTTGGTAGTATATGTCGGTTTTCTGGCGCGCGTCATGATGATGCCCGCCACTTGTTGCGCACCAACGCTCACTTGCACCACCTGGCCTAGTGGTAGTACTTCTGGCCAGTGGTAGGTGAAGCTCTTGCTGGTAGCGCGGATAATCTTGAGCGGCGCAACTTCGTAATAGTGCATAGGATTTATTATACCCGACAGCAAGCGAGAGTGCAGAGGGGCTCGTCTCTCCGTTGCTACTTCATCTGGGTAGTGTGCAAAACGTGCACATCAATCTTGCTCGCTTCGCCCAAAGCTGGTATGATAAAAAGCAGACACGTGTGTCGTGTGGATGGTTGACGAGTCGCAGTTGCGAGAGACGAAACGCACAATCAATTGGTGGGTGGTCTTGCCAAATTACCATCAAAAAGTGTAGAATAAAAAGCAACAGTTGAGTAGAGGTAACGGAAGCGAGAATTCGCTAAGGGAAGCATGTTAGAAACGTTTATTACATCACGGGTGCGGCGCAAAATCATTGTGGTCTATGCTAAGTATCCGGAGTTCCACACCCATGTCCGCGGCTTGGCGAAGTTGATCAAAGAAGACCCGGGCAATATCCAGCGCGAGCTTAAGAATCTCGAGAAAGCTGGTTTTTTGATGGCCGAAAAACAGGGTAATACAAAAATGTATTACACGAACAAACAATATATCTTCTTCAAAGAATTGCAGAGCATGGTGATCAAATCCTCGCAGCAGCAAAAGGGTCAACAAGCGGCGGATACTGTGCAGCTCTGATGAGTTTGTTTGCACAGATATTAGCGGCGCGGGGCTTGCATGGAGTAGCCGCTGAGGAGTTTTTACACCCCGATTATGACGCGAAGCCCGATCCATTCTTGCTCTCCCAGATGCAGACGGCGGTGGATCGCTTGGTGCAGGCGCACCAGCAGCGCGAAACAATTGTGATTTATGGCGATTATGACATCGACGGCCTCAGTGCGACGGCCTTGCTGCTTGATGCCTTTGCGAGCTTTGGCTTTGCTGCGGTGGAAGCCTTTATTCCTAATCGCTTCGTAGAGGGTTATGGCATGACTAAAGGTGCGGTGGATAAGGTGGCGGTGATGGGGGCGCAGCTCATCGTCACGGTGGACTGCGGTAGCCTTTGTCATGAGGAAATTGCCTATGCGAAGGAGCGCTACGGCATTGACACAGTGGTGACCGACCACCACAACATAGCACCAACTCGCCCACCCGCCGTTGCCACGGTTAATCCAAAGTATGACGACCACCACTACCCCTTCCGCGATCTGTGCGGGGCAGGCGTGGCCTTTAAGCTTGTCCAGGCGCTGCAGACGGTGCTGCCGGGTTTGCCGGCTGGCTACGAGAAGTGGTTGCTGGACTTGGTAGCGCTGGGTACGGTGTGCGACATAGTGTCGCTACAGAATGAGAACCGCGCCAATGTGTACTGGGGGCTCGAGGTGCTGAAGAAGCAGCGCCGCCCTGGCCTCAAGGCACTGCTGGCGGTGGCTGGTGTGCAGCCAGCCCAGATTACTGCTCGGACGCTCGGTTTTGGTCTTGGCCCGCGTATGAATGCGGCAGGACGATTGGCATCGGCTGAGTATGCCCTCGATATGCTGCGAGCGCGCGATGGTTTGGCGGCGCTTGAGGCGGCTCAGCAATTGGATCGCTTCAATACCGAGCGCAAAGCCATCCAACAGGCCATCTACGACGAAGCTTGCCAGCAGGCCGAGCGCTATGCTGCCGACCCTGTCCTCGTCGTGAGTCAGCAGGGGTGGAATCATGGCGTGATTGGGATTGTGGCATCCAAGCTGGTAGAGGCGTATCACAAGCCAGTCTTTATCATTAGCGAGCGGGGCGAGACAGCAACAGGTAGTGCGCGCAGTTTTGGCGATTTTTCGGCTGAGCGGGCAGTGCGCGCTGCCGATGATGTCATTCTACGTGGTGGTGGTCATGCGGCAGCGGCTGGTGTGACACTCGAGACGCGGCAGATCACCGCCTTTCGCCAGCGAGTGAACGACTACTACCGCTCGCTCCATCTCTCCGACCAAACGCACTACCTCTTGCCGCAGGCTGATGTAGTGATTGATGATCTATCAGAAGTGACGGAGCAGCTGGTAGCCGACATTGCCCGCCTTGAGCCCTTTGGCAATGGCAACCCAGAGCCTGTTTTGCAGCTGCGCCGCGGCACTGTCTCACAGGTGCGCCACATGGGCAGCGATGGGCAGCACATCAAGCTTACTGTGCAGGATGGGCAAGGTACAGAGCTGCAACTATTGGCCTTCAACGCACCACCGAATTTTGTACATCAGCCGGGCGATGTTATTTCGGCTTGGTTCCAGCCAACTATCAACGACTGGCGTGGCATGCGCAGCGTAGAGGGGCGGTTGCTCCATGTAGAGCTGGTGGATGAGTAGCGTCGCATAGCTGGTAGTGCTCGATACCACGGATTTATAAAGCCAAAGATTCTGATTATTTCTAAGAGCACGCTCTCGTTTGAGGGTGTTTTTCTTGAGAGTTGGCGGTGAGGTTTTGAAGGCAGGGTAGCGTAGTTTGCGATAAAACCTCTCCCATTGCATAAATATATTGACAAATCGAGAGAGAGAGCAATATGGGTTCGTATCAATCATAACGATAGGGACCACTACTCATGCACGAGCGCACCGCAATATCGACACACGATGCCAAACCAGCTATACTACCACCAGAATTAACCCAGGAGACCGACGCAGTGCTACCCCTCTACCTCGATACCGGCACGCTCGACTTTCGCGCCATTACCGATACCTACACCAAAATTGCCGACCCAGCCAAGGCGGTGCGGCCGGAGTTTGCTACCGAGCGGCAAGCCCTGACTACCAGCTTCGCACGGGCGGATGGCCAGCAGTATGTAGAGACGGAGAACATTGCCGAGGTGGGCGATGCCATCATCACTGGGCCAGAAGGTGAGCGCTATAGCATTGCGGCAGCGGATTTTGCCGCCCTGTATGAACCGCTACGTGGTGAGGATGGTGCGGTGGTGCCTGGCGCGTACCTGCCGAAGAATCAGATCAAGGCTATGCCCAACCCCACTGGCCGCGAGATCGTCATTGATGCGCCGTGGGGCGGCCAGCAGCACGGCGAAGCAGATTGCTGGCTGGTGGAGAGCCAGGTCAATGGCGACCGCTACATCATCGAGGCAGCCGCCTTTGCTCAGACATATCGGCTGAGTGAGCGGTAGGGAAAGTGCGCTCATTATTGCTGGGTGAACCTGTTATTAACAGGGGTCAATAGCGACTGGCTCCTTTGGCTAGTGTAGCGTTTTTAGTAGTAACCGCTTGGTGGAGTTTGGCGCCGTGGGTCGTATAAATCAATATCGGAGTGGTAACGGCGCTCAAGATCTTCCATACTCTCCCATGTACCAGGGGCCTCAAGCATAAGGGTGATGTCCCAGGTGAACATCGAAAGCGTCACTCGCACACCATCATCAAGGTACCACTCAATGTGTGCCATATCATCATCACGCTCGATCTCCGTTCCCTCACCAAACTGCGCATCAAGAGCTGCCTCGTATACGTCATAAGCGTTTATTGGTACCATATAATACTCACCGTCATATAAGTCATCTCTGCCTGCTGCATCGCCACCTTCGAGAGAGGCAAGGGATAGCTCGACGGATCGCGGAAAGTCCCTACTCGGCTTGCAGACGATATCGGGATATATCGATACTTGCGCGTCTAATTCTCTGTAAGATTGTGGCCACTTACTGGTCAAGTCAGCCACAGTTTGCAGCATCGTCTCAACGGATGCGGCGCGATATGTATAGGGGTGTGGTAGAGTTGGTGTGTCGTCTGACATGGTGTTTCCTTGCTTTAGATTCCTTACCAGCTAGTGTAGCAAATGCTTCGATTTGCGCCAACCCGATCATCTGTGCTATAGTAGGGGGCAAACAAACCATACCAACAGAACATCCACCACATAACCACGGGAGGTCCCATGGAAAGATTTGTTCGTCCGACAAGCACACTAGAATCGCGAGAATTAGAAGAAGCACTGCAGCCACTTGCTGTTACATTGTTGGAGAGTGCTCAGTGGCGGCAGCTCAATAAAGCCGAGGAGATGACTGCTGAGGACGTGCAAGAGCTGGCGAACGCCCACGCTGCCCAAGCGGAGCAATTGGTGCCATTCTTGCAAGAGTATGGCTATGGTGTAGATAATAAACCACAGCCAGCGAGTGAACAACTGGCCGACCGAGAGAGTGCGCTCTACCGCGACGCGCTTGCAGCGAGCTATATCCAAGAGCTTGAAGCTCGGGGTGTTAAGCTAAGCGATGATGAATTGATTGCAAACGATGTACCTCTGTCGGATGAACTGCCCGAGAGCGAGCAGCGCCGCTTGCTATTGCCTATTGAGTACGCTTTGCGGGCAGCTGAGCACGAGCAGCAAAAGGATGAGAAAAACGAAGAGCCTGAAGAGAATAAAGAAAAAGAAGAGAATGATATGCTCGCACCAGTGGTGGAGATCGGCCGAACAGCTGTTGGGCAGGGTAATCGACATGAAGTCGGTGTGACGAGCTCATCAGACAAGAGCGCATGGGAGGGTGCTAAGGCTGCGGCAGCATAAAACCCTGTAGAAGCAAAGAATAAAACCAGCTGAGAGGCTGGTTTTTTAACTGCTTACATTGCTTACAGATGGTATAAACCTTGTACCAAAAAACTGTAAATGTTAGTGGATGAGAGGTGTGGATACACTCCATATAGCACATGAATCTCAAAACGATACACAACGAGAGGTCGGCACCAATATACGCCAAACAAGAAAATATCTGGAGGCTAGCGCTCATGCAAGCGGACAAGCTCTGTGATATATTCTGGCCGGAACATTTTCGGTTTGGTGTGGGTATTGTGCTAGAGCTATTCGCGTGATTTTGGATTCAGATTTGCGTACACAAGAGGGGATAGACACGAAGAATCTGAGCCGGTATATATGTCGTGAAATGTTGGTGATGCTATTTTTAGCTAGAATATACCCATACTTCGCATCTTTTTATTATATCTCCACCTCTGTAATTATGCGCACAAATGTACTATGTTCCAAAATTAGACAAAATGGTTGTATAACTTTGGCAAGTACGCTACAATGGAGGCATGATGCAACAGGAAGGACCAAATCGCAATGAGTTTTGAGGCAAGTATTAGGCAACTGCGTGGCAATGCGGGGCTTTCGCAGCAGGCGGTGGCCGATGCAGTTGGGATTGCCCGCGCGACGTATATTAAGCTAGAGAATGGTGGCCGCGAGCCAAAGCTTGGCGAGCTGACGAAGATTAGCCAATACTACGAAGTTGGCGTGCAGGAATTGATTAGCGGCATTGCCATGACGGACACTGTTGCACAGCAAGCTCAGCACAGTCCGTGGCGGGTGGCGGACGATGCAGCACTGTATGTGAGCGATGCACCAGCCGAATACCGCCACGATGATGCGCAGGGTGCCCAGCCCGCAGCTGCTCAGTCGCGCGATGCTATCCCGCGGCTCCACACCACCAAACTGCGCCAGGTGTTACTCTATACGCTAGGCAAGATTGGTGCGCGGCCCAATGTAGGCGAGGCGGTGCTGCATCGGCTGCTGTACTTTATTGATTTTGATTATTACGAGCGCACAGGCAAGAGCATTACTGGCCTGGCGTATCTGCACGAGACCTATGGGCCCGCGCCGGCTGCAGATTTGCAAGTCTTGGTCGATGAGATGCGGGCCCGCGATGAGCTGGATGTCATTGAGACGAAGCACTTTAGCCACAAGCAGCGCAAGTTCCTTCCGCTCAAGAATGCCGAGCTGAGCGAGCTCAGTGCCAACGAGATCAAGCACATCGATGCCGAGCTAGAACGCCTAGGGAGCAAGAGCGCTGCTGAACTGAGCAACCTTGCCTACAAAGATGCGCCATGGGTGATTGCGAAATATGGACAGACGATTGATTACCGCGACACGTTTTATCGGACGGACGTTACCTCTGTAATCGAGTCAGATGATGATTTATAAGCAGGCAACAGAATTTTCGAGTGATCTCCAAGCGCTGGCACAGCGCATCCCCACACTGCCAGCTGATATCGAGCGCGTTAAGCCGCGGCTGGTACGTATCTTTGCTGAGCCAAGTGAGACGACGGTGGCGGATTTTTGCCAGCAGCTCTTTGCGTGCGGCAAGGCGTCCATTATACAGCAAACTGCTCAGTGCACAGTAGTGCAGCTCTGCCTCGATACCGACACAGCGGCCTACCGGCGGGCGGTGTGGCTGGTGTTTGCGGTAGTGCGAGCACTGCCTCGTGATGCACCACCGTCGCGGGCTGCTCGAGCTGCCAGCACGATTATCCTTATCGAGGTCTATGCCACCCCTAACAAAGCACATGGGGATGAGCGGCGTATCAAGCGAATTATGAACAAGTTGGAGGAAGCATAATGTAGAGTAACAGGGTACTAACACTGGTCGAAAATAAGCTGCGTAGAAGAGAAGAGAGCCACGCATGGCTGATGGGGTTGACAAACAAGACGCAATTTGCTAGAGTAGTGTCCTTGGGTCTGGGGTATAGACAATACTACTCTTGTCCGGTCTACTGTCTTGTGGCTGTGTGATACCACTGTTTTTTGCGCTCCGCTTTCTACCGCTTATGCTTCCTCCGACCAAATACTCGCTCTAGGCTCCCAATATTAGAGCGAGTATTTGGGCTGAGGCATCCATACCTCTCGAGATACGAGAGGCGCTCTATCGATATGATGCGCTGCGTGGCCACCACCAGACCATCTACAATCACCTACCACAAGCTATTCATAACAGTGTAGCATGTTTGTTGCAATTTTGTGCAAAAATTATACTATTTTTTCGTATGGCTCTTGAGAACTATGCCGTACCAAGCGAGCAATGGCACTCCCAAAAAAATGCAGCTGTGGGTGTTGCTCGTTGACGCTCTCACAGAAGTGAACGATTGATTCTATCTCTGTATTAGGTAGTGGCCGCATAAGACCGTGCTCAGCGAACTTGTCGAGCATATGTGATGTTGCAGCTGTGTTGTATGGTCCACGTGCTTTTTCGTCTACATAGAGTGACTTCCGTATCCGGAGGCCAAGGTAGAACTGATGAACTTCGGACAATTGCTGAGGTAGAGGATGGTTCTTCATATTGACGCTCATCTCGACACCTGACGCCTGGGCGATGGCCGCAAGATAAAGTGCTCGTGCTGCGAGATTGGTGCGAACTCTGTGAAAGCGTTTGTAGCGGGCGATATCTTCAGGCTTGGCTTTGTGAAGCTCCTCTAGCTTGCGAGCAGCATTGATGCGGTCGTCGGTTGGCTCAATGCAGCGCTGAGCGGCTGCCTCTTGGGCTTGGTCTGTTATGTAGAGCGTGAGCTCACCATTGCCCAAAACAAGCGCTTGATCGATGGAAAAATCCCCAATCTTTGTAAAGAACGACTGGCCATCAACCTGATTGATGGGGATTTCGTCGATGTCGCGGATTGGTATTAGGGGTGTCGATTGAGATTCGAGCAGCGCACTCCGAGCGGCACCACCATAGACGACGTGGTCCGGTGTGCGCCGCGCTTGGATCTCGTGAGCGGTTTTGGGAAATGATAGTTCGTTGATGGCATGGGTTTTGTACATTATGTCTCTGTCTTTAAGAATGTTCTGTTTTATGAAAGCAATAATTAAAATAATTGTAACAAGAAGCTGATTATAGTGCAAATAATATTCTTACATATTGTCAAATACGTCTCAATTTGAGCTTCTAAACTTCCAAAACTCTTATGCCTATAACTATCTCTCAGCAACCTCACTGAACTAAAAATATTCTGGCTAGAATATAGCAGCAGGGCTCTCCTGCCTGCTTGGTCGCTGACCCTCTAGAATGTTTTTTGTTCGGTGGGCTGCTGTAGGAGGTAGAAAAATTTTGAAATTTAGGCGTCTGAGATCTCGACCCCCTCTAGAGGGTTAGTCCCCTTATATTTGTTACTTCATCCGATGAAGCAGGAGATCATTAAAGTTGGAAAGACTTCGCCGAGAATAATTGCAAAAATTGTCGCATCTGCTATAATGAGGAGCGATATGGTACAAGTAACACGAAAAGACGAGCGCGAGGCGAATGAGAACATCATCCGTCGGTTTAACAGCCGAGTGTTGAAGAGCGGTGTGCTAGCGAAGGCACGGGCATCGATGCGGTTTGCCAAGCCAATCAGCAAGACCGATCGCCGCAAGAAGGCGATTACCCGTCGTCAGCGCAAGGCTGACAAGATGGCCAAAGTTCGCCTGGGGATCCGCTAGGTGACGACGCTCAAGCAGCGTATCAAAGACGAAATGAAAGCCGCTTTGCTTAGCGGCGATCGTTTTGTTGGTGACACCTTGCGCAACCTTGGTGCTGCTATCCTCGATGAGGAGGTGAAGCGAGGTGTGCGCGAGACTGGCCTGGACGATGCTGCCGTCGAGCAGGTGATCGTTCGTGAGGCGAAGAAGCGGCGCGATGCCGCAGCAATCTATCGCACCAATGGTCGCCCTGAACTTGCTGAGCCCGAGGAGCGCGAGATGGCAGTGCTCCAGCACTATCTGCCGCAGCCACTGAGTGATGAGGAATTGCAAGCCGTGGTGACCCAGACGATTGCCGAGCTTGGGGCAGATAATCCACGGATGACGGGCCAGGTAATTGGCGCTGTCAAGGCCAAGGTGGGCAACCGGGCTGACGGTGGGGCAATCGCTCAGCTGGTGCAACGTGCCCTTGCCCCGTAGTTTTATGACACGAGCAATAATTTTTCTTAATAATAACTATAACCACATAATAACAAGGAGGCACAGATGATTCTTTTGTTTGGCCCAACTGGTGCCGGTAAGAGTATGCAAGGGCAGATGCTGGCAGTACGCCAGGGGTGGAAGTGGCTCTCGACGGGTGAGATGCTGCGCCAGAGCACCGACCCGGCAGTGATTGCTACCCTCAAAGCGGGCGAACTGGTGAGCGACGAGCTGACCTACCAAGTCTTCGACCACGCGGTGCAAGAGGCGTATCGCAAGCATTACCAAAACATTATCGTTGATGGATTCCCGCGTACGAAAGAGCAAGCCGCGTGGCTCGATGACCATCTCGCGCGTACTGGTGATAACATTGACCTCGTCGTGGTACTGGAAGTGCCTGAGCAGGAAATCATGCGCCGCTTAGCCAAGCGAGGCCGAATGGAGGATACACCCGAGACGATTGCGCGTCGCATGGCCATCTACCGCCAAAAGATGTACCCAGTACTTGGTATCTTTGCTGAGGCTGGGGTAAAGATCATCCACCTCGATGGGACTGGCACCGCGGGCGAAGTGCACGACCGGATTTATGACGAGGTAATGCACGCATGGCCCAACTAATTACTGGCATCAAGACACCCGAGCAGCTCGAGGCAATGCGCGAAGGGGGTAAGCGCCTGGCGCAGGTTTTTGCTGATATCCGTCAATTTGTCCATGCCGGGGTAAGTGAGAAGCAGATCGATGCCTTCGCGGCAGAGCGGATTGCTGCCTACGGTGCTGAGCCAACCTACAAAACCCCAGAGGTGAACTTTCCTGGGGTGATTTGTATTAGCACGAACGAAGCAATCGTCCATGGCGTACCAAGCGATTATATCTTACAGCGGGGCGATGTCGTTAGTTTCGATCTCGTCATTACCTACCGCGGGATGAAGACAGACAGCGCCTTTACTATGGTGGTGGATGACGCACCCACTGGGGCTATTAAGCACCTACTCCACACTACCGAGCGCAGTCTCTATGCTGGCATTGACGCGATCAAAGGGCCAGTCCGGACTGGCGATATTGGCGCAGCGGTGGAAGCAGTACTGCAAAAGGGTCGCCTGGGGATTATCCGCGAGCTGGTGGGGCACGGTGTGGGCCTCGAGATGCACATGCCGCCCGATGTCCCGAACTATGGCCGCAAAGGCACTGGCCCGCTGCTCCAGCCTGGCGATACCATTGCCATCGAGCCCATGGCTACCCTCGGTGGTAGCGCCATCTACAGCGACACCGCTGGCGATGGCTGGACAATTTACAGCCGCGACGGCAGTCTGGCCGCCCACTTCGAGCACACTGTCCTCATCACTGAGACAGGAGCGGAGATTATGACGAAGCTGTAGAGTGTTGATTTACCAACACAGCACCAGGCCTAAAAACTCGTCAGGATAATGAATGACGAGTTTATGCTATACTAAGCATACATTAAAGTAACTACAGAGGTATAGATATGGCGACAGACAAGACAACAATACCAACACCGCGCACAGTAAAGATGTGGTTTGATGTAGGAAAAGTCAACACAGAATGTTCGCTCTTTATCGATGGCTTAGATGATAGTGAGTATCTTGTATACGTGCCGTTTACAACAGCGTACGATACGTATAACCTCACATTTGCAAGTGATATGCATCGCCTGTTTGCTAGAGACATTCAATCGTCTTGGTCTCCGTATGGCTTTGCGGCAGGGACATTTGAGCTTATGCAGTGGTATATTCAGATCGCCTTTCGTCCGATCGATAGAACTGTAGATGGAAGCAACTCTCCATCAGTGGTCTATATGACGGTTGTTGGCGATGGGATTAAGCCTGGTGGTGTCTGGGATGTACCAGTCGATCGCAACCAGGTATACCAAGAATATTGCCGCGCTTTTTGTAAGTTCTATAATGAAAAGCATAAGGAACTAGCAGATGTCATTCGGTTTGGTGAGGATGATTTTGTTATGTGGACCGATGAACATCTAGATGGATATCTAGAAAGACACTATAGTTAAATTTCAAAACTCTCGCTTTCTTCCGTCTATATTGTACAAGACACAGCATAACCTGTATAATGGTACTATGCATGAAAATTCTC
>JABZJS010000023.1 GCA_015257665.1 Nanosynbacter sp. | reverse complement strand
ATATTATGCTAATGTCGAACAAGACATGAACAGAGCGTGGCGAGTGGTTGCGCGGGCGAGGGGTTGTCTGCGGCAATATACGGGGTGGCTGGCACTACTAGTGACGGCGCTGTTCGCGCTCGCTACTCCTGTGCCAGTGCATGCTGCTGAGACGGCGCAGCGCCAAGGTGAGGATCTCGTCTTTCGTAATAACACATTCAAGTCACACCAGGCTAGCAACGAAGAACTAACGGCGCGTGGCCTGCCCACTGGTGTACACCTCTACGAATACACGCCAGCATCAGATCGACGCCAGACCATTATTTTTCCCAATGGCACTGATCCGCTGCGTGCAAAAGAAGCGACGTACGTGGAGTATGCTTTCGTCGAGCCAAATATATATAACAAACTAGGTGATGCGAGCGCTATTACTATCTCGGGGCAGCAGGAAGCCGCGCCACAAAACAACCAAAATAATGACGCCCAGGCAGGACAAAACGCCCAAAACAACGGTAATAACCAAAACGGCCAGGCGGCAGGAAACGACAAGAACAATAATCAAGGTGATAACCAGCCCCAAGACAAATCCGCCGAGCAAACAGATAAAGATGATGGTGCCACGACCAGTTGTAGTGGCACAGCGCTGGGTAGTATTGGCTGGATTGTCTGCCCGGTGAGTAACTTCATGGCGTGGATCACTGACCAGCTCTACCAGCAGGTGGCGCAGTACTTGGCGGTGCAGCCGCTGCAATCCAGTGGTGATGGCACACTCTTTCGCTTTTGGGCGATCATGCGCGACTTGGCCAATATCGCCTTTATCATCGTCTCGCTCATCGTGATTTATTCGCAAGTTACCAGTGTTGGTATTAGCAATTATGGCATCAAGAAAATGTTTCCGCGCTTAGTGGTGTCGATTATTGTCGTCAATATGTCGTTTTGGCTGTGTGCGGCGGCGATCGATATTTCTAACATACTTGGCTTCCAGCTGCAGCAGCTGTTTGTCAATATTGCCTCGACGGTTAACGGGGCAGATTATAATACGCTTAACAAAATTACGTGGCCTAATGTCATGAGTGCTCTGCTGACAGGTAGTGCTGGTGCGGTGGGTGCGGTGGTGGGAGTGAGTGCACTGGTGGGCGCGACGGATGGAGCGCTGGCGATGGCTATTCCGCTGCTGGTCGGTGTGCTGCTGGCGGTTATCATCGCTGCGGTGATTATTGCGGCGCGTCAGGCGCTCATCACTATTCTTGTTATCATCTCGCCCTTTGCTTTCTTGTTGCATGTATTACCTAGTACAGAAAAGTATTTTGATAAGTGGAAGGATCTCTTTATGACGATGATGCTGATGTTTCCGCTGATGTCGATATTATTTGGTGGATCGCGCCTGGCAGGAGTGGCTATCCTGACGAATGGCAAGGATGCAAATAATCTCAATCTTATCATCCTTGGCTTGGCAGTGCAGGTGGTGCCACTGGTGCTAACGCCCTTTGTGGTGCGGATGAGTGGCTCGCTGCTAGGGCGGCTGGGCGCGATTATGAATGATCCGCGGCGTGGCATTGTCGACCGAACGCGGACTTGGGCGCAGCAGCGGGCAGACCTGCGCAAATCGCGCGTGCTGGCTGGTGATGCGCAGCGCAACTGGCTGGGTAATGCAGCGCGGCACCGGGCTCTTAAAAAGCGCGCTATTCAGCAGCGAACTGATGCTTATACGAAGCGCTTTGAAACAATGGCCGACTTATCGGCAGTGGGGCGGAGCAACGATGAATATAACCGCTATACCGACCTGCGTGGCGAGGAGGGAGCAGCACGGCGCGACCGAGCCTGGAATGCGCGCCTCTTGCAGGATGATGAACTGAAGCAGCGAGCGCTCAATACCCAGCTCACCACTGATGAAGCCAAGAATGCTGCCCACAAGCTGGATGCACTCTATGATGAGCTGAAGCTTGGCGGTGAGGTACCAGCTGGCTTGAGCCATGGTCTGGGGCGGCGCGCTTATGCAGCGGCCGAGGTGGGTGCGCTAACGGAGATCCGCAGTGCGATGGCGCAGCGCGAAGTGCGGGCGAAGATCGACCGTGAGCTTTTGGCTGATGGGGCAGTGGCCAATGCCGATGGTGTGGTGCTGCGCGATGGCGATGGTGTTGCTCTGCGCCGCCGAATGGTCGATGGCCAGACGCTGCAAGACTACGCCACAGGGGTAGGGCACAAGAACTTGATGGTAGCCGGCCAGACGGCGCGGCTGCGCAAGGAGTTTGGTGAGCATGTTGCGGCTGAAGACCAGTTGATGCGCCACTTCAAGCTCAATAGCAGCCAATGGCAAGCTATGGCCGCCACTGGCGATACTGCCATTACCCTCACCGATGCCAGTGGCAACCAGCATACGTTCCGGGCAGATAATGAGTACGTCAAGGAGGCGGCTATTGAGCATCAGTTCCGAGCTGGCTCGGCTGGCCAAAAGCGCGAGATTATCCGCGAGACTGGCCGCGAGATCGAATACGTGGCAGACGATGGCACGGTGCAGGTGCGTCAGGGGTACAACTATGATGCTCGCGCCACTGTCTCGGCTGAGGCGGTGGCCTCTGGGGTGGCGGGTGCGGTGCCGTTTGTTAATGACGTGACATATGATGCGATCTTGCGCGGCGAATACAACGGCGCAGCTGCTGAGAAGATGCACTCGCTGCGTCAGGTCTTTGAGGGACGGCTCAAGGCAGAAAACTTCGCAGGGGCAAATGATGGCGCACTAGAGCTGATCTATAGCATCCCCGACTTGCCCGACTACCAGCAGATCAAGGATTCGTATCTTCGCACCCTCTCGCCTGAGAAGCGAGCTGCCATCGAGCCGACTTTTGACCAAGCTTATGCTGAGCGCCACCAAGCCCTTCGCCACGATGCCTACCGTATCCTCAACACCCCAGAGCTCCGTCGCAACACCAACGCCGCCAACCGCGCTGTGTATGAGCGGTATGCAGAGCGGCCACAGGGGTAGAGTATACAAAACACTCCGCAAAGTATGCGGAGTGCTGGATGACTGCAGTAGTGAGGGCTAAACCTCTTCCTGTGCTTTTTGGGCTCTTTCTAGGTAACGCAGAGATTTTTTATATGAACAGATACTTGCGGCAAATATTGTGCCACTAATAGCTGCTCCAATAGCACCTTTTGTAGCTTGGTCGAATGAATCTTGACGTCGTTGCGAATCGAGGTTGGCAACATCTGTCGGGTCAACTGTCTCTGTTTCATTTGGTGTAACTACTGTAATATGTGAAAAAATTGACGATGACTCATCTGGCTCCCAACGCGCACCATAGCCAGTAGATAGCCTGATTCCTGCTAGGGCAACTGCCCCAAGACTACCAATAAGGACACCATTTCCAAACGCTCTTTCAAGTCTACCGAGCCGTGATGATTTTCTTGCTCGATCAAGAAGAGAATCGATGTATGCTTGGTGGATTATTCTCTGATCTGATTTACCATACTCGTCATCTACTGCAACTTCAGGATTCGCTGGTGTCTTGAAGTGGTCAGTTGGTGGAGTATATGGGCAGTTTGTCGTCCGGGCGGTAGGGAAGATAACAGTTGGGCTGTCGTCGCCTCTGGTATGTTTGGTATCGGCAAGGATTGACGTGGGCAGCTCGGTTGCGAGGTCAGCTGGGTAGGCCTCATGTGGTGCTGCATTCGCTCTTATGCCAGGCATTGTTTTCTCCTTGTGATTACTAGAAGTTATTGTGTGGTACTTGTATATTACGAATTGATGGGGATTTTGTCAAGGGGGTAAAATTTGAACCCAAAACCCACCGACTAAGCGGTGGGCTATGAGGTAAGAAACAAAGGTGATATGCTAGTTTCTTGCCGTAGTGGGTTATGGGTAGCAGCTACTACTTGCGGGTAAAGATCTCGCGCAAGCTGAGTTTGCGGCTGTACTCGAGTGCACCAAAGCGGAAGAGGCGCACGCCCATCATGATGGCGATGGCGGCACAGACGGCTAGGATACTAATGCTAATGGCGGCGTCCATCGCACTGAGGTTGCCAATTGCGTTGCGCAGCATGAGTGGGATGGGCGAGGTGAGTGGGAAGTAGGTGATGATCTTGCTTGGCAGCGCGTCTGGTGTGGAGATGAGCATGGCGGCGGCATAGAGCGGCGCAAAGAGCAGGATCATGATGGTAGCAAAGAAGCTCCCCGCTTCCTTAGCGGTTGGCACAGCAGCACCGATTGCCACCAACATGCCGGTGAAGAAGAGGAAGCTCGCGGCAAAGGCAAGGAAGCCTATCCCAATCCGCACGGGGTCGACTGCAATGTGCGAGAGGTCGACATCGGGCAATTGCAGCTGATCTTTGAAGAAGAGATAAGCAACAAGCACTGGCAAAATAACGAGCAGCCCTTGAATAAACGCCAGGACGATGAGAGAGATAATCTTGCCGATGATGAGTGTGCGAGCGTGTACCGTGGTGAGGATCATCTCGATGACACGGTTTTCTTTTTCCTCTGTTGTGCTGGTGAGCATTTGGTTGCCAAAGAAGCTAATGAGGAAGTAAAACAGCACTAAGAAAAGCCCCGGTAGGATCATCTCGTTGATGGCGTTGTATTCTTTGCCATTTTTGTAGACGGTGTTTTTGGTATTGACCTTGTCTTGGATAACCATGCGCACCGCTGGACTGACCTCTGATTGAACAGAGTTAGAGAGTAGACTGGTGGCGATGCCGCTGTAGCGGCCGTTGTCAAAGAGTCCGACATCTTTGCCATAGACTTCGACCCGTTCTTTGGCGATGTCTTTGGGGTAGTAGATGTAGGCATCGAGCGTACCTTCTTGCACTCGCTTGATGGTAGCGTCTTTGTCTGCTGCAGCGACGGGCTGGGCCTTGGTGGCGGCGAGCAGCTCTGGCTTGACGAGCTTGGACTCATCCGTCACAGCAAAGCTAAAGGACTGCTTCTCAAGGTTCTTAGCAGCATCGGCCGAGGCTTTATTAGAGAGAAATATAACGGCAAAGACCATGGCAAACACCAGCGGGAAGCTGATCGCCGCAAGCCAAAACGACTTCTTCTTGAGCGAGCGGGTGATCTCGAAGCGGATGACGGTAGATAGGTTATGCATATTAGTTGTCCTCCTTGCTGGGCTGGCTATAGACCTGGATGAAGAT
>JABZJS010000022.1 GCA_015257665.1 Nanosynbacter sp. | reverse complement strand
GGTGGATTCGCCAGGCGATTACCCGTGCGATTGCCGACCAAGCGCGCACTATTCGCATTCCTGTCCACATGGTGGAGACGATCAATAAGCTGCTGCGCACCCAGCGCCGCTTGACCCAAGACCTCAACCGCGAGCCAACCATTACCGAGCTTGCCAAAGAGCTCGATATGGAACCGGATAAGGTTGAATATGTGATGAAGATCAAGCAAGACATTAGCAGCCTGGATGCTGGTGTGGGGCGCGATGGCGACGACTCGGAGGAGTCGGTGCTGGGGGACTTTATCGAGGACGAAGATACGGTCAGCCCTGAAGAGTCGGCCTCTAACCAGCTTCTCAAGGAGCAGGTGCAAGATATTCTCTCGACCTTGAGCGACCGCGAGCAGAAGATCATCAAAATGCGCTTTGGCCTGGAGAATGGCAAGAGCCACACGCTGGAGGAGGTTGGGCAGGAGTTTGCCGTGACGCGCGAGCGCATCCGCCAGATTGAGGCCAAGGCTCTGGCGAAGCTGCGCAAGCACAAGGATGCCAAGAAGCTGTACGAGTATTTGCAGCAGTAGGGGATAAACACTACGATTGAGTTATGCAACCGGCCAGAGATGGCCGGTTTGGCTTTTAACATGTCAAGGTTTCAACAGTGATCTCTCGTGTGAATAGTGAAGAGTGGGAAATATTATTTATATTCAATGACATACCCGGCATTGGTGTTATGCCGGGTATGTATCTAGATTTTATCACCTGATCCTAGTAGGGATGGTAGTAGTCGAGATATGGATTGGTGAGAATAACTATGAGGACAATCAGGCCAATAATAAAGCCAAGAACTGTTCCGATAATACCCCACACCAGGCTGACGGTGCCCCAGGTGGTGGACATGCCAGCTTCCTTGGACTTGCTGCGCGAGATAATGCCCAGAATGATGCCACCAATGCAAATACCGAGGAGGTTGAGGACGCAACCAATCACGCCCATCATTTCGCCTGGGTTTTCGTATTGCGGATAGGTGCCTGGATAAGGCTGTTGGTATTGGTATGGGTGTTGGGGCGACGCAGCTGGTTGGGGTGGCACAGGCTGGGGTTGAGGCTGCGGGGCAGGCGGTTGTTGGGGTGTTGGTTGGTTGTTCATAGATTCCTTTATTGTCTGTTATGAGCGCCAGTGACGACGCTACTCCGTGTGCACAGAGTATACCAATGCTGCAGTGCTATGTCAAATGATGTAGTGATAGGGTGCTGGCAAAAAGTGTCGGTGGGTAGATTGCTCATTTTTACTATACCCCACCGGGGTATTTTACAGCCAACCAATCTCGCGGCAGAGAGCATCGACTTGCTGGTAGAGTTCGGTGAGATCGTGGCTGTTGGAGATGAAGTGGTCGGCAATGGCGATGGGGCCGCCCTTCTCGATATCTTCAATTTCCGACCAGTCGCGGGCGATTGCTTCTTGCGCGGTAAAGGGCCGCTCGGGTCGCTGGGCGAGGCGGCGGTGGCGGAGTTGTTTGGGCGCAACGATGGCAGCGACAACGAGCTCACCCGGGAAGTGGTGAGTGAGGTACTTGTACTCTGTCCAGGAGTAGAGGCCGTCAAAGAGGATGTGGCGCTGCCCAGCGGCGGCGAGGCGCTGCATTTGCTCGGCAGCGGTGCGAATGATGATGTCTTTGCCAGCCTCTTCGCGCCAGGCTTTGCGAAATTTGGCTTGTGATTGCGGGGTGATAGCGATGCCGCGGCGGCGCATTTCGTCGTAGAGGATGCCACCAGCGTAGACCTTGGGGATGCCAAGGCGTGCGACGTGGTTGACTGCCTCGCTCTTGCCTGCACCTGAGAGGCCAACGAAGGCAAGGATTGTCGTCGGGTGAGATGGATGATTCATGCTTCTAGTATAGCAGATGATGACGCTTATGGTTAGCAGCGCGGGGAGTGGTACAATAAAGATAGTATGGAAGAGCAGCCAGCTGCACAGCCATCACGACCAGAGCGACTCCCCCGCTACGCACCAATCGACTGTGCGTCGCGCATTTTCTATTTGCGGATGCGGGTGCGGCAGCGAGAGGGAGCGGCGCTTCCGTCGCAATGGATGCGCGATGCTGCCTGCAGCCCAGCCACGAGTGAAGAATATTTTAGTGGCAAACCAGAAGATACGGCACTGGCGCTGCGGCGCTGCATTGGTTGTGCGGTGATTGATGTGTGCGCGGCATATGCGGTGAGAGAAGGAGTGTCGGGGATATGTGCTGGCTTAACGGCACAGCAGCGCAGACAACTGACGGATGGTCCTACGCCAGCCGATCTCCCCAGCCAGTCTACCATGCTCACTGCTGTCATGCATCACGCCGTCCACATCAATGATACGCCTCGGGCACGGATCGCCTGGGCGGAGCAGTGTATGGCCGAGCGGCGACATATTGGATATATTCCCACGTCGCAGACTTTTGCTCGCTTGGCGCTGTGTATTGATGCTGAGACGAAGCAGCAGATAGAGCCCGAGCAGCGTGAAGATTGTGCTGGGTGCCCGGTGGCGGCTGAATGCTTACTCTTTGCACTGCGGGGATACCAGCGTATTATCGCTGCTGGTGATGTCCGTGGCGGCACGACCCAAGCCGACCGCCGGCAGTGGGGCATGCCCAAACCCAAGCAGCGGCGGGCTCGGCGACGCTAAGGAGGAACGTGGTCGAGCGTGGATAGGCTGCATGTTGCTTATGCTTGGCAAAATAACAGGCGTGTGGAATAATGCAGAAGCTATGACAAAACAATCACCAATGCTACGCAAACAACTATGGGGCTCGATACCACGAAGTGAATTTAGCAAGGGAGTACCGAGTGGGCAAAGAGCGCGCGCGATATGGGCAGTGCAGCGCAAAGGCATGCCATTACCGCAGGATTGGATGGATAATGCCGCATGTCGTAAGGAAGAGGGTGATCATTTTAGTGAGGATCCCCGATCGCCCGAATATATCAGAGCACTAAGGCAGTGTGAGACATGCTCGGCTATTGGTGAATGTGCAGTGCTTCGTGCTTTGCTTGCGAGAAAAGGCAAACCAGTGCCAGGTATATGGGGTGGAATAGAGCCTGGTACGTGGCAGGGTGCGAATAGTACAGTAACACAGTTAAAGAATATAGGCAAAAAGGTCTATCAAGAATAGATATATACCTGTCTGCCCACTGTATACTCAGACGACAAAATAGTAAGAATAGGGTTTTCGTATATTATACGACTGTTAAATCATACTCTGTAGATGAGTGTTTTTTGGCGTCGTAACGTTTGTGAAATGAATTGCAAAACACTCGCCTCCATATTCGCACAAACGATATATTTTGTAGCAAAATAGCACCCCTTTTAGCGCGCAGCGAGGGGTGCTATTGAGTAGTAGAGATGGGGCGGCGTGGGTGTGGTTCGTCTTGCGACGTAACGCCGCGTTTTGTACTGCAAGATACCGCTCATGCTATAGCAATTGAAAAATCCGACGAAATGTGTACACTTATATAATAACGTATATAAGCACGGATAGTGCAGACTGAGGAGATAGGAGTGCAGCGACGAGGTGGGTTAGTGAGTGGAGTGATGAGTGTGCTCATTGCGGGTGTTGTGTCGGTGATGTTTGGTGGGATTGCCCAGGCGCAGCAGTGGCAGATGGTGTATAACGAGGAGTTTACGACGCCACTGTCGAATTGGAAGATTCTTCAGCAAAATAAAGATAATTATGGCAAGGAACATTTGGCATATAGCGCCAATAACGTTGCGGTAACTAACGGTTCTTTGCAGATTACGACCCGGCGTCACTGCGTGTCGAGTGTGGCTGAGCCGCTGGGCGATAGTAATGCGAGCCAAGATCCGTGCCCGTCTGGCAAGATGACACGCTACCAGAGTGGGCGAGTGGAGTCAGGTCGGGTGCTCGATGGGCATAAGCCATTCCGTGTGGAGGTACGAGCGAAGATTAATTGGAATGGCGAGAATGGGACGCGCCCAGCTATTTGGCTGCGCAATAGTGTGACGCTTGCCAACTGTAGCAACAACAAGCAAGCGAATGACCCCTATGGTGAGCTCGACATACTGGAGTGGTATTCATGGACGCCGACCTACACATGGTCGACGACGCATATTCGTTGTTACCACAGCCCGTCATCACAGATATGGAAGACGAAGGGGTTAGGGCATAGCCGAGAGAATCTCATACCATCCCCAGTGACATTGGCGAACAACTGGCATGTCTGGGCGACGGAATATGATGGTGAGACGGTCAGATTCTTCGTGGATAACCAGCCGGTGCTGGTGTATAACTATCGAGCGGGCGACGAGAAGAGTCATCCAACCGCTCGAGTTCCAGCAGAAAAACCAGCAAAAATGGGCATGGACGCGAATCAATTCAAGCAGGTCTTTGACGATACGTGGTATGTTATTCTCAACGATTATGTGGAGTGGAAGAGTGAGGAGCACCCGCCCGACTCATCGAAGAAGTTTGCCAACCAGACCTTCCTTATCGACTACGTCAAGGTATACCAAAGTGGTGCTCCAACTACTAGTGAAAAGCCACCAGAAAAAAAGGACGACAAGAAAGATAAAAAGCCGGGTACCAAACGGATGACGGTGAAGAAGAAAAAGGACGCGTTTACTGCCAAGGGTCCGCTGGCTGAGCTGATGAGCAACTTTGTGCCGGCACTGCTGATAAGCCTGTGTTTGCTGCTTATCGCACTAGCTGGCTGGCTGGTATGGTGGTGGCGTCGCCGTCGCCACCGCGCTCAGCCTACGCCGAAGCTGGAGGGCAGGGAGTAGGGGGTGTTTGTGATACGCTTTGGTGCCGCACCAATGCTATACTAGAACTATGATGAAGCGCCTAGTGATTATCGATGGCAAAAGTGTGTTCTACCGTGGGTACTATGCCATGCCCAATCTTTCGACGGCCGATGGGACGCCAACTGGCGGGGTGTATGGCTTTGCGGCGCTGAGCCTAGAGCTGATCAAGCGCCTCCAGCCAGACTATGTGTGCGTAGCGTGGGATAAACCGAAGACGAATATCCGCCGCCGTCTTGCCATTTACGACCAATACAAGGCTGGTCGTAAGCCGGCTCCGCCAGATTTTTACGCCCAGATACCGCTACTCCATGAGCTTTTGCAGGCGTTTGGCTGGCCGCTGTATGAGTTTGATGACTATGAGGCAGACGATATTATGGCGACGCTCGATGCCCAGGCTGAGCAGGAGGGGGATATCGAGACGTATCTCATTACGAGCGATCTTGACGCCTTGCAAATACTCGACCAAAATACCTACCTCTATGCCCTCAAGAAAGGCTTGACTAATATCGACAAATTTGACGTTCCTGCTTTTGAGCAGCGCTATGGTATTCGGATTGGCCAGTTCCTCGACTTTAAGAGCCTCAAGGGCGATGCGTCGGATAATATCCCGGGCGTGCCAGGCGTGGGAGAGAAGACGGCGGTTAAGCTGCTGCAGCAATTCGACACGCTTGACAACCTTTATGATAACCTCTGGCAGGTCAAAGATACCTTGCGGCGCAAGCTGGAGCAGGGCAAAGATTCGGCCTATATGAGCCGCGAGCTAGCCCGGCTATATACCGACGCACCAGTGACGCTTGACCGAGCAGCGATGGCGATGGATAACTGCGACCCAGCGGCGGTGCGGGCGATGTTACAGCGGCTGGAATTTCGTAGTTTGCTGCACCACGTGCCGCCGCAGATGCAGGCGGCAGAGAGTACTCAGCCATCTGACGCACCAGTGGTGCAGCATGCGGCCGAGCTGCCTGCTCATCAGGCTAAGGCACTTTTCCTGATGGCTAAAGAGCTGCTGGTCTGGCCGGTCGAGGGCGGCGTCTGGGTGAGCCACGAGCGAGGTAAGGCAGCCCGCCTGAGCTGGCGTGATGCGATTGATGTTATTCCGCATGTGCCGATTGTCGGGCACCGCACCAAGGAATTATTACGCCGCTTACTGGCTCGTGGCGTGCGGCAGCTGCCAGTCGTGAAGCACGATACTGCCCAGGGGTCGTTTTTGCTTAATCCCCTGCGTACGTCGCGGGCGCTGGCTGATCTCGCGGGGCTCGAATTGCTCGATGACCCACGCCTCGCTATTAGTGCGCTGTGGGCGGTATACGATGAGCAAACTCAGGCGCTTGATGCGCTGCCCGAGCTTGCCCGGGTGGCACGGACAATGGACTTTCCGCTTATTCCTGTGCTAGCGCGGATGGAGTGGCGCGGTATCCGGCTTGATAGTCGCACGCTTGCGGCGATGCAGCGCACCTTGAGTAGCGAGATCGCCGAGCTGCAGCAGCAGATTTATGGCATGGTGGGGTATGAGCTTAATATTGGCAGCCCGGCCCAGCTAGCCGAGGCGCTCTTTGTGAAACTCCAGTTGCCAACAGCGGGCATTAAGAAGGGCAAGACGGGTTACTCGACGAGCCAGAAGGAGCTGGATAAGCTCCGGCCGCATCACCCGATTATTGGGCTCGTGGAGCGCTACCGCGAGCTGACGAAGCTGCAAAATACGTATGTTGAGGCGCTGCCACAGCTGACCGACGACGCGGGCTATATCCACACCACCTTCAACCAAGATGTGGTGGCGACGGGCCGACTCAGTAGTACTGACCCAAATTTGCAAAACATCCCAATTCGCAGTGAGCTGGGGCGGCACGTTCGCGATGCCTTTGTGCCAGCGCCGGGCAATGTGTTTGTCAATGCCGACTATTCGCAGTTTGAGCTGCGCCTGGCGGCCGTGCTGTCGGGGGAGGAGGCGATGATTCGCGATTTTAATACCGATATTGATATCCACGCGAATACGGCCGCCCAGGTGTATGGGGTACCACTCGACGTGGTGACGAAGGAGCAGCGCCGCCGGGCCAAGGTGGTGAACTTTGGGGTGCTGTATGGGATGAGCCAGCATGGCCTGGCCGCCGCCGCGCAGATGAGCTATGCCGA
>JABZJS010000021.1 GCA_015257665.1 Nanosynbacter sp. | reverse complement strand
ACGATTGCAGTGCTCAAGCGAACAGGCTCGCGTGAGCTCTTTGATCGAGCGAAGCTCCGCGCCTCGGTGCGCCGCTCGGTCGGTAAGTTCTTCAAATCCGAGCTAGAATTGGAAGCAATTATTGATGCAGTGGAGGACCGGATCCACGATGCGGGCGAGAATGAGATTGAGTCGCGTGTGATTGGTGGCTTCGTGCTCGATGAGCTTGCCGCGCGCAATGAGGTGGCGTATGTGCGCTTTGCGAGTGTGTTTTACAAATTTAAGACGCTGGACGATTTCGTTAAGATATTAGAGCAGCGTCGGAGTGCGAAGCAGCAAGAAAAACAGAGGTAAAACATATGCGCGTCCTCATCATTTACCGGACAGAGAGCGACTATGCACGCCGCGTCTTCGACTACTTGCGCGACTTTAGCCGGCGCACAGGCCACGCCATTGAGGAATTTGACCCAGACACGCGTGAAGGGCAGTCGCTCTGCCGCACGTACGACATCGTGGAGTACCCCACCATCCTTGCCTTGGCGGATAACGGCCAGGTGCTGGGCATGTGGCGCGGCTTGCCACTGCCAACCATCGACGAAGTAGGGTACTATGCCCGCTAAAGCGCCCAAGACACACACCGCGACCACTGTTGTGGTGGATGATGTGAGCCGTGCGCCCTGGCTGCGTCGGCCTGGCACAGTTGCCTTACTGGCAGCAGCTTTGGGCGGTGGCCTGGGGCTACTGGCATCTTTTGTTCTTTCACTCGAGGCACTGCATTTGGCGCAGCACCCGGGTGGGGCACTTAATTGCGACGTCAATGCCGTGCTGAGCTGCTCCACAGTGGCGCAGCATTGGTCGGCAACGGTGTTTGGATTCCCCAACAGTTTCGTTGGTATGATGACCGTGCCAGTGATGATAACGGTAGTGGTAGCACTGCTGGCTGGGGCACGTCTGCCGCGCTGGTTTGTGCGGAGTGCCTGGGGTGGCGCTGTGCTCGGGATGATTTTTGCACTGTGGATGTTTTATATGAGCTTTGTCGTTATTCGCGTACTGTGCCCGTGGTGTCTAACACTTGATGTTGGCATGCTGCTGATCTTTTTTGGGATGACGCGCTACTGCATTGAGGCTGGAATGATTGGTGGGGAGCGTACCAAGCGCTTTGCTCGCCATGGCTACGATGTGCTGTGTGGCGTGAGTGTGCTGGTGCTGGCGGTGGCGCTGATTATTGTGAAGTTTGGCGCGGAGCTACTATAGATAAAGTCGTTTTTTGTGTGGTAAAATTGTCGAGCTTGTCAGGATTGGCAAGCTTTTTAAAATGAACAGAATGTTATATTATTCAGCACGTTTTTTATGTCTATTGGTGTAATGGTGAGTATTTTCCCGTACCAGGGATGCTATGGTATGGTGGCAGCTACCACCATACCAATGCAAGTGAGTTACCTGTTGGCTTGAGCTGCTTGTTTGGCGTAGTAGGAAACAATACGTGAGGATAATGTATGATGAATTTTAACATAGGTATGAAACCTTTGCGAGACTTAAGCACGACGTGCTGTTAATGCATAGGCTATTGTTGCGTGACGCAGCCGAAGTAGCAAGATAGCGGGAGGAAGATGTCGCCTATTGGCGATACTGTGCATATGAATATAGATAGCATTCTGTTCATTATACACTATTAATAGTGAGTGTGTTGGCGGGCTTGTGCGCATCGTGGATTTGCTAGCAAATATGATGATAGTATGCTAATGCCGCCATGCTGCAGTAGATGAAATTTGTCTGAATATCAATCACAACGTATTCAGCGAGAGGTGAGTGATATGTTTTGCTAAGTGGTGCAACTTTGAATGAAAGAAAAGGTATGTTCAGTTTGATGGAGATGTGAAATCGATAGAGTTGTATGGGTTAGTTTAATTTTTATCGGCCAATTGCCAAGCGTGTTTGCGAAGAACAATTCAACATGCGAAAAAATGAAACGATTAATACCTGAAAAATGAGTGAGCTACAACGACACGGCTATGATGACGATATGTGTGCGATAGCGGTTGGCTGCTATAAGCTGTGAAGTGGATGCGTGTGGTGTTATAGCTTGGCTGATAGCGAAGATTCTTTGCAAAGCAAGTGAGCAAGTTGCAGCGCGATGCTAAAAATGCAGTGAGGTTCTTGGCTGGGCGATGGTGGCTGCGCATTGACTGATATTTGTTAAAGAAAACTGATTAGTATAAGGGCGCTATAGAGCGAGAAGCAAGCAAAAATGACGCAGCGCCGCAGCACGTAAACTTCATAGAATTGTGTAGATGAAGTGGTGTATCAAAAAAATCATTTCGGTTGCATAATGAAAGTAATATGCTACGCGTAAGAGACATAGCGTGTACGCGACAAAGCGGGCGCTATCATAGCACAATGCAGTGCCCGCAGGCAGATACTATGCGAAGTAAGATGGAAGGTGCAATAATTGGCAATATGCTCATGTCTTTTAAAAATTCTTAAGCGACACTTATTCCTGGCTACTTTCTCTATCAACTATGCCAAAACTAGCTTGCATCTATTTTACATACAGTAATAACAGAATATGCGTATGTTTCTATAGCGAAAAATGAGGCCATAGGACACGACATAGGGCAGGAGGAAGACGATCAACTGCTATAGCGAAGTATCGTGCAGCGCGGCAGGCATGTTGCTCTATATTTTATACCAAACAAAAAATGCAAAATAGCTAAAGATATGTAAGGTATACAAAAAATAAGCGATATGCAAAATATGAATATGTTGAGCAGAACCGTTGTAGAAAAACTGGCTACAAGCGTAAGCGTACCAAATGGGTGCTAGATATGTATAAGAACGTTATATATGTATATATCTCGCTCTAGATATACAGAAATGCCTGTTATAAGCGCTGTAACGCGCTAACCCTATATATAAGGGTAAAAGCTATATGAGCATTATGTCAAGCATCTGTGGCCCCTCAGAAGGCAGATAGACCATTGTTTGTTGTTGATAGGAGAAAATGAAACTGTGTATATGGTGTATAGAGCACAACATAGATCTGTTGTAAAAATAGAGTAGCCTGAGGAGAGTAAATTGAGATTGTGTTGTATAAAATACACAATATTGTTGACGGTAAGAGATAGAAAGCGAAGTGTGATATATACAACGATCTATGTTAGAAGCAGACATGCCATATGTATATAAAAAACAACATGCAGAATCACAACGAAATAAACTCGAAAACAAGGGAGATAAAGCGACAAGCCTACAACGTTGTGGATAATAATATACATTGTACATACAACAACAATTGATTTCGCGGCACCATAAGAAGAATAACAGGGGTAAATCAGACAATGTTGTTAAAAGCATAACGCATATAAAATAAAAGTATGCTAATGAACAGCAGAGGTAGACGATTCTTTGCAAAGTATACTAATGCATGATAGAAATCTTCTCGATAGTGTCCCCATTAGTATATTTGGTTACTTTGAGATGATGGTTGGGGCAGATGTAGAGCTTGTTGTGCACCATCTATAATAATGGTATGCTAGCGACATGAAGAACAACACAATTTTACGCATTGGTGCTGGCGCGGCGTTTGTGGCGCTGGGTGGAATATTATTAAGTGAGAGCTTTGGCGTGCAATTTCATTACTGGCGGGAGTTTTGGTATGGTTTGTGTGCGCTTGGATTTATCATGGTTGGTGTGCTCACACTGCGCAATCGCAATTGGCTGTGGGGAGCGCTCTGGGTAGCAGTTGGCCTAACAATTGGCGCGAATGCATTTTTGCATAATAACGTTAATATTTGGCGAATGTTTTTGCCACTGGTGCTGATCGCGATTGGCCTGACGATTATTTTTAATTTGTCGCAGCGCCAGCGCCGTATCGCAAAAAAATCGTCGGACGATAATATGGTTGCCTCCTTCTCGGGCAACACGCGCAAGATAAAAGGCGAATTTGCAGGTAACTCGCTTTCGGCAGCGTTTGGTCAGGTGGATCTCGACCTGCGCCAAGCCAAGATAGAGGACGGTGCAGTGATTGATATTTTTGTTGTGTGTGGTGGCATCAATATTATTTTTCCAGACAATGTCATCGTCAAGACGCAGGTCAATAGTATCTTTGGCGGGGTAGAGGACAAAACCAATGCCGCCAAGAGTGCAAAAAAGACTGTCTACATTCGCGGCGACTGCGTCCTTGGTGGGCTCGAAATTAAATAATAGAAAAAACGATACTTCGCTATACCACGCTTCTTGCTAGCAACGAGAAGCGTGTTTGTTTTTGTGTTGAGGTACACAGACAGCGGAATGTGGGTTGAAGCTGATACGATAGTAGGCTACTCGATCTTCAACTTCGCACTTGGCTGAGGAGCTTTACTAACGCTACTGGCAACGAGCCACATGTTTGTTGTATACAATTGATAAAATTTTTCGTTGCTGGATTGCTCATTGTCACATATTGATTGTGGTGTTGTGATGTGAGAGTGACTTAGCAACATGCGTCAGCGTTTTTTGATTTTTGTGTACACTAATCGGCGAGAATTGCGATAGCTTTGTGGTACTTGCATATAATGGATTAATACGCTTCGCTAGTAATAATAAATGTGCGCGACAGCAACGCACACAAAAATGTACTGCTTACAAAAAATAGTGTGCAGAGTCTTATGGCTTGCTAATTCACTTGCCCTTCTTGCAAACTAAATAAGATGAACATAATGCAAAAAGCATTCAAACTTTACACAAGCATGTCTTGCAAGACTACCTTAGCTACGGCACATACGCAAAGCATAAAAATGTGATGGTAAGATTTTTGCGCAAGGTATGCTTTGAGGCGGGTGAGCCAGAGCGCCACAAATGCCAGTATACTGTGCCAAGCATTCTTGCTATACTAAAATTATGAACCGTTGCTCCTGGGCTGAATCTGGCGATAACGAGCGCGCCTACCATGACACTGAGTGGGGTGTGCCGCTATATGATGATCAGAAACTATTTGAACTGCTCTGTCTGGAGGGTGCACAAGCTGGTCTGAGTTGGAGTACGATTCTGGCTAAGCGAGTGGGTTACCAGCAGGCTTTTCATCAGTTTGTAATTGCTCGCGTCGCAGCTATGACGGATGCAGAGCTGGAGGCGCTTACTCAGGACACGCGCATTGTTCGTAATCGGCGCAAAATTTATGCGGTGCGCACCAATGCCCAGGCGGCATTGCAGGCCACTGGCCAGCACGGCAGTCTGCAGGCATACCTGTGGAGTCTAGCGGGTGGTAAGCCAGTGCAACATCACTGGCAGAGTGCAAGTGATGTTCCTACCTATACGACTACATCACAAGCAATGAGCACGCAGCTCAAGAGGGACGGCTTTGCTTTCGTCGGCCCAACGACGTGCTATGCCTTTATGCAGGCCGCGGGGATGGTGAATGACCACGTGGTGGGGTGCTTTCGGTACAAGGAATGTGCGGCGCTGAGTGATATGGGTAGGAAGAATAGTTCTGTGTATGGCTGATGATCAAGTCACGAGAGCTCCGCATTATTTCCGGCTTGCATCTGCGCCGTTTGACGCCATTGTATCTGGCCAGAAAACCATCGAGTCACGATTGTATGATGAGAAGCGCCAAGCAATCCAGCTAGGCGACACAATTATTTTTATATATAGAGAAGACCCGCACCTAACGATTACTGCACGGGTGGTAGGGTTGCTGCGCTATACGACATTTCGCGATTTATTTATGCACAATGACCCAGCAAAGTTTGGCGGCCCCAGTGTTGAGTGGCTTGAGAGACAAATTAACGAATTTTATTCCATAGATGACCAGCAGAAGTATGGTGTTGTAGGTATTGAGTTTGAGCTGACCTTGCTGCCTGACCATAAATAGGGCCTACCTTGCTGTAGCAGACTAGCTCTCGCTACTATCAAGTGAAAGTATGTAACTCATACTCTCTAGCTACTACTTATGCAAGATGCGGCTACCAGGTGCTTTTCAATTGGTCTGGCCTTGGGTATAATAGACCCAGAGGCATTTTTGCGTAGCTTGTGGTGCGCAAAATGAGTGGCTATCACCCACGAAGCCTGCGGGAAGAAATTGGTTTGTTATTTTCATAAAGAGTTGTGAATCTAAGCAACCAAGAATAGACCCCGCCGCGAATGCTGCGACAAGGCAATAATTAAGTGCTGAAAGAGTATGGCTATTTCTGTCGTTTTGCCGGGAAATGCGAGAATCACTTCTTTTGGAATCGAGATGGTACCGTCCGCGCGAATACCTAGCGGATTCTCGAAGCCCAGAAGAGGTGATTTTAATTATATAAAGGAGTAGCCATGCCATTGCCAGCCCACAAGCCAGCCTTGCAGCACGCCATTCGCCATGAGTGCGCGGTGCTGTGGCCACTGCTTGAGGCGGCTGTTTCCTGGGCGGATAAGCAAGTACTCTCGGGGCAGGTGAAGGGCACGATGATGAGCCCTCACCAGCTAGCCAGCTACCTACTGGGATGGGCTACCACTATACTAGAGTGGGGAAATGTATATCGCCAGACGCATACTGTGCCGACGATTATTACCACTGGCTATGGTGTGGTAGCACGAAAGTTCTATGCGCAATATGCCGATATAGCATATAGTGCTGTACTAACAAAGCTCCATGAAACAGTAGTAGCGATTGAGCAGTTGATCGAGCAGACATCAGAGGACGATCTCTATCATATCGTATGGTACCAGACAAAGACGAGTGGACGGGAATATACCATGGGGCGGATAATTGAGCTCAACACAGTTGCGCCACTGCGGAATGCACGCGGCAGGTTGCGTAGAGCTATGAAGGAAAGAGGATGAGCACTATGCAGCAGAATAGTCGTGTGACGAGCTTTGCAATCGATCGGGAGTATGATTACATTATGTATGATACGACTGACAGGATTCGCACCATGAATTTTCCGCGGGAGATTGCGGGATTGCTTCTAAAGACTGATGAATTTCATCTGTCACTGTTTGAGGTACTTGGTGAGTATGGGGTGGACGAAGCTGGCTATGAGCAGCTTGAGCAACTCTCGTGTACGACTGGTGCAGCGATGACAACAGAGCCGGAATTGACGGGTGAGTTCTGTAGATTGGTCGACAATGCAAAGGGTCGCGAAACAATTATTGCACTTGCCCAGTGGAGCGAGCTTGAAGCGTGGCGTGATGCAATTCGTGAACTGATACCTCAGGCAGAGTTCATGATTCCACATGTCACGTTATATACCAACCATAATGGCGCAATTGGCTATAGCGACAGAGATGCGTATCGAGCCCAGCCGC
>JABZJS010000009.1 GCA_015257665.1 Nanosynbacter sp. | reverse complement strand
AGTATTCTACGACAGCAAGAAGCTCAGTTTGTTGCGGTTGGGGGTTGTGGGTGCCACTCATAATGGTTGCTATTTATAAAATAGTCAACTAGTCTATGCAATATGCATGTGGGCAATTTGCTTTATTCCTTCGGAAGCTACTCAAAGGTGCTCCCTCAACACACCTTGGTCAATCCACGCATTGATGACAAGTAAACACACCGTCTCTCGCGACAATACAAGGATGAGCTCGATTAGTCCAATATTGAGTAGTAGTTCGGAATAAGTTATTGACGTTCGTTTCTAGGCATCAACAATCTGCAGCAACCGCCGAAAAACAAAAGTTTTGTTGCGCTGCCGGTGCGGTGCTGCATCGACAATGAGACCAGCCTGACAAAACTTATCGACCAGCGCGGAAGCCAACTGTTTGCTCGGCAATTCTGCCTGATTGAAGATACTTGCCCGCGTAAAGATTGGCGTCATGAACAAAGCATCCAAAAATGATGGCGCATACCGACTTTGAAAGCTAGGCAGCGTCGCATGGATCTCACGATAAAGTGCATCGATTTCATCAACTCGCCGCTTCGTAATGAGCGCTTGTGTACGAACAGCTCGCAAAAATAGCGCTATCCATGTATGCCAGTCTCCTCGACTCACACCGCCAAGTGCTTCATAGTAGTCTCGACGATGCTGCTCAAGAAACTCAGAGAGATAGAGATTTGGATAAGAAGTTAGTCCCTTCTCATACAAATACAATGGAATCATGATACGCCCAACTCGGCCATTACCATCAGCAAACGGATGGATTGCTTCAAACTGGTAGTGTGCGACGGCAGCTTGAATGAGCCGATCGGGCTGACTGTCATCATGAAGATATTTCATGAGATCAGAAAATAGCTCAGGAATCTTGTGTGGCTCTGGTGGTATAAACCGAGCTTCATCAATCGTGGCACCTGGCGGCCCAATATGCACCTGATGACGTCGGAATTCTCCTGGTGAGCGATGCATACCGCGTGACGAGTCTAGCAAGATACAATGCAGTTCTTTGATCACTACCTCGGCAAGTGGTCGCTTCTCTAAAAGCTCCTGGCCATGTGCGATCGCCCGTCGGTAGTTGGCAATCTCACGATAATCTCCATGTAAGCGAGTTGTTTCCCCTCGCACATCGGCCGCATCGAGCTCCAATACGTCAGTTAGTGTGGCCTGCGTCCCCTCAATGCTCGAACTGCGCACTGCTTCTTGCGTTTCGAACGATCGCCTAACAAGACGCGGATTCGGCAGGTGAATAACAGCTTCGTCGTAGCGGGCAATGGCCTCATGTGCTTGCACCAGGATGGGAAGCAATGGCGCTAAATCAAGAGTAGGTGGAAGTGGTAATGGTGTGAATGGCCGATTCGACATAAATGGATGATCTTCTCGCTATTACGTTGTAATCTAGGTTAGTTTTAGTGTACTCCTTAGTCAAGAATTCTGCAATATTCTTGACTAAACCAAATGTAAGGATCGGAAACTTACCTAAGAGAGGCCGTTAGTCATGTTTCACGCAAATTTCTTGACTATCGATTCAAGCACTAGGAGATCAAAAAGGCATAAGAAGGTCACATTGTTTCTATGATCTGTTCCATTTCAACTCTTACCACAAGATGCGCATTGGCAGTGTTAAAGAGATGGTCAAATGGGTCATCGGTGGCTGTGTTCTCTCCGGGAAAGAGCTGCTAGGTCATAGAGCCACGCGCGGGGCTGACACTCTTTAATCAGTGATGGGTGGGTCGGAGAAGCTTTTCGGCGCATAACTTGGTGTGTTGTGTAGATACGGAGATATTCTGTCGCTGCATGCTCGTGTTCACTCGACACACAAACAAATAGCGCGATACATTCATCTCCGCGCCGATTATCTCCCATAGGGCATCAAAACCACTAGACGATACCAGAGCAGTTACTAGGCAACGATAGCGGCAGTGAGATAAGACGACGAGCAGTAACAAATAACATGACTCTGCCTGTTTCTGCCCTCCTGACTATCAGTCAGGCCTAGTGTAGGCTAGATCAATGATCTACTGCCTCTTCGTAACACTAATTGGACAACTGAACTACGTACCCGACGAACTCAGCGACAACATTAACAATTTCTATCCTGGCAATGCAGTCATCACATGCATACAAAACAGCAGCGTATGGGGTAACATATATGACGAATCAAGGGCTCTCGACGTCATAGATTGGCTCCTTGGTCACGGATTCGGCCATGCCCAACCACTTGAACACATTCTAAAGTCTGCGGGCCACGTTCTCCGCGTATCGCCTGATGGCAGCCGTCTAGTGGAGCGGATTGATCCCGCGCTCTGGGACGAGTACGAGCAGGTAACTCAGCCAGATGACCAAGCTTCACAGTATATGCAAGAAGCATGGGCCCCTGCCTTCGGCCGCAATCCGAATGTGGGTGATGCTTGGAGCAAGGCTATCAAGGCCATCGAGACGCTTCTCAAGCCGATCGTCTCAACCAAGAACGACAAAGCAACCATTGGGAGTATGGTCAGCGCACTCCGTCAATCTCCAGACAAGTGGAAGTGCAAACTGCCAGATCGAGAATATAAGTCCAATGGTAAGATAAACGTCAAGCCTGGCATCGAAGTCTTTATTGACGTACTAGCTACCATCGGTTACCAGCCTGATCGGCATGACAGTGATCAACCACAAGAAACTGACGAGACTACCGCGAGAAGCATCTTGTTCTTGGCTACGACGGTTATCGGTTGGCTACGAGACGGGATGCTTAGAACGATCGACAGCATTGAGAACTGACGGCAGATCACAATTCCGAAATGTGTAATATGTTTGCCTATAGTCATCGATCGAAAGTATAATCAGTAGCATGACTACTAACCCAGGTTCTCCCTCCAAACTCGTCCGCAACTCCACCGCCGAGTTCCTTATTTTCACCGCCCAAAACGGTGGTTCCAGTATCGAGGCACGGTATGAGGATGAGACGATCTGGTTAACGCAGCGCCTGATAGCCGAGCTGTTCGACGTTGACGTACGTACCATCAGCGAGCACCTCGGGAATGTCTTCTCATCTGGTGAACTGGAGCGTGATTCAGTTATCCGGAAGTTCCGGATAACTGCAAGTGACGGTAAGCGGTACGTGGTTCAGCACTACAACCTCGACGCCATCATCTCGGTGGGTTACCGCGTCAACTCGGTGCGTGCTACCCAGTTCCGTCAGTGGGCTACGAGTGTGCTGCGGGACTTTGCTATTCGGGGCTACGTTATAGACCGCCAACGTATGGAAAACGGCACCTTCCTGGGCGAGGACTACTTCGAGCGTCTGCTTGATGAGATCCGCGAGATTCGCTTATCCGAGCGTCGCTTTTACCAGAAGATTACCGACATCTACGCCACCAGTATTGACTATAACAAGGACGCTCCGACCACCAAGCGCTTCTTCGCGACTATCCAGAACAAGCTCCACTACGCCGTCCATGGTCACACCGCCGCCGAGCTCATCCAGTCCCGCGCCAGGGCCGATCAGCCCCACATGGGCCTGACCAGCTGGGCGAACAGCCCCGACGGCAAGATCCTGCGCGGTGACGTGACCATCGGCAAGAACTACCTCACCCGCGATGAACTCGAAGACCTCGGCCGCCTGGTCAACGCCTTTCTTGATCTGGCCGAGTCCCGCGCCCGCCGTCAGATCCCCATGACTATGGAGGACTGGTCCACACGCCTCGACGCCTTCCTCGACTTGGACGACCGCCAGATCCTCGACAGCGCAGGCCACATCTCCAAAACCCAAGCCGACGAGCACGCCCTGAGCGAGTTCGAGACGTTTCGCATTATCCAAGACCGCAATTACGTCAGCGACTTCGATCGGCTGGAGCAGCAGGCAGCGCAGCAACCCGGCAGAGATGCCAAGCAGGAGTAGCGGATACAGTGCGGATTGACCTGGGTGTGGTCATTGTCGTTCTGGCTACCAATCACCCCTGCACCGCCGCCAGATGCTTCTTGACCGTATCCCGCTCGAAACCGAGCTCCAGCCCGATATCGATGTAGGTGTGGCAGGTCATGTTGCGGATGCCGCGGGCCGTTGTGATCTCGCTGGCCGCTGCAGTAGGCGCTACGCTAGACGTGCTCGGCTTTGAAGCCACCTCACCCGCGATTGAAGCGCCTATGGAAGGCGAGCAGGGGCTTCCAGTTGTTTGTGTCGAGCTTACTGAAGTACACCTGACAACAAGTCATACTCTATATACAAAACAGCGTCTTAGCTCGCCTAATACTCTTAGAGTTATTCAATCTCACCTATAAACAATACGCTGGTATATACGCTATGAAATGCATACTACCAACGAGATATAATAGACATAAGATAAGCTCTACCGTTATTCCTATAACCTCACAGTCTGACCTTCCTCCTCACCCCGCTTCTCAGCTTAGGCTACATCCCCTTGCGATTGTACTTAGTAGCGTCTCTATCTCTCGCTTTCTAGCACTCTACCATACCCTTACAATACCCTCATTGTAGCCATTTTCTTCTTTCAAAAAAGGCGAATTTCGAAATTCGCCTTTTTTACCCTGTTTTTTCCCTGTTAGCATGGGTTCTTTTTTCTCTTCTTTTATATATTTATATATAATAGGAGAGAAATCGATATGGATATATGGATGTATGGAGATATAGGGAGATATAGGGATATATAGGTAAAGATAGAGGATAGAGATAAATAAAGAAATAGAAAGATAAGTAAATAGAGAGAAAGATAAAAATAGATAAAGAGAATAAATAAAGATAGAGATGTAGATAAAGATAGATAAATAGAGATAGAGATAAGGATATAGAAATAGAGATAGAGATAGAGATATAGATATAAAGATATAGAAATAGAAATAAATATAGATCAAGAGAGATGAATATATAAAGGTAGAAGAAAGATAGAAAGGTTATGAGGAGATAAGGAGAAATGAATAGTATGAGCAAGAGAGAAAATAAACAAAATCGTGTTCAGCTTGGTGCAGATAAGCGCTCAGTGTTAGGGGAACGGCAGTATTCTATTCTTATCGCATTGTATCGATATCGTTTTGGAACACGGCAGTTACTTGCCAAGAGCCTCGGGGTTGCTGCTGGATCAAGCTTACATACCCGTCTTACTGCCCTATGTAACCATGGTCTTGTAGCACGCCGCTATACTAGCCACATGAAGCTCCAAGGCAAACCAGCAGCCTACTATTTGACAGCGCGAGGGTTGCGGGTACTGCAGCAGATCGATGACGGACCTCGGGTGACAGCGCAGCTCATCAAGGCAAGTTATCGAGATGCCCAGGTCAGCCAATCGTTTGTCGACCACGTACTTGCCGTGTACCAGTGGACTCATCAGCTGCAGCAGTGCCATCCAGCACTGCGGATGTTTTTGCCTCGAGAGATGGCGCACTACCACTACTTTCCTCAAAAGCTACCCGATGCCTTTGGGTCACTCAAAACAGCCTCAGAGACGCGTCGCTTCTTTCTCGATATCTTTGCTGCGAATACGCCGCGAGCAGCAATCACCAAAACAATTACCCAGTACCTCTCCTACTTCCGTCATGGTGACTGGGCAGTCACAGGGCAACCACTACCTGCCCTGCTTTTCGTCGTAGCATCGAATCGAGAGCAGCGACACTTGCAGCGAACTATTCGAGCAGTGCGGCAACGCGTCGATTGTGACACTGCCGTGCAGATAGCTATCACACATCAAGCACTAGCCCAAGAAAACCGAGCACCATTATGGACACCGATTGACGAACCAGAGCGCTCCTACTCGCTTGAAGAACTATGGCGCTAGGTCCTCATACCCACGATACTAATACTAGTGCCTAGAGCGGATATCTTAAGCAATCTCCTGCACGTTAAACCCTTCCACGCAAATACCGCTCAGTACAAGAGCAACTCTTTTGTCTAGCTATCATCAGGAGCCTAGCAAATTAAAAACGTACACCGCTCAGCGTACTCATACTCACGTTCTTCGCGCTGCACGACAAATAGACTATTGCTTGCACCACGACATCCCTCATCAATTGTCATATACCCCACACATAACAAGACAACCCATATTCTCGCGGCCACGCCATCCCGTATAGGTCATAGTCATACCGCGTGCTCCTTCCTTGCACGGCTACCCTCCTTCCCATGGCAGGGCAAGTACAAAACGAGCACGCAAAGCAACCACATCACCAGTAGATATTCCCCTTACCCGTACCATTCTGACGTGATTATTTTGTTTCATGAGCTGAATATAATCTGAGCTCGTTTATCCAAGCCATATACCGCACTAGGAGATGAAGAAAACGAAGATATAACTCAGCACCCTACTACTTGCTATAACCATAACACGCTATCGCCCCTCTTACGTGCCTGACCTATTTCTCTTCTAGCACCGCTCACGAATCGTCGTCTTCTCATAGCATATCAGATGGTTCACATCACGATTCTGCATCAATCGCTGCAACCAGTGCAGCAATTGACATATACTGCTGCGATGGCTGCGTGCCATCCATCATAGCGCGCGCCTGAGCAATAGCGCGTTCAGTCTCCCGGTTATACCGTGGCTGCGTACTCTGAGACGAAATCTCACCCTCTTCTCTCTGCTTGGTAGCTGGATCAATCTCAAAATCACTATGTATCGTCTTTACCATGGTATATTCACCTCCTATCATCTAAAATGACACTCTCAGGCACTCGTGACATATGCATACTTGATGCAGCAGTCAACTAAGCGTCCACTGCCAGTCCTTAGCTATTCATAACCTAGCATATCATACGCCGTGGCCGCCATATACGCCTGGAGCCGCCGCACTGCTTGAGCCGCCTCAGGAGCGGGCTGAGCACTACACACGGCATAATATCCCACTAGGCCAGCAAGCAGCGGCCGATTCAGCTCAGCCTGCCAGGCCTGCACATCGTAGCCGCGGCGCGCCATATCGAGCAAGAACTCGGTTGCACTCCATCGCTTTGGTACATAAGCCGCCCACTGCCAATCAATCAGCTTCACTTCATCTTGAGCAGCATGGTAGGCAATCGTCTCGCTCCGCACATCGCCATGGCTCAAGCGATCACACGGCTGATCAGCCACCTGCTGAGCCAGCGCCGCGAGATCAGCTAAGCGCTCAGTATTATCAAGCACGGCGCAAACCTGCTCGTAGCGCTGGCGAATCACTGGCTTGCTGGCTTGCTCGGCCCAGGAGCGGTACGTCTGCTGGAGCTCTTCACGCCGCGTCGCATCATCGCAGAGCAGCCGAAGCCCCTGACACTGCACCACTCGGTCAAACGCCGTAGCATGGAGCGCACACGTCTCAGCTGCTGCCGCAGGCAGCTCAGTCTGCTCAAGCTGAGCAATCGCCCGCAGCACCGCCGCTATATACCGCTGACGAGCCAGCTTATCCGCCGCATCAGGCGGCTGCCACTGCCAGCCATCCTTAGCAATATACGCCTGGCTCAGCATAATCACCCGCTCATCATCATACTGAACAAACTCCGTCACCAGAGGCGAACCGGCCTGCTGCAGCGCCCGAATCACCGTATCATCTTTGCTCAGAGCCGCTGCCAGCGCAGCGTGGTTCGAAGCTTCTGGATCAGCTTCCTTGACAAACACCGACTGCGTCCCAGCCAGTGCAACAGCTCGTCGACATCCGGTTGACGCACCGTCAATCGGCACCACCCGCACCTGATCACGCGCCACCTTGCAGTGCTGCGCTACCATCGTAAGCGCCGATGGACTCAAAACCTGGGAAGACGACGGCTGACTCATACCTCTAGTATAGCAAAGGTGCCCTAAATCGCCATACCGACCAAGACGCGGCCCACCGCACGCTTCCTGCTTCCCCTCTACATAAAAAACAAAAACACGCAAAAGACCCGCTTTGCAAGGCGGGTCTTTGCTATCTATATTCACCACATCTGCTCTATGGCCGATCAGTCACCACATCGGGGCGATGATCCGCCTCCATTATCTGCGGCGATGGCCCATAGACACGGACACTGACATAATCCTTCGGCGAGTAGGTACACGCCGAGAAGATATCATAGCGATCACGGCAGGTATCGTGCTGCACCGTTACAATCGCTCGGCTCCCGTCCTTAGCCACCGTCACCGTCGGCTCTGTGACGCCCTTCATCTGCAGGTAATCTACCTCAATGCGGGGTTTCTCAGCATAGCCACCATAGCTTGCCCGAGTTGTTCCATCGACGCGCACCGTACTCGCATCAGCGACGTCAACCACCTTCGTGCGCTGCACGTCACGCATTTGGCGCTCCAGACTCATCCCTGCGTTCATCCCCCCGACCGCCAGGCCAGAGACGGCAATCGCCCCGACAAGGAGCATCGCCAGCATCGCAATGCCAACCGGCCGCTTCAGCCGCCAGGCAAAGATACTCCATGCGCCGAGTGAAAGCAAGGCAGTCAAAGCCACGCCGCCAAGCACCGCACAGCCATACGCTAGCCATAGCCAGCCCTGCGCAGCAAAGTCACCCATCCTTGATATAGCAGCAGCGCTTATCACCCCACCAACGATCAAGGCAACGACTGCACCGAGCGCCATCATCAAGACGCCGCAGCCGATCATAATGCGCAGCACCTTCGCCGCAGTCTGAGCCGCTTGGCTACTACCAGCAGGCTCAGCCGCGGCTTTTTTTAAGCTATCAAACGTCACTGGCTTACCGGCCATACGCAGCTTATCCGACGCCGTGACCGCTGGTGGAACAGAGAGCCACATCACAATATAAATCAGCATCGCCGTCCCAAACGTCATAAAAGGTGAGATAATCGCTAGCAAGCGAATCCAGAGCGGACTAACCCCAAAGTACGCCGCCACCCCAGCACACACGCCGCCAATCACCGCGTGGTCTGTATCGCGCATCAGCTGCTTGGGCGCGCCGCCCGCAGAAGCCGCCTCAGCTGCATCTCGCAGCGCAGCATCGTCCTCCTCTGCCGCAGCGTCACTGGCAAACTCCCGAGGCTCACCCATCTGGCGACGCAGCGCCGTGACATCTTCAGCAGTCACCACGCCATCACGCGTCACGCCGCGCTCAGCCAGCAGCTCAACCATCCGCGCTTCGATCTCGCGCATTGCCTCTGGCTCAGCATGCATCCGCTGCTGAATCGATGCCAAATACGCTCCCAGCGCCTGCTTTGCCTCCACCTCAACACGAAATGGCGTCTTGGCAAGGTGGATGTTAGTAATTTCCTTCATTGCATATCCTCCTTACAACTTCTTTATTGTACTACTTAGTGCCGCAATGTTATGTTTGAGCTGCTTGGTTACCTCTGTGCCAAACGGCGTCGCCGTGTAGTACTTACGCGGTGGCCCTTGCTCACTCTCTTTCCATTCGTGTTGCAAGAGCCCGTCCTTTTGCAAGCGGCTGAGCAAGGGGTAGATCGTCCCCTCCACCACCATCAGGTCAGCCTGACGGAGCTGCTGGATGATCTCGCTGGTGTAGCGTGACTCCTTGGCACACACCACCAGCACGCAGTAAGATAAGAAGCCTTTGCGCAGCTGCGTCGTCAGCGCCTCGGCATAGTCGGGTGCGTTCATTGCGTACCTCCTGGGATGTTATGGCGCGTGACACGCCCGTCTTTAATCACTACCTGGTAATCACAGTGCGCGGCCAAGTCGTCGTCGTGCGTCACAATAATCAACGTTGTGCCGTGCTCGCGTTGCTGGCGAAAGAGCAGCTCTTCGATCTGGGTGCCCGTCTCGCTATCCAGATTGCCAGTTGGCTCATCGGCAAATAGGATCTTTGGCGCGCCGACAATCGCCCGGGCAATCGCCAGGCGCTGCTTCTGCCCACCAGACAGATCCTTAGCCTTATTGTTCCTTTTGCTGGCTAGGCCGACCGCCTCGAGCGCCTGATTCACCTTAGCGCTACGCTGCGCCCGTGGCACACCAGCGATCTCCAGCGGCAGCATCACGTTACTCACCACGCTATCATTACCTTCGACAAAGAAACTTTGGAAGATAAAGCCAATCGTCCGCGCCCGGAAGGCATCAACTTGCCGCGGCTTCATCTGCAAGATATCCTGCCCATCGATCACGACCTGCCCCGTCTGCGGCCGGTCCAGACCAGAGATAGCGTGCATCAAGGTGGACTTACCTGAGCCAGATTTACCCACAATCGCCACGCTCGCGCCTTCGGGGATGGTGAAGGTAATATCACGGAGCGCCGTAAATTGGTTGTGTTTTTTACCATAAGTTTTGGTAATATGCCGTAATTCAATCATATCCTTCTCCTTATTCTGCCCTCAAGGCCTCAATTGGGTCAAGCTTCGTCGCCTTGCGGCTTGGTACGTAGCTGGCAATAATGCCGAGGATAGCGAGCAGCACCACCAGGGCGATCATCTGCCAGGCTTCAGGCAGTAACACCTGCATACCCTTCTCGAACTTAAGCTTTTCGACAATCCAGGGGTTAAGCAGACTAAGTAGGCTCGCCCCGCCCGCACCAATCACCCCGCCAATGATGCCGATCAAAGCAGCCTCGTAGCGGAAGAGCTTACCAACATCGCGGCTGCGCATCCCCAGCGCCTTCATCAAACCAATCTGCTGCGTCCGCTCCAGCACTGAGATATACATAGTGTTAATAATCCCAAACATACTAGCCAGCAAAGCCAAGGCCCCAAAAGCCAATAGCCCATACTGCACCCCATTGATAATACTGAGCAAGCCTTCCTTCGCCTCAGTAAACGTCTGGGCCTGGTAGTCGCCACCACCGAGCTTCACGACTGCATCTTTGACAGCAGCAGCATGCTCATCACGGTCCGCCCGCACCACCACACTAAAGTACTGGTTAGCCGTACCTGGGGCTTTGGTTTTGTGGTTGATCAGCATAGCGTCATCGGTTGTAATCGTCACGCCAGGCTGGTAGCTCATCGATGTCATACCAGCTGTCTCAACCGCCACGACCTTCAGCTGAGCATCATGCGTCCCACCTGGCCCCTCAGCATGGAGGGTAATCGTCTTGCCGACCGCATCCTGAGCGGTGGCAAAGCCAAAGTCAGCCAGATATTCCTGGGCAAGAATAGCGTGACCCGGCGTGAGGTCCGTGCCATCATCGGTTTTCGGTAGCGTACCAGCCACAATCTTCGATGACTTACCCTCGTTCTTAACATTGATGGAAGCAATCAGCCGCTTGTGGTTGGCTGGGCTCTCTACGTAGCGCACCGCCTGAGTCACATTAACATACGGCCGGACTGCCTTGACGTGCTTGAGTTTACTAAGCTTGGCTACATCGTCATCGTTTAACATCACAGCACCAGTCTCACTTATAGCCTTGTTCTTGCCATATTCAGGCAGCTTCATCTCATCCCGGGTATGCGTCACATACACCGTCGACGCACTGCCAGCGCTTTCTATCACCGAGGTCAAAAAGGCCCGGCCACCATTGCCCAGCATCAGCGCTAGCCCAATCGTAAACGCCCCCACCGACATTGCCAGCGCCGTCAGCGCTGTACGCATCTTGGCCTGGCGAAGACCCTGCCCCGCTCGCCTGATAATATCAATTCTCCTCATTCAGTAATCCTTTCTCTTTTGTTATTACCTGGTACTATGTTATGCAAGGTACATTGAAATGTCAAGTAGTTTGGAAAATAAAGTACCAAGCCGTCACTTTGAAAACTCATGAACAGCTAATATAAAGCCATCCACGCCTGGTATTATGCATAGTTCAGAGCCATCGTATTCTGCTATAAGATTCTCTTGGGTATACTCTACATAGATAACAGACCGCCGCTTTACCTATATGGCGTGTCTGCCCCTACACAGTATACAGACAGATTACTGGATCTCGCGCAGTCCGAGGTATTCTTCGCTAGATAGCGTCTCAAGCAGACAGCCCATTGATATTCTCGTTATTACGATACTTCTACAAATGGAAGGACACGCAAGGTAAATTCACCAAAAACGACACCGACTGCTATATACAGATCAAGAGCCATACAAACAAAGCGTAAGAACTTTAGATCAATCTTTACTAGGAAACCTCGCTAAAGAATGTCAAAACAAAAAATCTCCCGCGGGGTAGCCTGAAAACTACATGCCGGAGATTTCGGATGACACAGCATTAACTGCGTCTACCTATGATTATATGCTATTCGTTAGTAATGTCAACGATAGCACCCTTTCGATTTTCGCATCGTAATACCAAAAGAAAAGGCGTGGCCTCCGCAGAACCACGGTGGCGACGCCTTTTCTGTATTTATCATAGCACGATCACTTTACTGCGTCGACTATTGACACATCTTCTCATAGCCTCACAGTCGTTGTGTACTGATTAGAATAACGTCGAAAGGTCGCATATTATCTGGCACTTCGCGCAGCGAGGTTGTAAGAAAGCGCGCCGAGACTTCGTGTCAACATTTGAGCGTCGACCACGATAATCACTCTAAAACAAAAATCTCTCGCCGTACAGCTTAGAAACTACTTGCCGGAGATTTTAAGCAACACAGCAATTAACTGTGTCTAGTTATAGACTATATGCCTTTCAACAGTCGTGTCAATGGCTATTTTCATAATTTTCATCAAAATACGCCAACAAAAAATCTCCCGCTGTGTGACCTGAAAACCACCCGCCGGAGATTAGGGTGACACGGCATTAGCCTATGTCCGCCTAAAATTATATGCCTTCTGGTACCATTGTCAACAGCAACTCTGGAATTCACGTCCACATAAGCGCGCTGATTTGTTACGACTCGTCAAGGATCTTTTAATTAAAACCATCTTTTTTTCGTCCGACTTTACTTCGAAATTCTCTCAACATTTATCTTTTTTGTTTATCCTGCATAGTTTCTATTACTTTTATCATGAAGATTTAATAGACAGGTAAAAAAACAATATTGAGAAGTTTGAAGGCGAAGATTGTATGTTTCAACTGACCGCGAATGAGTTTGAAAACTTGAGGTGCAAAAATTTCACCTCAAGTTGGGGTGATCCAAGGTACTTACCGAATGCCTTTACGGAGCAGAGTATTTATATGCTTATGACTGTATTAAGCGGTGAACGTGCTATTAAGCAAAGAAGAGCGTTAAATGGAACATTTAAGTAGATGAAAGATGGATAATCTCACCTTATACATGGTCTTTCTGATCTTCTTTGTTGTTTTTGTTTCTGTTGTTTGTTTATTTTTATTTTTCTTGCATATAGTTTTTCTTCCATTTGTTGCACATAAAAAGACGTTAGATTGTTACTTCTACCGCCCTACGTAAAGCTTATATAACTGTCTCATTTGTTATTGACATACTTAAACTTTCAAATTCTTATTGTGTAACATTCCACCAAACATTGTATGATACATGTCTTTTGATGATTCTTCTATCTTGGTAATACTTGATATTTTATTTCCGGCATCTTTTGATGATGCTCCACAAAGATAAAAGGCTTCATGTTCTGTCCCATAGTCTATCGCAATATACCGATCGTGATACTTTTTACCTGCAATCTTCATTTTTACGTTGATGGTAGGGTAATCTCTTATAAAATCATGGAGAATATTTTTTGTAAGCATATCTTTATGTCTTACATTATCGCTAAATATAATGACTTCAACACTGTCTTTTGCAGCTCTTAGCAGTTCTAATGTTTTTAAGCCTATATAGTTATCTATTGACATAAATGCTTTTCTTGGCAGACTTATATAGCTTCGTATAGGCAACATCAGCTTCTATCTTATCTCCATTCATCAAGAGGAAGTGTTTATAGGTATCCGGATCTATAAAATTATCCATCACTTTTTTCAAATCCTCTTTTGTTGCTAAGGTGCTTATTGTATCATTTATCTTTGCTATATCATGTGTGTTCTTATTAGTCTGTATAGCTATTTGGACTAATTCTTTTGAGCCGATAAAATCTTGATTTTCAATAATAAAGTCTTTCATCTGCTTAAACAATCGTATTAAAGCCTTGCTCTGTTTAACTGCCAGGTCTCCCCTTAATACAGTCATAAGCATATAAATACCCTGCTCCGTAAAAGCGTAGGGATTGTACTTTATATTGCTTCCTCTGCCTGTTCCTTTGTTCAAGGTCACATTTTGTGATCTTGAAAGTTCGTCCACTTCCTCATCAGTTAATTGGAACATAAAATCTTCATCAAATTTTTCATTATTTCTTTTTACCTGTTGATTAAACGCTCTTGTTTCATACCCATAAATTTCAGCAAGTTCAAAATCAAGCATAACCTTTTGATTTCTTATATGGTGAATCTTACTTTTAATTGTCGTTTCATCTATTACCACAATCTCTTTATTTTCTTCTGTCATGAAATGCACCTCCACAATTATCTCAATATCTTTTCCAATCTGACACGCACTACATAGCTTTTGAAGTCAACATCATATTCTCTTATATTTTTCTATTCCACCTTCAGCTTTTCCGATGTGTTCCACATTCTTTACTAGTCCATTATTCACATTTTCATAAAACCATCTGCCTATCAAAGCTGGCGGTGTTGCGATTAATTCCCTTAAAACAAACTCTTTTCCCTTCGGCAAGGAGCTTATTGTATTGAGTAAGGTAGTATACAGTGTGACATAGCTTGTATTTTCTTGTAGACTGCTGCACTTACAATATTCACTCACACTTGGGTAATTACCCTCTTTTGCTTTTTTCGTTAAAGTTTTCAGTTCTTCATCGGTTACGGTAAATTGAATTCGCATTTATATTCTCTCTTTATAACTGAGCTTATTACACTATCATTATCATTTTACCATACATACAATGATTTTTCTCATACTACAATTTTACGTCTTACATGGTGTTTTTACACTTCGCCATACTCTGACACCACGTTTCCCATTACTGCTCTAAAACACCTTCCACTTACTTTTAGGATAGCTATACATATTTTCCCTTGTCATAATAATCTTCACGAGTTGGAATCTTTCTGGTCTTTTCCGTGATAGCCTATCCTTATCTTGTTCATACCAGGTACAGATCGTTGCATCCGTCGTCTTGATACGTCTTTAACCCAGTTAACGCAGTGCCGGATAGCCGAGCTGTTTGACGTCGACGTACGCACCATCAGCGAGCATCTCGGGAATGTCTTCTCATCTGGTGAACTGGAGTGTGAGGCAACTATCCGGAAATTCCGGATAGTTCGATCCGAGGGCTCACGCCAAGTGACACGCAGCATCGACTTCGACCGCTTAGAGCAGCCCTCTCAAGCCGCCTAGCACAAGCGCCACACGCGAGTAAGCGAGTCAACGAAATGAGACACTGGTGCTCTTTGCACCAGTGTCTATCTGTTTCTTCTCTTGCGAGATCCTACGACACAATAATCGTCCCTTGCTCACCTGCCACAGCGGCAGCGGCATGCTCGAGATTAGCAATGATGGCGCGCCGACCAGGCTTTTCCACGAAATTAAGCGCGGCCTGCACCTTGGGCAGCATACTGCCCGACGCAAACTGCCCCTGCTCGGCATAGGCGTGCATCTCTTGGCTGGTCGTCTGGCCAATCGCACGGGCCTGCGGCGTACCATAGTCGACCATCGCGTTATCGACGGCCGTAAGAATCACCAAGGCTTCGGCATCAATCGCATCAGCCACCACCGCAGCGGTAAAGTCCTTATCAATCACCGCCTCGACCCCGGCCATACCCTGCGCCTCATTCTCAACCACCGGAATCCCGCCGCCGCCAGCCGTCACAACGGTCAAGCCGGCATCAAGCAAGGCACGCACCGCACCTTCTTCTACCACGCGCTGCGGCCGTGGCGATGGCACAACGCGGCGCCAGCCTCGCCCTGCATCCTCTTTGAAGACGAAATCACGCCCTGCCGCCGACTGCTGCGCCTCAGCCTCGGAGGCATAAAAGACCCCGATTGGCTTGGTAGGATTCGCAAACGCCGGGTCACCCGCATCGACCACCGTCTGCGTCACCATCGTCACGGCGTGGTTTGGCATACCGCGGCGGACAAACTCGTTCGTCAGTGCCTGCTGTAGCCAGTAGCCGATCTCTCCCTGGCTCATCGCGCCGCACGTATCAAGCGGCATTGTTGGCACCTCAGGGGTATTAATCGCCTCCTCATGGAGCACAATATTCCCCACCTGCGGCCCATTGCCGTGGACGATCACCAGCCGATGCCCAGCCGCAATCAGCGGCACTAGCTGAGCCGCCGTCTCGCTCGCCACTCGCTGCTGCGCAGCCGCACTTGCCTCACCTTGTTTTTGGAGGGCGTTCCCGCCCAATGCAATCACAATTGTACTCATCCTAAAACCTCAACGACATGCAGGTCAAACTGCCGGTTATTTTTTCAAATTCACTGGTATCAATTAGTTCTACATGGTAGCCACAGTCGCGGATCTGCTGCTCAATCTTGGGAAAGCCCTGCGGCACGATCACCGTGCCATTAACCCACAAGCTATTAATCGCGTAGTACTCATCGTCATCCACCACCAGCCTGTTAAATGCTGCAAAGGCTGGGTGGTGCTCATAGGCCTTGGCAACGATCAGGTTGTTGTTGTCTAAGTAGACCACATCATCCTTCAGGTGCAGAATCCCTGTCACCTCAACTGTCTCGGCCGTCATGCCATGGCGCTCGAGAATAGCGGTAATCTGCTCGGCTGCTGCTTGGTTGGTGCGGTGGCTTAGGCCAATGTAGTAGTGATCACCCACCATCATAATATCGCCGGGGTCAACGGTGCCAGGTGCTTCGACCTGCTCGATAATATCATAATGCTGGCTCAGCGCCTGGCGCAAATCGGGCAAGCTCGCCTCGCCGCGCCGGCTCTCCGCCCCAGGCCGCGACAAAATCGCCACCCCATGCGGCGTACACAGCGCATTATCCTCAATAAAGACGCTATCCGGATACTCCTCATTGGGCTCCAAGACCGTCACTTCAAGGCCGCACTGGCGGAGCAGCGCAACGTACTGATCGTACTGCTGCATTGCCCGCTCATAATCTGGCTTCCCCTTCTCCGGCGTCTGGCTAATGCCGTTGATCAAGCTACGGCTTGGCCGACGGGTAATCGCGTAGCGAAACATCACACTCCTTTCTCTTATGCAATGCGGTGCGCCCCTTTCTTGGCGCACCGCATCGCTCCTCATTAGTTAAACAGCTTTGGCATCGTAATACCCAGTGTCTTATCCAGCCCGCCAGTCAGCAGCTGGAATAGCGCATAGGCCAGCGCCACCAGCAGTGCCGCGACAAGCAGCCACTCAAGCGCCGTAAATGGCTTCTTGCCTTGCTGCTTGCGCATCAAGCCATAAACCACGATACCCGGTACATACAAGAACACCGTCACCAATAAGTTCTCTACTCCCGCGGCATAGACCAGCCAGACGCTATACACGCTGGCCATCACACCAATCAAGATATTGGCCGTCCGACCCTTCGTCTCTGGCCTCTCGAGAGCCGAGTGCTTCAGCTGGTAGAAGGCCGTCAAGGCATAAGGCACCAAAATTGCCGATGTCGCAATCGCAATACCAATGTTATACACCGAGCCACTTGTCAGCGGTATCGTCAGGATAAAGAACTGCACCAAAGCGTTGGTCACCAGCAGCGAGTTCTTTGGCACGCCAACCTTGTTCTCTTTGGCAAAAAACGTCGGAAAAGTGCCAACCTTTGCCGCTTGGTAGGGCAGCTCAGCTGCAAACATCGTCCAGGCCAGCCAGCCACCGAGCACCGCAATGATCAAGCCACTATTGACCAGCCAGGCACCCCACGGCCCAACCACCTTCTCGAGCAAGAGCGCCATCGCTGGGTCTTTGAGGCCAGCCAGCTCCGGCTGCGTTGCCACGCCAAAGGCGAGGACGGTCATCAAGACATAGAGCGCAAGCACGGCAGCAAAGCCAATGAAGGTCGCCTTAACGACATCGCTGCGCTGCTTAGCCCGGCCAGAGAACACAACCGCACCCTCGATGCCAATAAACACCCAGACGGTAACGATCATCATGCTCTGTACTTGGCTGAGCACCGACCCAAGACTCAGATTACTACCAGCCAAGCCCCAGAGGTCCTTCGAGAAGATGCCAAGCTTAAAGGCAGCAATAATCGCCACCAAAAAGACCATCAGCGGGACAATCTTGGCAATCGTGATAAGCAAGTTCACTGCACTCGCGGTACGCACGCCTCTGAGAATCAAGCAGTGCACGCCCCAGAGCAAGATCGACATACCAATCGCCGAGGCCCAGTTTTGGCCATCAGCAAACAGCTGCGGAAAGAAATAGCCAAGTGCTGAAAAGGCCGTTACCGCATAGGCGATGTTGCCAATCCAGGCCGAGATCCAATAGCCCCAGGCCGAGTTGAACCCAACATATTTGCCAAACCCTGCCTCGGCATAGCTATAGATGCCAGCGTCAAGGTCAGGACGCTTTTCGGCAAGGTTGCGAAAACTCAGGACGAGGAAGACCATCCCCACCCCAGTGACAAGCCACGCAATAATGGTCGCCAGTGGCCCAGCCGATTCTGCAGTATTACGGACAAGATTGAAGATACCAGCCCCAATCATGCTGCCGATAACAAGCCCGGTGAGTGATCGCCACCCCAGCTTGCTCTCTTGTTGTTTTTGTTGTGTTGTCATATGTGAGGCCCCCTATGCCTCAGTTACTTTGTTATAACGTCAGTGCCATCACTGCCTTAATCGTGTGCATGCGGTTCTCCGCTTCGTCGAAGACCACACTATGCTCGCTCCGGAACACCTCGTCCGTCACTTCCATACTCTCGAGGCCGTAGTCTTGGTAGATCTTCAGCCCCGTCTCGGTGTTGAGATCGTGGAAGGCCGGCAAGCAGTGCAAGAACTTAACATTTGGATTATGCGTCTCGTCAAGCATTGCGCGGTTTACCTGGTAAGGCTTGAGTAAAGCAATCCGCTCAGCGAACTGCGCCTCCTCACCCATCGACACCCACACGTCGGTATAGATCGCGTCTGCTCCCTCCAGAGCCGTCACGCGGTTATCCGTCACGGTAATCTGCGCGCCAGTCTCGGCGGCAATCGCCCGGGCGAGATCAACCAGCTCACTGCTCGGGTGCAGCTCAGCTGGCGCTAAGATACGGAAGTCAACGCCCATCTTGGCCGAGCCAATCATCAGGCTATTGGCCATATTGTTGCGCCCATCACCGACAAAGACCAGCTTCGTGCCAGCCAGCGGCCCACCATGCTCCTCGAGCGTCATGAAGTCGGCCAGAATCTGCGTGGGGTGGAACTGATCGGTCAGGCCATTCCACACCGGTACGCCAGCGTGTTTGGCCAAGTCTTCCACCGTCGAGTGCTTAAAGCCGCGGAACTCAATCCCATCAAACATCCGGCCCAGCACCTTGGCGGTATCTTCAACCGATTCCTTTTTACCGAGCTGGATATCATCCTTACCGAGAAACTCCGGCGCAACGCCAAGGTCATTGGCCGCGACGGTAAAGGCACAGCGTGTACGGGTCGAATTCTTCTCAAACAAGAGGGCAACTTGCTTACCCTCGTGTAAGCGGTGCGGCACGCCCTCGCGCTTGAGCTTCTTGAGTTCGTGCGCGGCATCGAGCATCTGCCGGATCTCCTCAGGCGAGAAGTCCTTGAGGGCTAGGAATGAGCGGTTTTTTAGATTGGTTGGTAGGTTCATTTACACATCCTCTCGTATTAATGGCATACTCATGCAGCGTGGCCCGCCACGGCCCCGGCCAAGCTCCGAGCCAGTAATTTCCAGCACTTCGACGCCTGCCTCACGCAGTTTTTGGTTGGTGACGTAGTTGCGGTCGTAGGTGACCACCACCCCAGGAGCAATCGCCAAGGTATTGCTACCGTCATTCCATTGCTCGCGCGCTGCAGCGATATCGTCACCGCCACCGCATTCGATCAAGGTAATCGACGGCACGCCAAGGGCTTGGCTGAGCACCTGCTCAAGATTATGTTCTTTGGTAATAGTTGGGTAGGCCTGCCCATCTGCCTTGTGCAAGACGAAGATATTCATCCGCCCCTCAAAGCCTCGAATCTCTGGGTGGATGGTAAATTTGTCGTGGTCAATCATCGTAAAGACGGTATCCAGATGCATAAAGGCGTGACTCTTAGGAATCTCAAGCGCAATTACCGTGTCAAAATTCGACTCAGCAAAGAGCTTCGTCGCCATCAGCTCAATCGCCTCCGGTGAGGTGCGCTCACTAATACCGATCGCCATCGTGTGGTTATTGAGCACCAGCTCATCACCGCCCTCAATTGAAAATGGTTGGCTGCGATCATACCAGGTCGGTACGTTCTTGCCAGCAAAGCGTGGATGGAAATCGATAATATAGCGCATAAAGAGTGACTCACGCCGCCGAGCTGGCCAGTGCATCTTGTTGATCGTCAAACCTTGACCAATCGCCGCTGCCGGGTCGCGCGTAAAGTAGAGGTTCGGCATTGGGTCAAGATAGAAGGGATATTGCTCATGCGCCACCATCGTGTGGAGTTGCTGCTGCTCAGGCGGCAGGCTAATCTCATCTTTGCGCACCCCCGCCATCAGCTTGCGCACCATCTGGCGCGGCTCCATACCAAGCAAATACTCGGCCAGTGTCCGCGATGCGCGTTGGTTGTCTTGCTTCGACGCCACCAGCATCTCAACAACAAATTGCCGCCGCACTGCTTCGTCAGCGAGTGCCTCGGCGGCAAGTTCATCTAAGTACAACACTTCGACCCCACGCGAGCGGAGCAGCTCTGCAAAGCGATCATGCTCCTCCTGCGCAACCTTGAGATACGGAATATCGTCAAACAATAGGCGCTGCAAATGTTCTGGCGTGAGATGCTCGAGCTCCTCACCCGGCCGATGCAAGAGCACTGTCTTCAACCGGCCAATCTCTGATGTAATATGAATTGGATCGTCCACCTTTTCCCCCTGTGTGGCTTATAGTTGATGCTTTCATTGTAGCATGTTCTGAGGTAAGTGCAATGGATAACAGGTGTCACGAATATGAAACTGAATGATGAATCACAAAAGCTTATTTTTGCTATTATTACCATAATAGTCTATCATGGTTTTGTATGAGGCAGGGGTCTATCACAACAAATGGAGTTATTCTTCATCACCACGAGAATGCAACTATTGTCTATCTTACACAACAAGGCTATGATATTACAATCATTCCACCCGATCAACGAAAAGGAGTCCATACACCAGACATCATCATGCTCAACAAGCGGTGGGAGATGAAATGTCCAATCGGCCGAAGTCCACACACTATCAAACGTGCATTTAAGGTTGCGATTCATCAATCTGAGTACATTATTTTCGACCTTCGTCGATCGAAAATAACCGATGCGGTTAATATTGCCCGACTTAAGAAAGAATTTTATGATATCAAGCGAGCCAAACGGCTGATTATTATTCCAAAATCAAAGAAGACTATTGACATCAGGGCATCATTCCATTACGGTTTAGACACGGGGTGGCGTCACCGTGGTTCTGCGGAGACGACACCCCTATCTTGATAGCATCGTCACTCTACCAACTGCGTACCAGCCGTTGGTTATTTTTTGCGGTCATAACTGCCAAGCTCGCCTCCACCCGGCAGCGAAATCCAGAATGCGCCCGCAGCCACGCATCGGCCGCCCGGGCCGCACCAGGCAGCGCTTCATTGGCATAATCATCTACCACCAGCACTGCATCAGGAGTCAGCTTCGGCGTTACGAGCCGAAGTGAGTCCATAATCGACTGGTAATAGTCGCCATCGAGAAAGGCAAACATAATATCCTCGGGCACATCGTGCGGCATAAGCTCGGCAAACCAGCCCTTATGCACCACCGGTGGGCGCAGCCTGGCTTTCTTGAACTGCTGGAGAAATCCCTTGCGCGTTGCAGCAAGCTCCCCTGCCACAAACTGCTCACCAGCTGCGCTTGCATCCTGCGCCGTCTTCTCTGGCAAACCGGCGAATGAATCATAGACGTGAAAGGCTCCCGCGTGCTGATACGCATCGAGCAAGCGCCGAATAAACAAACTCGTCGTCCCCACATAACAGCCAAATTCAACAACCGACCCCTGGCAGCCAGCTCTCAGAAGCCGCTCGAGCTCACGCAGCAAAACCCGCAGCTCACGCTCATCCACTTGGTCGGAGATGATTGGGTGAGTGCGGAGAAGTTGATCGGTAATCACGCAGCGTCATCTCCAATCATCCACACCCCACGCATCCGAAAGGCTGGAATGGTCTGGCGCGCTGCTTTATTCGCGGCCGTATTACCAGCGATACCGTGTCGCTTTGCCCACTGGGCTACCGTGATAACATGCCGCGACGACAGCAACGCAATCCGCTTATGAAGTGATTCCTGCAAAAGAAGTGCGAAAAGATCGGCGAATCCGTCACAGCGATTCGTTCGCTTATACCTATCAAAAAGTGGATAATAATCGCGATGTTTGTGCTTACTTTGGATAATAATTGGCGGGTAGCCTTTTTGCATAAGCTGTTGGTTAATAATAACGCGGCCAATCCGCCCGTTGCCGTCAAGAAATGGATGAATCAACTCAAACTCAGCATGGAATCGAGCAATCGCATCAAGAAAATACTCATCATCACACTGGTCATACTCACGAAGCAACTCGGCAATAAGCCCCGGCACAAACGCCGGATTTGCCCCGACGTGGCTCCCGACCCGCACCCATTGTTTACCACTTCGAAATCGCCCCGCAATGTCATGACGAATACCAGCCATAAGCAGTGCGTGAAGCGAAAGAAGCAGCTCGGTTGTTAGTTTCTCGGGTGGTTTATTGAGCAACTGTGTCATAACATATGCCAAATTTTTCGCCGCAAACACCTCACGGATTTCATGATCCTTTGTGATTATATCGCGCATAATAATTGCTTCTGTCTCGTGAAGCGTTAGCGTTGAGTTCTCGATTGCATTTGAATGATAAACCATCTCAGGCAATTCACTCATGGCAATTTCATAAAGAGCAGCATCATTACCCTGCGCACACGCTCGATAGCGCTGGAACAGCTGGGAGAGTACTTCCTTTTTTGCCTGACGGACCATACTATAAGTATAGCATAAAGTGTGAAAATATCCATATAAAAACCTATCTTCACGCTTTTATCGCCTATCACACAAACCTGTATGCCATTTGATCGAAATTATTCTGGCGAGCATGACCAGTATACGGTATACTATAACCATGAAAGTCACCAGCCCCGCCTTTAAAAACAACGCCAAAATACCAAAGATCTATTCGCGCTTCGGCGGCAACCAGCGACCGCCTCTCGCTATCAGCGATGTCCCTGATGGTACCCAGAGCCTCGCCGTGGTGTGTTACAGCCCCGACGCACCCTTCATTGGCGGCTTCTACCATTGGATTGTCTGGAATCTCCCTCCCACTACCACAGAAATCGGCAGCGACTATCTCCCCCACGGTGCCATCGAAGGCACCACCACCTGGGGCAAAGCAGGCTGGGGTGGCCCACACCCTGCCTTTGGCACCCATCGCTATCAATTCTTTGTCTATGCACTCAATACCGTGCTCGACCTCCCCGCCAAAACACGCCCCAAAAAATTCTCCAAAGCAATCGCCCCACACATCATCGAGCGCAGTATGCTAACAGGGAAATTTGGCGCACTGGATATATTCGATTTGCGCTAACAAGCGACTAATTAACCTTATAAACCGATGTCTCTACTCGATAGTATCGCACTCCTATCCCTACTTATATCAATCGCCTCTGTCGTGGTTGCGGTTGTATCGTGGCGCAAAAGTCGCGTCATTTACGAAATCGAAGAAGTAGTTATCCGAAAAATTAACGGCACACGCGATGATCAGGATAGTCGAGGCCTACCGGAGCTTAATCAGAAATTAAACACCGGTCATTATACAATCCTTGAAGTCCTCGAAAGAACGGATGGCGATTGGGCTGTCCTGCTTGCCCGCATCAAGCGACCCATACGGGATGAGCGAACACAGCAGAGAAAAACGAAAAAACTAGGTATAGCTATGAACACATGACACAGTTAGCTCTATACAGCTTACTGCGTCGGTTTATCGACGTCTTCCGCAAACTGACTCTGGTACAATTCCGCATAAAAGCCACTTTGGGCAAGTAGCTCGTCGTGCGTACCCTGCTCGATAACATTACCATCCTTCATCACAAGAATAAGATCGGCGTCACGAATCGTGCTCAGGCGATGAGCAATAACAAAGCTTGTCTTGTGCTGCATCAGCCTATCCATCGCCTGCTGAATCAGCACCTCAGTGCGGGTATCGACCGAGCTGGTCGCTTCGTCTAAGATAAGCATCGGCGTCTTGGCAAGCATAGCGCGGGCAATTGTCAGCAGCTGCTTTTCTCCTTGCGACATATTAGTCGCCGCTTCGTCAAGCACCATATCATAGCCACCCGGCAGCGACCGGACAAAATGGTCGACATGCGCATCACGCGCCACCGCCAGTAGCTCAGCTTCACTCGCCTCAGGATTACCATAGCGCAGATTGTCGCGGATCGTCCCATGGAAAAGCCATGTATCTTGCAGTACCATGCCAAAGAGCTGCCGGACACTGCTACGCGTCATCTGGGCAATATCCACGCCATCGATCAGGATCTGGCCACTATCAATATCATAAAATCGCATTAGTAGATTAACCAGCGTCGTCTTGCCCGCACCGGTTGGCCCAACAATCGCTACCCGCTGGCCGGGTCGAATATGAGCCGAGAGGTGCTTAATAACCGGCGTCTTTGCATTATAGCCAAAGACAACATCACGAAATTCCACTTCGCCGCGCACCACTGGCAGCGTCGTAGCAGGCACCGGGTCGGGCGCTTCGGCTGGTTCCTCAAGAAATTCAAAGACCCGCTCAGCCGCAGCCGCCGTCGATTGCACCACATTGGCAATATTCGCCGTCTGGGCAATCGGCTGGTTAAACTGCTGCATATACTGGATAAAAGCCTGAATATCGCCAATCTTAATCCGCCCCTCAATCGCCAGCCAACCACCAAGCACCGCCACACCAACATAGCCAATATTTCCCACCACATTCATCACTGGGTACATCAAGCCAGAGAGAAACTGCGACTGCCAGGCGCTCGAGAAAAGCCGCTGGTTAATCTGCCGAAAGGTCGCCAGCGACCGCTCCTGCCCACGAAAGGCACGCATCACCTGGTGGCCAGCATACATCTCTTCAATATGGCCATTGAGCTCGCCTAGCTCATCTTGCTGGCGGATGAACTGCGTCTGTGAGCGCCTCGTAATCATCACAATCAACCCCATCGACAGTGGCACAACCAAGAGCGCTACCACCGTCAGCAGCCAACTAATCGACAGCATCATCGCGAGGATCCCCACTAGCATCACCACCGCACTCATCATTTGCGACAGGCTTTGGTTGAGCGTTTGGCTCACCGTATCAACATCATTGGTAATGCGGCTGAGGACTTCGCCATGGGTTTGTGTGTCGAAGTAGCGCAGCGGCAAGCGATTGATCTTCTCTGAGATATCACGGCGCAGCTGATACGTCAGTTTCTGGGTTATATTCGTCATCAGCCAGGCCTGCCCATAGCGAAACAGTGAACTGATCGTATAGAGCCCCACGAGCCAGAGGACAATCTGCAAGATCGCATCGTAATGGAAGGTGGGGCGCGTGCCGAGGTCGAGCGTCTTGACGGCTTCTTGAGCCGAGGCAGGTAGCGCCTGCGCCAGCTGCTTACCTTGGGGCGATGCCATAAATTGCTCACCCGTCATGCCCGCAGGGATCGCTGCGCCAGCAGGAAGCTTCTCATGGATAGCGTCGTAGGTACGCAAGCGCGTGTAGTCATCGACAATCTGGTTGGTCGCGTTGCCGAGCAGCTTGGGGCTAATGATCGCAAACAGTGTACTGACAATCGTCAAACCAATCACCAGCATCAGCTGCCAACGAAAGGCGCGCAGATACTGCAGCAGCGTGCGCATCGCCGAGCGGAAATCCTTGGCTCGCTCCGTCCCGCCACCAGGCTCACCCATTGGGCCGCGGCGCACTCCTGCCGAGCGCGACCGCGCAGACGATTGCTGGCTCATAACACCCCTCCCTGCGCGGCGACACCAAACGGAACAGGCCGCTCGAGCGCAGCTAGCTCATGCTCGCTCAGCTGCGATGCAGCAATCTCTTGGTATACTGCACAGGTCTGCATGAGCTCCCGGTGCCGCCCTTGGCCAACGATCTTCCCTTCATCTAGCACAATAATGTTATCTGCTTTGGCAATTGTATGGATCCGCTGCCCAACGATCAGCACCGTCTTGCCCGCCAGCTCCTGCATCAGCTGGCGGCGCAGCGCGGCATCCGTCCGCGCATCAAGCGCTGAGAATGAATCATCGAAGATATATACCTGAGGCTGCGCGGCCAACGCCCGGGCGATCGCTAGGCGCTGGCGCTGCCCACCCGAGACATTGCTGCCGCCTTGCGCGACCGCGCTTGCCATACCATCATCGAGTTGGGCAATAAAGTCGCTCGCCTGAGCCACCTCTGCCGCATGAGCAATCGCCGCCTTATCTGCTTCAGACGCACCATAGGCAATATTACTGGCAATACTCCCCCGAAACAGCACACCCTTTTGTGGGACATAGCCAATCTGGCTGGCTAGGTCAGTTAGCCTGAGGTGGCGAATATCCACCCCATCAAGCAAAATCTGCCCGGCCGACACATCATAAAACCGCGGAATCAGATTAACTAATGTCGACTTGCCCGAGCCTGTGCTACCAATAAACGCCGTCGTCTGGCCAGGCTCCGCCACAAAGCTAATATTACTGAGCACTGGCTCATCTGCCCCTGGATAGGCAAAAGTAACGTTGCGAAATTCAATCCGCCCCGTGCCACCCGGCGCGAGTGGCCGAGGCTTGGCCGGGTCAGTGATCGACGGCTTGGTATCGAGCACCTCTGCTACTCGGCGCACCGACACAGCTGCGCGCGGTGCCATAATAAACACCATCGAGATCATCAAGAACGACATAATCACTTGCAAAGCATATTGCAAAAAGGCCATCATATTGCCAATCGCGAGGCGTCCATCACCAATCGCCAGCGCGCCATACCACACCACCGCCACGCTCGCAAGATTCATTATTAACATCATCACTGGCTCCATCACCATCATCAGGCGATTGACTACCAAGTTGAGCTCCGTCAGCTCATGGTTGACAGTATCAAATTTTGCTTCTTCGACTGCCTCGGTATGAAAAGCGCGCACGACGCGCAGGCCCGTCAAGTTCTCGCGGGCAACTAAGTTCAGCTTGTCCACCACGCTCTGCAAGCGCTGAAAACGAGGCATCGCCGCAATAAACAAGCCAATAATGACCACCAAAAGCACAGCAACCGCCAGAGCAATAATCCAGCTCAGACTCGGTGCATTGGCCAGCGCCTTGTGCAGGCCAGCCACGGCCATAATCGGTGCCATCAAGGCAATGCGCAGCAGCATAATCGCTGTCGATTGAATCTGCTGGATATCATTCGTTGAGCGGGTTATAAGCGACGCTGTCGAGAAACGGTTAAAGTCCACCACAGCATAATCCTCCACCCGGGCAAACACCTGGTCGCGCAGCTGCTGGCTGAGACCAGTCGCAATCCGCGTCGCAAAGAAAACCGAGATAATCGTCCCCGCTGCACCCGCCAGCGTTACCACAATCATCTGCCAGCCATTATGCCACAGAACGGCCATATCTGCGCCAACGATGCCCTTGTTAATAATCGCCGCCATAAAGTCTGGCAAACTCAGCGTTGCCATCACTGAGCCATACGTTGCGGCAACCAGTAGCCCGAGCTGCCACCAATAGCCCCAGAGTAGTCGCCAGATATACGTCATGCTCGCTCCGCCTTCTGTGACTGAACCACTTTATCAATAAGCTGGTCGAGCTGCGCTAGCTCGGCATCGCTCAGCACTGCAAAAAGATCGGCAACAGTCTCCGCCATATACTGCTGGAAGTGATCGGTTATCTGCTGGCTTTGCGCCGTCAACTGTAGGCGCACCACCCGTCGATCGTGCTGGTCTGGCGTACGCTGGACGAGCTGTTTTGCCACCAGCACGTCAAGAATCTGCGTCGCCGCACCCTTGGAGACGCACAGCTTTGCGGCCACATCACCCATCGTCTCGATTGCCCCACTATGCAATAGGCCCAGCACATGCCAGTGAACAGGCGCCAAACCAAACTGCTGATCCGTCTGGCGCTGAGCGCGTGCCAGGCGCTGCTTGAGCTGAAATAAGTAGCTCGTGATGTTCTCAATACATACTTGGCGCTGCGGCTGTGCACCTGACTTTGCTTCTACCTTCATACAATGAATAGTTTACTTCCTAAACTATTTATTGTCAATACCTTTTTATATGCCGACGACGCCAAGCATACACTGCCGCACCAAGCACGCCTAACATAACCAACGTCGCGCCACCGTAGTATAGCAGCGGCACATTATCACCAGCCGCTGCCAATGCCCCGTCACGCTGCGGCTGGATTGGCTGCGATTGCTCGGCCTGCGAGATATGCATCACCTTTGGTGGCAGCGTAGTATTCTGTGACTGATTTGATTGCGACTGAGTCGACGATGGCGCAGCGCGACCATGCAGCGTGTGGTCAAGCTGGCGCAGCAACGCATCATTACTCTGCGGGTCAGAAAGATAGCGCCAGACAATAATCCCTTGCAAGTTGTGCTGCTGGACATACTCTGCCTTATACTTCATCGACTCCGCATCGTCATAACTAATAAACTCACGCCGCGCAGCATTATAGAGATACGGCGCTTTGCTTGCGTCGTCCCAGTAACGAGTGTAGCCATTCTTATTAATATACTCTCGCTCGAGCCAGTCATACGTGGTGTGGTATTCACCAGCCTTTTGAGTATCCCCCACAGGCTGGTGTAGCCCATGATTCACCTCAGGAACCGAGGTAAACCGCCGGCTATACCACCCCGCCCCAATCATTAATTTATTTGTTGGCGCACCATGAGCTTGGTAGTGCTGCACCGCCGAGTTGGCACTCTGGTCGAGCGGGTCATCCGGCGCGGTATAGAGCCCTGCATGGTGCCCAGCGTGCGTCTTGAACGAGCCAAACCCCCGCATGTCATACGTCATGATCGCAATCTGGTCAAGATACTGCTGGTACTCAGCAAACTTATTTTGTTCAGCATACCACTTGGCTGGTGCACCGGTCATCGAAATACTCGGCTGGCGTCCGCTGGTGGTCGTTGCTGCGCGCAATTCGCGTAAAAGAGCAATCAAATCAGCCTGCTGACTCCCCTTTGGAAATTCCCAGTCGATATCCACCCCATCTAACTGATGAGCCTGCAGCGCCTCCTTGACAGAGCTCACAAAGGCCTGCCGGGTGCTTGCCTGGCGCACCATCGCATCGAACTCACTTCGCGCAGCATCATTACCACCACCAATTGAGAGAATAAGAGAGATACGCGGATTACCCGCCCGAATCCGCTGCAGCGTAGCTGCCTGCCTAAGGTGCGGCAACGTATCAAGCGTTAGGTGGCCATCGGCCGCAATACGCCCAAAATGGACAATGAGCCGATCGATCATCTTGAGATGGTCGTCAGTCACCTTTGGGAGATTCTCGTCACTAACATAGACCGAGATTGTCCCCCGCTCCGCAGCCTGAGCTGGCACTGGAGCCATTAGCTGGCATCCGACTGCTATCATCATGACACTGAGCACACTTTTCACCATTGCCGTCCGCATATCGCCTCCTTGCTTTTGCTAGCTGTCTCTTTCTAGTTTATACCGTTTGCCAGAATACGTAAAGTATGAAGTGGTATAGATTACTCGTCATCAGTGGTTGGCCAATACCGATCAAGCACTGCATACGGCAGCTGCTTATACCGACGCCATAGCACGATCGTGACAATCAGCATAATCAACGGCACAAACGGCAGATGTATCATACATAGAGCCGCAATATAGAGCAGCCGCACCGCATAGTACACCAGGCGGTGGAACCAGCCTCGCGGCCGGTCGTCCAGTGAAATACCCGTTAGCCAGCCACCGAGCGTCCGCCCCTGCGCCGCCAATGGGAGGATGGCGTGCACGAGAGCAATAAAGCCATACGGAATGACCAACGCCACCAGGTGTGTCTGCTCATCCCAGTGTGTTGGGTGAAAAACACCCGCTATGATCAGCGCAACTGTAGTGACTGTCGAGCCAATCATCACCCCAGCCATATCGGCAACAAAGGCGACGATACGCCGCACCAGGCCTGGCCGAAAAATCGTCGTTGCCCCACGCTCGGTATCGCGAAAGTTTGGCAATAGCCAACCCGACCAAAAGCCCAGCAGTGCCCCGCTCGTATTAAGTAGCAAATCATCAACATCAAACAGCCGATAGCTACACGGATACGCGCCAAACACCCCCGTGAGCTGCGTCAGTTCAATCACCGCCGACGTCATAAGGCCAATCGCCACCACCGTCCACCAGCGCACCCGGTACATCGCCCGCAAAAACGCCCCCAATGGCACAAAGAATATGACATTCATTACGACCTGCAGCACTGCCCGCAGCCCCTCGTGCGAGATATCGAAAATCGACGCGAGTGGCACTAATTGCGGCTGGATATGGTGACTCCCACAAAAGCGCGCCGCATTATCTGGCATCGGGTAAAGCGTAAAGGCAGCTAGCGCCAAGCCATAGAGCACCACCAAATATGTCATAACCACCCGGCCAAACGCCACTCGGCGAAAGCGAATATAATGCACCAATAACAGTGGCAGTGTCAACACAAATGCAGCAAATGGCCACATCACAAGCGCCACCCGAAACGACGCGGTAAAAGTGCCTAGGAATGAGAGCATACTGCGCGCCAGTATGGCACAAACAACCAAGACCTGTCAATAACGGAGCTCACACCTTACACTACCGCGCGGCGTAGGAACTGTGCATTTAGTGCGACAATGATCGTCGAAAGCGACATCACCACCGCACCAATCGCGGGCGAAATAACCACCCCGACTGGCGCAAGCACCCCAGCTGCGAGGGGAAGCATCAGCACATTGTAGCCCGCTCCCCAACAGAGATTCTGCACCATTTTACGGTACGTCGCCTGGGCCAGCGTGATCAGCCGGACAATTGCCTGCGGATCATCACCGACCAGCATAATCCCGGCTGACGCTGCGGCAACATCGGTCCCCGTCCCAATCGCGACACCACTCTCGGCCTGGGCCAGCGCTGGTGCATCATTCACGCCATCACCAACAAAGCACACTCGCTTCCCCTGCTGCTGGTACGTCATGACAATCGCCGCCTTCTCAGCTGGCCTTACCTCAGCGTGGACCTCAGTGATACCAACGAGGCGAGCAATTGCATCGGCTGGCCTCGCACCATCTCCTGTTACCATAGCAACCGTTATACCGCGGCGTTGGAGCGCTGCGACTGCCGCTGCTGCACCAGGGCGCGGTGCATCACCAAGCTCAATCGCACCACAGACGCGCCCAGCCTGGGCAACATAAACCACTGTATGATCCGTCGTTATCTCGTCTTGATCAATCTGATGCTGCTGCATAAAGGCCGCATTGCCAACTAACGTCGACACGCCATCAACCACAGCCTGCACACCATAACCTGGCACCGTCTGGAGGTCACGCACAGCAGGTATCGCAACATGGCGATCGGCTGCCGCGCGGCGAATCGCTGCTGCAATCGGGTGCTCTGCCTCATGCTCAGCCGCTGCCGCTAATCCCAGAATAGCCGCCTCGCCCCCACCATGGACTGCAACCACTGCTAGGTGACCAGTCGTCAGCGTACCCGTTTTATCAAATAACACCACATCGACGTGCCGCGCGGCCTCAAAAGCGCGGCGATCACGCACCACAATACCGCGCTGGGCCGCAAGCCCAGTCGAGATCGATACAACCAGCGGCACCGCTAAGCCCAAGGCGTGCGGGCACGCGACAACCAGCACTGTCACCACTCGCTGCAGCACTTCACCCAGCGATGCACCAGTCAGCGCCCAGCCAGCGCCCGCCACTAGCGCAGTAGCAAGCGCTGCATAGAAAAGATAGCCCGCCGCCCGGTCCGCCAGCACCTGCGTTCGCGACCGACGCTGCTCAGCCTGGCGCACCAGCTCCATAATATGCGACAACGTTGTATCATCACCAATGTGCTGGACCGTAACATGAAGCGCACCAGTGCCGTTGATCGTGCCTGCCGTCACAAGACTCCCTGACTGCTTGGCAACGGGGCGCGACTCACCCGTGAGCATCGACTCATCGACCTGTGACGCGCCAGCTATTACCTGGCCATCCACTGGCACGCGCCCACCCGGGCGCACTAGCACGGTCATCCCCACAGCCAGATGATCAAGCGGCACTGTATCAATCGATTGCTCCGTCACAACCTCGGCTGTCTCAGGCAAGAGCTGAGCTAAGGTATGAGCGGCATCCGTTGCCCGCTTAATCGCTGCCATTTCGAGCCAGTGACCGAGGAGCATAATCGTAATAAGCGACGCGAGCTCCCACCAAAAATCCATCCCTGCTACCACGCCACTGGTTACCAGCAGGCTGTAGCCATAGGCCACACTAATCGCGAGAGCAATCAGCAGCATCATACCAGGCTGGCGCTGGCGTAGCTCCTGCCACCCCGCCCGAATAAAAACTCGGCCACCATACCACAGCAATATCGTCCCGCTTATGGCCGGCACATACCGGCTCACCACCTCAGGCAGTGTATACCCGAGCCACTGCTGAAGTAGTGGTGAACACACCAGTACACTGATCGTTATGAGCAGCGACAACCAAAACCGCTGCCGAAACTGGGCCGCATCATGCCCGCAATGGCTACCCTGTCCATGCGCCTCATGATGGGCACAGCTCCCCGTAGGCTGCTCATGGTGAGTATGATCACCATGAGTCATATGATGGTGCCGTGACTGTTTTTTATCCATAACAAACTCCTCGGTGCTGCGCACCGCATTATCCTTCTATTCTCATAGCTGTGTACTATTAACGAATATTCGTCAAGTCATAGAGCTGGTCAAGCTCTTTGAGCGCCTTATCGCGCTGCTTTGTATCGCTTGACGCCAGCATCTCAGCCACATGTGTCTCGAGGTGCTGCTTAACCATCAGCTTGTTCAGTGATGCCAGCGACTTCTGGATCGACAGGCTCTGGATGATGATGTCCATGCAGTAGGCGTCGTCGGCCACACGCTTTTCTAGCCCCTCAAGTTGGCCTTTCATAATTTTGATACGATGTAGTGCTCGTCTGGTAATATCTTTGCTCATGTTCCTATGGTATACCCCCTAGGGGTATCTGTCAACCGATTCTTTCCCACATAAAAACCCACCACAGATGTAGTGGGTTTTTGCAAAACAAGACAGGACGAGGCCTAGTACATACCCATACCGCCGCCCATGCCAGGCATACCAGCTGGGCTGGCCGCTTCCTTCTCAGGAAGGTCGACGACGAGCGCACCCATCGTCATTGCGGTGCCAGCGATGGAGGCAGCATTCTGCAGTGCTTCCTTGGTAACGCGAACAGGGTCAACCACGCCAGCTGCTTTGAGATCGATCAGCTCGCCCGGTGTGTTGACATTAATACCAAAGCCAGGCTGCGCTGCCTTCACCTGGGGCAGCCACTCATCAGCATTGAGGCCAGAGTTGGTCAGCAGGATGCGGAATGGTTGCTCCAGCGCATGGATGAGCAAGTCCTCACCAGCAGTCACCGACGCATCGGCATCACCAGCGTGAGCGTAGCTTGTCGCGAGGTTGACCAGTGTCACCCCGCCACCAGGCACAACACCCTCAGCCAGAGCAGCCTTAACCGCAGCCACCGCATCATCAACGCGGTACTTCTTCTCTTCGATCTCGGTCTCAGTTGCCCCACCGACCTTAATCACAGCCACTTGGCCAGTCAGGGCAGCTTGGCGCTTAACGAGATTGTTCTTGGTGTAGTCGCTTGTGCTATTGGCAATTTCAACGGCAATCTGGTCAATCCGGGCATCGACTGCCGTCTTCGCACCAGCCCCTTCGACGATCGTTGTCAAATCCTTGGTAGCAATCACCTTGCGAGCCGAGCCCACCACATCAGGGCCAACCGTATCAAAGCTCATACCAGTATCCTCGGTAATAACCGTTGCACCCACCAGAGCAGCAATATCGTAGAGGACATCCTTATCGCTCGGCGCTTTAATAGCCAAGGTATTAAAGGCACCCTTGAGGCGGTTCAGCACAAGCAGGCCAAGCGCTTCGCCATCCACATCGTCAGCAATCAAGACGAGATCTTTCTTACCACTCTGAGCAATCATCTCAAGCAGTGGGACAAACTCCTGCGCCGAAGAAATCTTCTTGTCGGTAATAACGATAGCTGGCTTGTCGTACACCGCTTCCATTCGCTTCGTGTCTGTTGCCATGTACGGGCTGACGAAGCCGCGCTGGACAGTAAAGCCCTCAACCACTTCGCTCTCTAGCTCAAGGCCGCGGCCTTCCTCAACCGTCACCACACCATTGGGCCCGATCTTCTCCATCACATCAGCAATTAGCCGGCCAATTGCGTCATCACCCGCCGAGATAGTTGCCACCTCTGCGACGCGTGTTTCGTCATTGCGAATGTCTTCTGCCTGCTCGCTCAAAGCCGCTGTTACCTCTGCCGCAGCCCGCTCCAGACCCTTGCGCAGCAGCATTGGGTTGTGACCAGCAGCAATTAGCTTGTTTGCCTCACTAAGGATATGGTAGGTCAAAACCGTCACAGTGGTTGTACCATCACCAGCCACATCGTTCATTTTGTTAGCGGCTTGCTTGATAAGCTCTGCCCCCACCTTAAAGCCTAGGGTTTCATCATCAACATCCTCGATGTCGATACCCTTGGCTACTGTCACGCCATCGTGCGTGACACTTGGGCCACCGTAGCTTTTGCCAATCACGACATTGCGACCCTTTGGCCCCATCGTTGTCTTCACTGCGTTGTAGAGAATCTCTGCCCCGCCCAAGATCCGGCGGCGCGCATCTTCATCATAAAATACTTTTTTTGCCATAGACTTAGTTCTCCTATTCTACTGTCGCGAGGATATCCTCGTCCTTGATAATCAAATATTCTTCTTTGTCGAGCTTAATAGTGGTAGCTGCGTAGTTCTTGTAGACCACCCGCGCGTCGACTACGACATCTTCTACTGCCGATCCAACAGCAATCACCTTGGCAGCTTCCGACTTCTCCTGAGCCGACTCGGGCAAAAAGATCCCGCTGGCAGTCTTCTCTGGCTTTTTCTCCTTAACCGCCACGACGAAATGCGCCATTGGCTTGATTGGTGAACTCATTGGTTACCCCTTTCTTATACTTATCACTGCGCCCATATTAATCGAGGCGCTTCTAGCACTCTAGTATAGCGAGTGCTAATGGGAAAATCAAGAGAGGTGAACTACGTAGGTTACCCTACGGTACGACGCGCTGCCGCCATAACAGCCGACGCAGCAGTAACGAGCTGATCATGTCCTCGCACCGCAAGTTGCTCGTAGTATGCATTCAATGCAGGATCAAGCCACGTACTACGCTCAGCTGCGCGTGTCAACTGCACCTGCTGCGCGACATCGGTGAACATACCACAGAGGTCACGTGACATCGTATCGGCTATATGGCGCTGCGCTGCTTCATCTCCTCCGTCAGCTTGATCAACAACGTCTGAAAAACTAACCGCATGTTCAAAATCAATCATACGAGCCGACTGGCCCGAAACACGCACAACATTACGCAAATAGCCATCGCCATGCGCAACTGCTACTCTATGTAATGCAGCCAATGCGGTCGCTGCCTCGGTGGTATACAGCGCTACATCATCCATACTCATCTCATGCCACGCTAGACTATCAAAGCCCACACTTCTGGCTGATACCGCGACAATAGCAGAGCAACACGACTATGATCCTGTGCAGCCGCGCCTTCCGGTGCGCCATCAACTACCAGCCCGTCTACCGAGAACGGCGCAAGACCCTCACGCTCTAGGTACTGCGTCATAGCCAACTCACCAAGAGCCGTTGGCACCGTAGAAGGTTTGACAACAAGTGTTTCAGGCATATCGCGTTTCTGCTCAGCATAGCGCACATGGGTAACAAATGCTCCATGACGCGACGAACCGCCGCGCGCAAGATCTTTTTCGGGTACTGCATACGTTATTGACGATAAATCATCAGTAACCCGCAGCAGCGGGTCAGACGAAAAACGAGAATCAGGCCGATTATATTTACCATCATGTCGCACCGCTGCTGATAAGTTAGGCAGTGGGCGATAATCCTGAGGTGCTGTCAGTATCTCACAATGATTGTAATGCGGCTTAGCCATACGAGTATTATATAACATACTGCGATTTTGTGCTATCGCTTGTGTTGTTAATACCACGCGCTTCTTACAATACCTATCTCACTGCTGCTATACTAGATATAATTGCCTAACTGGCTGTCTATCATTCATTATCAATCAACGGTTCTATAACGGAGGCACCATGCACAGACACATCAACGTACGCGGAATTATCATTAACAACAAGGGTGAGCTCTTTTGCCAGCGCTTAACAGCACGCACTGGCGATGGCCGAGATTTTTGGTGCACACCAGGCGGTGGATTGGAGCTAGGTGAGAGCGTATTGGATGGTTTGCGGCGAGAGATGATCGAAGAAACTGGCATCGAGCCAGTGATTGGCCGGCTGCTCTTCGTCCAGCAGTTTGCTATCGCAGCGCCAGCAGCTGGCGAGCCACGCGAACAGCTTGAGTTCTTGTTTCACATCACCAACTGGCAAGACTACCAGTCGATTGACCTTGCCGCCACAACGCACGGCTTAGCGGAGGTCGCCGAGTGTGGTTTCATTAGCCCGCAGCAGTACCCAATTTTACCTCACTTCCTTGCCGAGGTTGATCTGGCGCAGCTCATCGCTCGCAATCAGCCAGTGCAGTGCCTAAGCTCCTTGGCATAAAATTGACAAACAGTTCTCTTCGGCGTATCATAGCATATTTGGTTAACAGTTCTCTACTTGACGTATCTCAAAGCCATATAGGAGGAGTATATACTCTAGCGAGAGCGAGAACCTTATTTACATTTTGGAATATTAACTATAGTAACCAACCAAGGAATTCTATGCTCCATCATCTGCCCCAACGTCACAAACTCATCGTCATGCTTGCCGTGATGAGCGCCCTCTTTCTCGTAGCGCTCGACCAAACCATCGTGGCGACGGCACTGGGCGCAATCGTCAAGGAATTCAACAGTTTCTCCTCTCTTGGCTTTATCGTTACCGCCTATATGCTCACCACCACTGTGACAGTGCCGCTAGCCGGTAAGCTCAGTGATATGTATGGCCGCAAGCCACTTTTGCTCAGTGGCGTGGCAATTTTCACCATTGGCTCCTTACTCAGCGGTATCGCGCCAACCGTAGAATGGCTCATTGCGTGGCGTGCGCTGCAAGGAATTGGTGGCGGCATTATCACCGCCAACGCCTTTACTATTGTCGGCGATCTCTTTACGCCTAAGGAGCGGGGCCGCTGGCAGGGGCTCATCGGTGCGACCTTTGGCATGAGCTCGGTAGCGGGGCCATTGCTTGGTGGCTGGCTAACCGATGGTACGACTATCTTTGGTGTCACAACCAACTGGCGCTGGACATTCTTTATTAACGTACCAATTGGCATCATCGCTACCGTTCTCATCATCCGCTATTGCCCACAAATCAAGCACGACAGCAAGCACAAGCCAGACTACCTCGGTGCTCTTTTCATCACCATTGCCCTGGCGGCGCTTGTCTTGGCAGTAGACAATACGGAGATGGTCTTTAAGAGTTTGATCGACCAAGGCATTGCACTCGCTCTCATCAAAAGTGTGCTGCTCGCTATTGCCGCCCTTGCCGGTGGTATCTTCCTCTGGCTTGAGCGCAAAGCCGCCCAGCCTATCCTCCCTCTCCGCTTCTTCCGTAACTCCACCTACCGCCTGATTATGCTCATTAGCCTACTCTTTGGTGCCGCTTTTCTTGGGGCGATCCTCTACCTCACACAGTTTAATCAACAAGTCTTTGGTGCAACCGCCTCGCAAGCTGGCCTGATGCTCTTGCCAATGGTGGGCGGAATGATGATTAGCTCTATTGGCGTGGGGCAACTCATCAGCCGGACAGGTGTATACAAGCGCTATATCGTCATTGGCTGCGCCATCACTGCAGCAAGCATTCTCTCGCTTATCACGCT
>JABZJS010000020.1 GCA_015257665.1 Nanosynbacter sp. | reverse complement strand
TGATACTTCGTATGATGGCATGATATTCTTGGGATACTTCGCTGGTTTTTGCGTTCGTTTTTTCGTTTGTATGCATTATTATGCAGTGCTTTTGATAAAAAAGCAAGCCCTTACCCACTCCAACCCCTCAACCGCAACACTCCCCATGCAAAAAGAGGCATCTTGGTTCGTCCTTTGTTAAAATTGGATCTACGAAAACAACCTAATTTTAGCAGAAAGGTATTCCAAAATGCCTCAAAGAAAGTATACACAACTTTCAAGCGAAGAGCGAATTGTTATTGAAACCTTGCTTAGAAGCTCAGCCGGGGTGCGCGAGATAGCTCGCATGCTAAACCGCAGTCCCTCAACCATCTCCCGGGAGCTCAGGCGAAACCAGAATTTTGCCAAAAAGACTAGAGTCAATAAACCTAAGGAGCTAAGGCTAGACTCGAGACGCTTTCGTGGTACCGCCAAAGTGCCAGTGATTCGCGAGAAGAAGGCTCGGTATAGGAAACGCCTGTGCCAATTCGAGAGAATAAACTACTTGGCTAAATCCGCCCAGCAGAAGACGCTGGCTAGATGCAAGAAGCAGTCTCTGCTGCTCGAGCTTTCTAGATACCAGCAAACCAGAGAGTTCGTTAAATCGCGCCTCAGGCTGCGCTGGTCTCCCGAGCAGATTGCCGGCAGGCTGCAGATAGAGATTAACAAAAGAGACAAATCTGCTAGCTTGCTTTATGTCTCGCCTAAAGCAATCTACAAATACGCCAAGAAATACAACCTCCATAAACACCTGCGGCGGCGCGGCAAGAAATACAGATGCAGCCGTATACCTGCCGGCTGGATGTCTGCCGGCAAACGCAATATTGCAACTAGACCCGGCGTAGTGGACGAACTCGGGCGCTTAGGCGACCTAGAGGGCGATACCATCTTCGGCAAGGATAGCCGAGACAGATTGCTCACTCACGTGGAGCGAAAGACGGGGTTAGTCTCAATTAGCCTAGTGCGCGGCTATGATGTACATAAGATACAAAAAACAGACCATACTCGACCTAGAAAGGCTCAGCAGGCACACCGGAGCCTTACCAAAGACCATAACCTACGACAACGGCGTAGAATTTGCCGGTTGGAGACAAACCGAACAGGAACTCAATACAAAGATTTACTTCGCCAATCCCTACCATTCCTGGGAACGAGGCAGAAACGAAAACACCAACGGACTCATCCGCGACTTCTTCTCCAAAGGCACAGACTTCAAAAAACTAACTAACCGGGATATATTAAAAGTAGAATCCATGCTTAACAACCGACCAAGAAAACGATTCCAGTGGCTAACGCCACTGGAATACGCCGCGTCTTTGGGTGTTGCGGTTGAGGAGTGAGGTTAGAAGGTAGTTTGCTTATTTTCTTAACTCATGCTATTATAGGACCTATGGTAGATAGACATGATGAAGCTAATGCAACTTCTGTTGCAGATTCGAGGACGACCGACCTCGGAGATAAAGTCGATAATCAAATTGCACTCCTTGATCATATCGCCACCAAGATCAAGAAGACCACCGAGATGGTGGAATGGGGAAAGGAGGGGTGGCGAATTAGACTTGGAGAGATCGGAATTCTTGCCAATAGCTTATCATCAGTAGATCCCTCTGTTATTGACGGCGTCGAGACTAGGCGTCCTGGCATACTTCGCGAACTCGGAGACAGTCTTTGGAACCTCGACCAGAAAATGCATCTTCTTGATGAAGACGTCAAACGGGCTGAGAGAATTATGACACCAACACAGCGCGAGCAAGAGTTGCTGGACAGCATAAAGCCGCTAATCATAGACCAGATGTATGCAATGGATCCAGAGTCGCTGCAAACGTATCAGCAAAAAGATAGCGAAGGTGAAATCACCAAGGAAGTTGCGCTGTTTCAATTGGGAAAATTTTCAAAAACGATGTATATCGGCAACATAGAATGCGAGTGTGCCGCCTATTTGGGTAATGACGGCAGGTTCTATATCGAGGGCCCGCGCCGTAGAGCATCTTCGGGCGATATAGTTATTGACGTCCATCCTTACAGCATTGAGGACGCTATGAATTATGGGGTCTCATTCGGTGGAATCAAAGTCTCTCAACTAGTTGAAGCCGTGGTAATGTGTACGATATAGTTTCTCCATGAAGTTTTCATAGATGAGTGCAGTCAAGAGCTGCACGACCCTGCTACGTATATTGCCGATTTGCCAAATATGATAAATCTGGACGAGGCTACGAACGAAGATATACGGGCGTTGTATCAGACTTTTCGCGACAATTACGGCACCGAGCGGTTAGCGCTAAAACCTGTGAAAGGCTTCATGAAAGAAGTCCGGCGTGAGCGTTCAGCGTCGAATCGAGCTTTTCGGTCGCAATCTCATTAGGATGAAAATAGGCGAATTCTTCAGCCTCTTCGGTGGCTTGCGGATTTGTGAGGAGTTTTACTTCGTAGGCGAGAATCAGTACCGGGTCGTCGAATTTATCGTGCCAAGTCGGGATGATTAGCGGTTTGCCCGCGAGGATTTCGATTTCTGCGTCTAGTTCTTCGCGAAACTCGCGCCGTAAAGCCTCGTGCAGACCTTCGCCGTGTTCCAGTCCGCCACCCGGCAAATCCCAAGTCTCGCCCCGCTCGCGCACGAATAAAAGTCGCCCCGCTCTATCGCAAACCAGACCCTTGACCGTCACTCGATAGGCAGCTTTGAAATCTTTCAGCTTCATCTCATGCCCTCGCCTACAAAACTCCCCGCCGTAACTACCCGAAACAAACCGCAGCCAAATCCGCTATTTTTTACTTTTCTTTGTTCCGACTCGATTTTTTAGCTCGAAAACTTCCTTTTTCAGCTTGTTGATTTCGCTGTACGCCCAGACGCCTAAAGCAAACGCTAGACCAGCGAGGCAAAGAGCCGAGGTAACTTTTTGTTCCATAAATCTCCTTTCTGTAAACGGTCTTATATTGATTGTAGCATAGCATCCTTAGTGTCTCCTATTGACATCAAACAAAAATACCCGGGGTCGTAAAACTTCCGGGTATTTTTTGGCTACGAAAAGTTTTAATAAACCTTCAACAAAACTTCTCCGCCAAGTTTGGCCTTGACAGCTTCGGCGCCGGTCATCACACCCTTTGAGGTCGAGACGAGGACGATACCACGGCCAGATTTGACCTTGGGGATGTCGGCAGCAGCCACGTAGACGCGGCGGCCTGGCTTAGACACCCGGGCTAGCTCGGTAAAGGCTGGGCTCTCGCCAGTGCGATTGATCGTGACGACCAACGTACCGCGTGGCTTGCCATCCTCTACGGTAGCATCTGCCAGGTAGTGATTCTTGACCAATTGCTCGGCCACAACTTGCTTGAGCTTGCTGGTGGGCACACGGACTTCTGTCTTGCCAACCATCGCAGCGTTGCGGATTCGGGTGAGGAGATCCGCGATTGGGTCAGTTGATTGTAAACTCATAACTCTATCTCCTTTCCGTTACCAACTGCTCTTTGTAATGCCTGGGATTTCGCCCTTCGATGCCTTCTCGCGGAAGTTGATGCGACTCAGGCCAAAGCGGCGCATATAACCACGTGGCCGACCACTGAGGGCGTCGCGGTTCTTCCATCGGGTTGGGCTGGAGTTGCGCGGCAGCTTTTGCAGGCCATCGAGGTCACCCGCCGCCTTGAGCTCAGCGCGCTTGGCAGCGAATTTCTCGATCATCTTTTGGCGTTTGCGATCGCGTGCGATCATTGATTTCTTAGCCATACGCTATTTCCCCTCCTTCTCAAACGGCAGACCAAACTTCTCCAGCAGTGCCCGGCTTGCGGCTGGGCTGCCCTGCTCGATGGCAATCGTCACCTGGAGGCCATGAACGATCTGCGTCTCCTCAAAGGTGAGCTCGGGGAAAATACTCTGGTCAGTAATGCCAAGGTTGTAGTTGCCACCCTTGTCGAACTTGCTCCCCACGCCGTGGAAGTCGCGCACCCGCGGCAGGCTAACATTGACCAGCCGGTCGAGGAACTCATACATCCGAGCGCCGCGCAGCGTCACACTCACGCCAATTGGCGCACCCATGCCAGCACGGATCTTAAAGCCGGCGATCGACTTCTTAGCCAAGCGATCAACCGGTGCTTGCCCAGTGATCTTGGTAATGGTATTGCGTACCAGTTGGTGGTAGCGCTTGTCTTCTTTGTGCTTGCCGATTCCTGCGCTGACCACAATCTTCTCGAGCTTGGGCACTTGGTGCACATTGCTCAAGGCTAATTCGGCCTGGAGTTCCTTGCGGTATTGATCCAGATACAAGGCTTTCAAGCGAGGAGTCGGAGCGGCGGATGCAGTTGCCTTCGCCATTAGTTGACCTCCTTGTTGTTCAGTTGCCGAGCGACGCGTACCTTAGCGCCCTCGGCATTAATAGTATAGCCAATGCGGCTCGTCGTGCCAGCTGCTTCGTCAACAACGAGAGCGAGCTTACTCAGTGGCACCGGCACATGAATTTCTTTGGTGCCACCACGTGGGTTAAGCTGGCTTGGCTTGACATGGCGGTGGCGCAGCCCCACACCCTCGACCAATGCGGTCTGCTGGGCGGGGTTGACGGCCAGTACTTTGCCCGTCGTGCCCTTGTCGTCACCACTGATGATCTTGACGATATCGTCTTTTTTGATGCGCTGTGCCATTAGAGTACCTCCGGTGCCAAGCTAATGATCTTGCTGTAGCCAAGGTCGCGCAATTCGCGTGGCACAGGGCCAAAGACACGAGTTGCCTTGGGTGTTTTGTCGTCGTTGATAATAACGGCAGCGTTATCGTCGAAGCAGATGGTGCTGCCATCTTTGCGGCGGATTTGGTCGCGAGTGCGTACCACCACTGCCTTAACGATAGACTTCTTCTTGACGTTGCCAGTCGGGCTGGCGTCTTTGACGCTAGCGACAATCACATCGCCCACCCGAGCGTAGCGACGCCGAGTGCCACCCAGCACGCGGATGCACAGAATAGACTTTGCACCACTGTTGTCTGTTACCTTAAGGCGAGATTCTTGCTGGATCATGCTGCCTCCTCTTCGCCTGCGTCATCGTTTTTGAGCTCAATCGAGCCCTGCGAGCGCTTGAGCACGGTGTCGAGCCGAAATGCTTTGCGCTTGCTGATCGGGCGTGTCTCAATGACCCGCACCGTATCACCAACATTGGCATCGTTTGTCTCGTCGTGAGCAGCATACTTACGGGTGACGGTGTATTGCTTGCCGTAAATAGGGTGTGTTTCGCGGCTGGTCACGGTCACCGTGATGGTCTTGTTGCCCGCGGCCGAGGAAACAACGCCGGTCAATGTCTTGGCCATTAGTTTGTTCCTTTCCGCTGATTAATTTCCGTTAGTATCTGCGCAATCTCTCGACGATGCACGCCAAGGATCCGCGAGTTAGCGAGCTCACCTGCCCGGTGGCCACGCTGGGCCTCAAGCAGATCGGCGCGCTTGGCGGCCAGCTCTTGCTGGAGTGTCTCGAGGCTCTTGACCTCTGTTGCAGGGACTGCATTCTCTGCCATCGCTAGGCCTCCTCTTTCTTAATAAAGCGTGTCTTGACGGGGAGCTTGTGGCTCGCCAGGCGCATTGCCTCGCGGGCGACATCCTCTGGCACACCCTTCATTTCAAACATCACCGTGCCATTCTTGACCTTCGCAACAAAGAACTCAGGGTTACCCTTACCGCCACCCATCTTCAGACCCAGTGGCTTGCGGCTCACCGGGGTATGTGGGAAGATACGGATCCAGATCTTACCACCACGCTTGACGTAGCGGGTCATTGCCTGGCGCGCTGCCTCGATCTGGCGGCTTGTGATGCGCTCGTTGCTCAAGCTCTGCAGGCCATAGTCACCAAAGGCAATGTAGTTGCCTCGTGTGGCGTTGCCTCGGTTCTTACCAATGCGGACTTTGCGAAATTTTGTTTTCTTTGGTAGTAACATTACTTCGCACTCCTTTCACCCTTATAGATCCAGACCTTGACACCGACGATACCCACGCCAGGGCAGTTGGCCCGTGCGGTGTGGAAGTCGATATCGGCCCGCAAGGTGTGCAATGGCACCGAGCCCTCGATAACCTTCTCGCGACGCGCCATCTCGGCATTGTTAAGCCGGCCGGCTACCTCAATACGGATACCCTTTGCACCACTATTCATAGTGTTCTGGGCAGCCATCTTGACAGCACGACGGAAGTTAGCGCGGCGCTCGAGCTGGCGAGCAATATTCTCCGACACCAGCTTGGCACTGAGCTCTGGCCGACGAACCTCTTCAATATTGATACGGACTGGCAAGCTGGCAATCTTCTCGATCTGTCGCTTGAGCTCTGTCACGCCAGCCCCACCGCGGCCAATCACCACACCAGCCTTGGCAGTGTGAATTGCGATGGTAATCTGGTTTGGGCTGCGCTCAATCTCGATCCGGTCAATCGTTGGCCGGCTTGCATAGCGAGCTTCAATCAGCTCACGGATTTTGATGTCTTCTGCCAACCAAGCCGCAAAGTCGCGCTTGTTTTGGCCAAACCAACGCGAGCTCCAGTTTTTGTGGACTTGGAGGCGGAAACTGACTGGGTTTACTTTTTGGCCCATTTAGTTGTCTCCTTTCTTGGCTGTATCGGTTGCTTTGGCGGGTGCCTTCTTGACCTGCTTCTCCACACCACTCACCTCAACCAAGATATGGCTCGAGCGCTTCTGGAATGGCTGAGCCCGGCCGCGGCTGGCCGGCTTGTAGCGGCGCAGACGTGGGCCAGCAGTCACGCTAAGGCTGTGGATGTGCAAGCTGCGTGGGTCAAGGCCATGGTTATTGATGGCGTTGGCTTGGGCGCTGGCGATTGCCTTCTTAACAGGCAGCGCGGCGCGGCGCGGGGTGTGATCAAGAATGACCAGCGCATCGGCCACACTGCGGCCACGCACTAGGCTAGCAACAATGCTTACCTTGCGCGGGGTCTGGTCTATACCCTTGATGTGCGCCCGAACGATGGCTGGTGCATCGCTCGACCCCTGTTGTGTCTGTGATGCGACCATTACTTCTTATCCTTTCCACCGTGCTTGCGGAACTTACGAGTTGGGCTAAACTCACCGAGCTTGTGGCCAACCATGTTTTCTGTAATCAGCACCGGCACATGCACCCGACCATTGTGCACTGCAAAGGTGAACCCCACCATCTCTGGCGTGATCGTGCTGCTGCGGGCCCAGGTCTTTATCACGGTGCGGTCGCCAACTTTCAGCGCTGCCACTTTTTTGGCAAGCTTCGCGTCGACGAATGGGCCTTTTTTGAGTGAACGACTCATA
>JABZJS010000008.1 GCA_015257665.1 Nanosynbacter sp. | reverse complement strand
TGGCAATCACCGCCGCCATCGTCGTCTTGCCAAGGCCAGGTGGGCCATAGAGCAAGACATGATCGATCGGCTCACCACGCTTCTTGGCTGCCGCAATTGCCAATTGCAAATTCTTCTTCAGTCGCTCCTGCCCCACATACTCTGCAAAGCGCTGTGGTCGCAGCGTCACCTCAATGCGCTGCTCCTCGCTATCGTCCGCGTGGCTACTGGTATCAACAATTCGTTCTATCGCCATAGGTTTATTATAGCATTGGTGATGCATGATGAATTATCTATGCAGCTCTTTTACGAAGATAAAAAGTATCCTATATTACTTCCGCTGGTTGCCTCAAGACTGTGGTAAGTTCTCTTGCACCGCAAGGACAATCTTGCCAAACAGCTCCTCACTCACACGGTGCTCACCACTCTCTAGATGTCGTGGCCACTTTGGATCAGGGAATTCCTCCCCCGCAAAGTGTGTACCATTAGCATAGCGTGGGTAGAGGTGCCAGTGCACATGGGTCGACTGCCCAGCCTTGACGGCATTGTTCATCAAGCATTCCCAGTTGCACACGTCTGCACCAAATGCCTGGGTAATTGCGCGCTCCATGCTGCGGATCACCTCGTGGAGTTCGCGCCAATCGGTCTCATCGAGCTCACCAAGCGACGATTTATGTTCACGTAGCGTCACAAACCCCTTGCCAAGATATAGCTGATTGCGATCGAGCACCGCATTCCATCGGCTGGTTTGTAAGACCACCGCTGGATCATCAGTTGTTTGCTCTGCCACAAATGGGCAAATGTCACAGTTTTTCATTTTTATCACCTCCTTCTCTTGCTCTATTGTAGAGGAGAACATGATGCTTGTCATTACTGATTGTTCTGTCGCTCAAGCCATGGGTTGGCCTTTTCCATAATGCGCTTACGATGAGATTTAAGAGTATCCAATCGTTTTTGGATTTCATCCTCAGCAATACCAAGTGATTGAAAGTCATTTCTCAATGATTTCATATATATTTGCAAGAAATCTACCTCAAGCCGCTGGAAGTCCTCCCACGACATATCCAGATGCTCTTCGTGATGGAATGCCTCAGCACCGCGCCAGAATGTCTTCCAATCAGCTGTCATATAGGCCATGTCAGCGTGGTGGAGCAGCTTCGCTTCAGGCGTATCGCGCTGGGGTGGGCCAGTCATAATTGTACCCCCAATGGCCCGAATAAGAAAATTAATATCACCACCAGCCAGGTCAATCTTATTATTCTCGAGGTCTTCTAGTATAAGCAGTATCGCATATTCTTCCTTCGTCGGATATGCCTGAGCTGCCTCTTCGTCAAAACCAGCATCATGCCAGGCCGCCGCTAAGACAAGGAGCTCTTTTTGCCATGGGCTGATCACATGCGGATAGCCATCACTAGGCAAGAGCTTTACAAGCTCGCCGACTGCTTGCATCACATCTTTCATGTGCTCAGGATTATGATAAGGTAATTTGGGATAGCGCTCACAAGCACGTTTCACCGACCCCTCAAAGGCTCTTACATAATACTCCTTTGACTGGCTAATTGATTCTGGTGCAATATCAACCTGAGAATTAGGAAATTTATCAAACATAGATGTCCTATTATATGGGTAAGTTTATCAGTTGTCAACAGAGGTGCCTACACGCCTCAGCTATGCGTATTATAACCGACGAACTTGTTTGCCAGTCGGCTTGCCAACTCCACGTAGATGCGGTAATGTTGTGGCTGCAACAACGCCAGCCGCTATACAGCCTGCGAGGCGCGTCCGCCTTGGATTGCCACGTGCCGTTATAATAGCAAAAGCCGCCGTAGTAATATTAGCAGCTCGTTTGTAGCGCCCACCCTTGGTTACCTCACCAGTCTTTGTCAGGTGGTAGGCATTGGCAGCACCAGTTGCTACCTGCCCAAGTGCAACAGCGGCAATCCCTGCTCGTGCCTCAGGGTAGCGCTTACCCAGCTCATACACCACCCGCACGACGGCAGCTGTATCTACCACACCGTCAGTTACACGGCGCAGCGGCGTATCGTCAAGAACTTACCCATCAGCAACATCAGCCACCATAAAAGCCCCAAGTGCACGGCCAATTGGCCTGCTATCACGGACTCGCCGTGCAATATACTCTGCACCGCCATAGCGCAGGGCTGTCAGCCCCACACTCGCCACTTCTCTTAGGCGAGATATGTGATGCACATCCGGTCTCTCCGAATTTTTCTGCTCAGGATTTTTCACACTATGTGCTCGTATCTCATACTTTTTGCATTATTCCTAATCAATGATCAAGGTCAGCAATAATTTCATCTACCGAGTCACACAAGCGAATCGAGGGATGGAAATAAAAGATTGTTGCATGTTTGCGTTGACCTAACAGATAAATTCGTGGTGAGCCAGTAGTAGTATTGAGTGCAAGCGCTCCACCCAGCTCGACATACATGCCCTTACCTGCTTTTTCATTATCGGTGCAGATAACGTAGACATCACTCTCAGTCACACCATTCATGTCATTCGTGGCACGGCGTGCTGACTCTGCTGCTTGATCGAACTTCGTCTGCTGGCCAACCAACATTTTGCTTCCGCCTTCGTTGCGTGTCCAATCATGAGTAATCTCATGCCCAGCCGCCACCAGCGCTGCCTGCACTCGCTGCACTACAGGAATATCACCAATCTGTCCTGACACAAATACCTTTGCCATCCCGTCTCCTCTCTTTATATTGTTACTGCTTCAAAGCCATTGTCACTCGCTGCGCTGTAGGTAAACTCGTATCGACATGAGCAAGTGCTTTGGTGGCATCTGCCAGTGTATAGCCCAGCGCAACCAACGCTTCGAGCGCTTCGTCGTTTGTATCAAGCTCCGCCTGCACAGGTGCGTTGTGAGCAGCATAGTACGTCGGCACGCCCACCTTATCTCGCAGGTCTACCACCACACGCTCAGCAGTCTTTTTGCCCACCCCACTGGCTTTTTGGATAAAGGCCGCATCGGCATTGGCTAAGGCATTACGCACCTGCTCAGCCTCAGCAAGGCTGAGGATAGCCAGTGCCGCCTTGGGGCCCACACCCTGCACAGTGATGAGCAGCTCAAACAGTTTCTTGGCTGCCCGTGACGAAAAGCCAAACAGCTCCTGAGCTTGCTCCCGGATATGGTGGTATGTATAGAGTTTAACTGTCTCACCAAGCTGCATCGCATCATAATCGTGCGCCGCAACCGCTATTTCGTAGCCAACCCCCTGTACATCAATGATGACACTACCCGCAAATTTCTCATCAACTCGGCCAGCAATATGAGCAATCACGCGTTATACACCCTCACAATCTCATCTAGAAATAGTTGTAGTTATTATTATTGCCACCACCGGTATTGTTCTGACCACTCTGTCCAGAATTGCCATCACCACTGGTACCACCCGTACCAGAGTTACCCCCGCTGGTCCCTCCAGTATTTCCATTGTTGTTACCTGTATTATTGCGACGGCGTGTACCACCAGTTATATTACCCGAGTTGTTGTCACTATCATCATCGTCCGTACTACCAGAACTACCACTGCTGCTTGACCGACAGCTCGCGATATTCTTCGAGTAGCGGCTACTGTCAAAGTCTTTTTCGTCGATGGTAATGATGCGCTTTTGCTCAACGTCACAGACACGGATTTGCTGTTTCGTCGTGGAGCAGTCTGAGCTATTCTTTGAGTACTTCGTGCTGTCGAAGTCATCTTCGTAGATAGACTCCATCTTTTTATCACTGAGATTACAGACTTGGATCTTGGTACGCACAACATTACATTGCTTGGTTGGCAATGCGCCAGTCAGGAAGTATTCTTTGTACGTCCCCTTGGCATTCTCGGTAGTAGCCAGGCCACCGTCGCTCGTACAGACCGAGCGCTGCACAACACCACTTGGTACAGGGAATTGGGTATTCGACTGGCCTGCTAAGAGTTTCGTCATTGTGTTGCGCCAGATTGGCCCTGCCATGTCTGAGCCACCGTAGTCCATTGGTGTATTGTTATTATTACCAACCCAAACGCCAACGGCATACTCTGGGTTATAGCCAATCGTCCACGCATCTTTGTTATCATTCGTCGTTCCTGTCTTGACAGCCGCAGTGTGGCCAGGCACCGTGAGGCTCGAGCCAAACACACTCGCTCGTGCCGAGTTGTCCGATAGGATGTTTGAGATCAAGTAGGCCCCGCCTTCGCTAATTGCCCGCTTACTTGTTGCGTTGGGCCAACTAACTTTCTTGTTGTATTTGTCATTAACCTGCTCGATGAGCCCCAGCTCAAATTGCTGCCCTTGGTTGCCAAATGCTGCATAGGCATTAGTCATTTGCGTTAGTGACGCCTCACCCGAGCCAAGTGCGAGAGACAAGCCATTCTTCTCACCTGTTGCTTGAGTAATCGACGAGATACCAAGATTGTTAGCTGTTTGAACCGACTTACTAATACCAAACTTCTTCATAATCTCCACGCTCGGGATATTGAGCGACCAGCTAATTGCTCGACGCGTCGTCACACTCCCGTGCCAACGTTTGTCAGCGTTGAGCGGTTGGTAGCCACCGCCAAAGTCAGTTGGCTTATCTTGGAAAATTGTCGCTGGTGTAATAACCCCCTCGGCTAGTGCCCCGGCATAGTAGATCGGCTTGAAGCTACTGCCTGGCTGGCGCGGTGTTGTGGCCATATTGACATTACCCCACTGCGGGTTGTTGTAGTCAGCACTACCCACCAGTGCGCGCACCCGACCTGTCTTAACGTCTATTACAACACCGCTTGCATTCGTCCCACCACGGTTATTGAGGTATGGAATCTGCTTGGAGACGTTATTGATCAGCATCTGCTGAGTATCCATATTAAGTGTTGTTTTCACCTGGTAGCCCGAGCGCATTAACTTATCATACGCATTTTTATCTTCCGCACTGTATAGTTTCTGTTTGAGTTGGTTTATAACCATCTGGGCAAAGTGTGGCGCAATCGACTTAACGGTATTTGCCGTCGATGCATACGAGAGCTGCTGCGCATACGCTGCGTCTTTTTGCTCATTAGTGATAGCACCCACGTCAACCATGCGGCCGAGCACTGTCTTTTGGCGCTGCTTAGCCAATTCTGGACTACCACTGATTGGCGAGTAAGCGGTTGGGGCTGGCAGCACACCAACAAGCATAGCGCTCTCAGCCAACGTGAGGTCCTTTGGTGCTTTACCAAAGTAAATCTTGGCTGCCTCCTCGATACCAAATGAGTCTTCACCATAGTACACAGAGTTGAGATACATCTCGAGGATTTGGTCCTTCGTATAATTCTGCTCGATCGCTAGTGCCACAAACAGCTCTTGGTACTTACGCATAAAAGTCTGCTCGCTTGTGAGAACAGTATTCTTGGCGAGCTGCTGCGTAATGGTCGAGCCGCCGCCATGGCGCTGGAAGGCTGCCCGGAAGATACCGATTAGACTGAACCCAGGGTGTTTATAGAAGTCTTTGTCCTCACTAGCCAGGAGTGCATTCTTCATACTGTCAGAGATGTCAGCCAGCTTCACCATATTGCGGTGCTGGGCTCGCCCCACACTATAGAGTGGCTTGTTATTGACATCATTGAGCACGATACCAGTATTGTTACGATTCATCAGCCGCTCTTGGTCAGAAATATCACGTGCATAATATAGGTATGTCAAAATCGGCACAATCAGCAAAAACAGCAAAATCGGCGTCAGAATCACCATCGCCTTTTTCTTTTTGCTCATATTCCAAAACCACAAGAAATGCTTATGCTCGCGTCTTCGGCGCGGTGGTTTCGACTGGCGAACCTCTCCAAAGTTGGCATATCTGCCCATCCGGGCTGGTTGTTGTCTTCCTCGAGGTAGTTGCATAGTTTAATTATACCATCGTTCTGGCGCAATGTACCGAAAACACCAATCTTAGCGCTTTTCTCTTCCTCATCCCTGATATAGCACACACTCTTGTTACAGTTAGAGAGCCGCTCTTATAGCTTATTTCTCACCTGACACAGATACAGAAGTTTACTTCCCAATCAATTAGCTCTGCCGCGTCATAAATGCTGCCATAATCGCTGCCGCGAGAGCATCTGCACAGTCATCTGGCTTGGGTACCGTCTGTAAGCCGAGCTGGAGCCGCACCATCTCTTGCACTTGCTTTTTATCGGCTTTGCCATAACCAGTGATTGTCTGCTTGATCTGGAGTGGTGTATATTCCTCAATCCGCAGTCCTGCCCGCTGGCCAGTCAGCAGCGCTACGCCACGTGCTTCGGCCACACTCATAGCGGTAGTTATATTACGAGTAAAAAAGAGCTTCTCGATCGCCATCATTGTGGGTCGTGTCTCTGCAATAATACTCGTGAGACCATCGAATATCTCATCAAGGCGCTCTGGTATTGGAGTATGTGCTGGCGTTGTAATGACACCAGCCGTGACGAGTCGCGTTGCGCCACCATGAGCGTCAATGACGCCAAAGCCAAGGATGCCAGTGCCCGGGTCTATACCAATGATTCGCATGATGCTAGTATAGCTGAATCTGAGAGCTTCTGCTATATACTGCCACAGTATAGCTATGAAGCTAGGTGAATTTGAGATAGAAATCATTGGTTCGTGCTCTATCTTTATACTTAGCTAGACGGTAAGAAAACGCGGTTTTATGGTTCAAACGCACAAATACGCTCATACTCATATATACACTCACTCTAGCATTTGCACACCATTGGGCGCAGCCATTGGTCAATCTTACTGCTAGCCACATTACCATACGCTACTGCACGCCCAAATAAAAAATCGCCAATAGTGCCAAAATAAGTTACAGCAAACCCACACAGTAACTCGCTAGGCTATAGTTCCGCATAGTTTACATTTTGTTTTTTCGCCTCGCCACGATTATGCGCAAAGCAACTCGCTATAGTTAAGCACACGCTCATCATTTTATTAATTGCGCACATTTTATTTGTACAGTAGTCTAATCAATCAACATAACAAAAAACAGGCTATCTCGCCTGCTTATTGATCAATGGAGGGCCCAGTGAGGCTCGAACTCACGACACCCTGCTTAAAAGGCAGGTGCTCTAACCTGCTGAGCTATGGGCCCGTAGACTCTGCGAGTATAGCACTGGTTGTGGTAGACTGTCAAGCGGAGTAAGCGCAGACTTCAATTATCACTCTTTCAAACCTATACTACCTGCCCATGAAAGTTCGTTTCTCTTGCGTTAGCGATTATACCTAGCTAACTTCAGTGGGTATAAAATATCCAATGGATTCGAGAATTCCACCATAAGAAAAGCAAACACACAAAAGACTCTAGCTCCCTTACTAGGCTCTATGGAAACAGAGTAAGCAGTATGGAGTTTACTAGATAGGCTGCGATCCGGATGACGCAATGCCTCGCTCGTAGAATAACAACTACCCAATATGCTACAATTGAGTGAAAGATAGAACAATCAAGGAGAACCTATGTCTGGACACAGTAAATGGGCCACGACCCATCGCCAAAAGGCCGTGGTTGATGCAAAGCGCGGCGCAGCCTTTACCAAGCTTGGCAATATGATTGCCATTGCAGCCCGTGGCGGCACCGATCCAACAACTAACTCAAGTCTCGCATTGGCTATCGAGAAGGCTCGGGCAGCCAATATGCCCAACGCTAACATCCAGCGAGCAATTGATCGCATCAATGATAAAAATGCTGCCGCACTCGAAGAGGCGGTCTATGAGGGCTACTACGGCCCAGGTGGTGTTGGCATCATTATCGAGACAGCAACCGACAACAAGAATCGTACCTACCCAGAGGTCCGCACTGCTCTCACCAAGAATGGTGGCACCATGGCAGATAGCGGTAGTGTGATGTTTCAGTTTGCGCGCAAGGGCGTGATCCGCGTAGCAGCCAGTGGTGAAGAAGCGCTCCTTACTGTGCTTGATGCTGGAGCTGAGGATGCAACAGAAGAAGATGGCGGCCTCACCGTCTACACCGACAAAAAAGAGCTTGCCAAAGTTCGCGAAGCTTTGCTCGCAGCTGGCATGACTGTTGAAGATGCAGAGCTTCAGTATGTGCCCAACAACACTGTTGCTATTGAGGACGACGAAACCGCCCGCAAGCTTACCAAAATTATCGACGCACTTGAAGCACTCGATGATGTGACAAACGTTGCAACGAACGCGGCGTAATACCCACTAGAGCTACACGCGAATCACAACACTAAAACGACCCTCTATCATGAGGGTTGTTTTGCTAGGCACATCAACGTATATATTTTTGTAAAACCACACTTATCAAGTGACACGCGCAAGAGGGATATCTATATCTGTCACTTTTTCTTATGTGGTTTTGCGCCCTTTGTGCGAGCCACGAGCGTGTCAACAAGAGCACATGCAAACCCCATCGTTACAACCACTGCATGAGACCCATCCAGCACTGCCATAATCGTCTTGCTTGTCTCATCAACTGTTGGTACGAGACTACTCAGCGCACCAAACAGTACATACACTGCCACAACACCAAAGATCAGTGAGCCACCAATGCGCCACCAGCGCTGACTCACCACCGAGCCGCAACACACCAGCACCACAGCTGGTAGCACCGTCAGCACAATCGTCACCACTGCAAGCAAAGCAGATCGGTCAATGCCTATGCCAACCCCAGCAGCATACGGCACGACATCTGCCGCCCACAGCTGTGTCATTACCATACCAACCGCCAGGCCTATTACTGGTAGCCCAAAATGCCGCTTCGCTACATATACCAAACCAGCCAAAACTACAGCCATGCCAACAAGCAATCCAAGCAACATCATACCACTATTATACCATGACATCGATTCAACATAAGCGTTATGAGAAACGCCAATACGTTTGGATAGCTATGCTCCAACGCGATCCTTCTTGTGCTGCCGCTTCGCATTGCGCTCAATATATTCAATGATCGGTTTGGCTACATTGCGCCGCGTAATTTTCTCTATCCCAAAGCCTGGGCTCGCATTGACCTCAAGCACTAGCGGCCCACGGCTCGAGCGCATAAAGTCAACACCCGCTACCGTCAGACCCATTGCCTTAGCTGCCCGCAAACACATACGACGCTCGGTATCCGTCAAGCGGATCGGCGTTCCTTCGCCTCCCTTATGGAGGTTAGATCGAAAGTCGTCATCTAGGCTCTGGCGCTTCATACTCGCCACTACACGACTCCCCACCACGAAGGCGCGGATGTCTACTCCAGCTGACTCACGAATAAATTCTTGCAACAGGATGTTTGTCCCATCCTCGTTGGTGAGATACAACGCCTGAAGCACTGACTTTGCCGCCTTCTTCGTCTCCGCTAGCACCACACCATTGCCATGAGTACCACGAGCGAGTTTGATGATAACTGGCGTACCACCAAGTTCGTTAAGGAGATCGTCTATATCGGCTGAGTTGCGGCTAAACACTGTCTTAGGAATAGCTACTCCACCTCGGGCTAGTAGCTGTGTCGAACGCAGTTTATCGCGCGCCCGGGTAATCGCAATCGAGCGATTAACAAAAAGTGTGCGTGGGTACGCCATTTCTAATTGGCGCGCCACTGCTGTACCGTAGCGAGTCATATAGCTTGCAATGCGCGGAATTATTGCATCATACTGATCAAGTGCCTGCCCGTCATACATCACTGTTGGATGTTTTTCGTCGATCGTTACATAGCATTTGCGGTATTTTATGATTTTTACAATATGATCACGCTTTTCCGCCTCTTCTTTCAGCCGAAGGGTTGAATAATTAACATTACCGTTGCTTAGTATTGCTATCTTCATGATGATTTTATTGCTGTTACCTTTTTGGGTTATTATCTTTATTAATATTTCCAATCTATCTCGTTTTGTTCATTTAACTCAACATTAACGATAAAGCGCGACCGGAGTAACTTACGTCCTATCAAAAGTGGGTAGCCCATAGCCGAGCGATCACTCAAGGTAATACTTGCCATGAAACGTATATTATCAAGGCTTATTTTTGTTTTGATAGTATAACGGACTTGTATATGGCCATTTGAGCTGCGAACTTTTTGGGTATAAAAATCACGAACTCGATGGGTTTCTGTTTTACTAGATTTTGTTTGAATAAACTCTCCAGGAATAATATCAAAAACAAGCTCTTCGGCTGCACCCTTTTTTTCAACATGGATATTCACTGCATGAAGTGTAGATGAATAAGCTCCTGTGTCGATCTTCGCTACAACAGACTCTATGTTGAGCTCAGGTAGGATGGCGATCGCCCTTCTTCCTATAATTTTTCGAGGTTTGCTACGCCGACGTTTCATATTTTGACGCAGCAATAGTCGCAAACCATCATTAAATAGGGTGCTATTTACAGATGCATAAGCTCCTGTTACTATTTGTGATCCTTGGTTTACCTCAAGAATATACCATTTTTTTGTATGCTTATTTTGTATAATATCAACACCAGCGAATTGAAGCTCAGACGCAGAAGCCGCACGTTTTGCTAAGCTCAACAGCCTCTTCGGCGCAGCTTCAGCAGCAAGTAGCTCGCCTCTGCCACCCATAGATATATTGTTGAGATGGGATGATTGATCGCTGATTCGTTTTAGAATAAATTTCGGCACTCCTCCATAAACCCCAACTCGGTAATCTCCATCGTTCGGTATATAGGTTTGAAACAAATAATTCACATCTTTATTTTTTTCTTCCTCTAAAATCTGTTTCGCTTCATCAAAAGTCACGAGATAGTTATTCTGACCCTTTGTGCCATACACATCTTTCATAATAAAACGCTCACCCAGGAGATCTATAGCGCGTGTCTCGAAAATAATTTCTTGGTTATGACAATACAGCGTCTGGGGGATACGATTCCCTGCTGCCCACTGCTTAAAAAGTGTGACTAGCTTCGAAGAACCCCTTCCATGTGCAAGCATATCAGCAAAAGGAACGCCCTTTGCAAAGAGATAATGAGCTAACGCAACTGCCTCATCAGCTAAGCCGCTCCAAGACTTTAGATAAACAAACTGCGCATCACCAAGATCAAACCCCGTTCGAGCATCGATAACACTCGTCTTGTCGTAACTAACATGATATATCAAATTTTCGAGCGCCACAGTCTTTACATCTGCCTCTGGAAAGTTACCAGACTTTACTAACCGCCGAGCAAAGCCACCATAGCGTGTACTTGTATCAGTACCTTCTCTCGAAAAAACAAATACAATTGTCGGACGGCTCATTGTGTCATTTTCTCCATATAATTCAATAGAGCATCCATCTTATGTTCTATCTCTGCGCCAATTTCTATTTGAGGCGTTTGGTTAACTTCGAGAATATAAGGCTGGCCAGTTTCTTTGTGGATCATCAGATCAACTCCAGCGAAGCTATCACGGTTAAGCGCTTTAGCTGCCGCCAACACAGCTTCTTGTGCAGAAATCGATAAAGTATCTAATGTAACCATCTCACCTTTGCCGCCGGCCGATGTATTATTGAGGTGAGAATCATTTGTTGTATCCCGTGATCGTTTTAGAACAAATTTAATCTCCCCACCAAAAACCAAGCATCGATAGTCATGATCATTTGGTATATATTCTTGAATAAGAAATTGGGTTTTTTTGTGGCTATCTAGTATTTTTAGTAAATCTTGGTAAGTGTCAACCAAAAAAATTATTTTTTCCACCATAGCCATCTGCTGCCTTAACAATAAGTGGATATAAAAAAGGGGGGTTCTTTCGAAAGACTTTTTTTATCTGACGGCAGCTACTAATGAAGGTATCTGGCAAAGGAATTTTCTTATCTGCAAGACAAGCAACTTCACCCACCTTTGTCATTGGCATTATTTTAAGCAGCTCTTCACTAAAAAAAGGTACTTTATGTGTTTTCGCATACTGTGCAACAGCTAGAGCTTGCTGTTGCGCCTTATACCACAATTCAAAATAGATGCCATCGAAACTAGCTATATCACGATTTGTTAGTGTATCAATTATTGAGAGATGGTTGTTTTTAATGTAAATATGTATATCAGATAGCGACCCTCTGTAAAGCTGTAGCGGATACTGCTGTGATCGAGCTGAAAGACGATCAAAAAGCATCTCAATATAACCACGCTTGTGGTTACGATAGCTAAACATAACTAAAATATCTCTTTTTTCTTGTATCATTTTAGATATCACTAATTTAGCAGCGTTTCACACTCTATTTATACATTCTTTCTGAAAAGAGTCAATAGAATTAATATGCTTTTCAATCCATCACAGCACGTCAAACCATTGGTGCTATACAAGTATCTTAGAGGCTAACTTCTGCTAGCAGTTTCTGTACTATAGCCCAAATATCCCCTTCCGCCCTAATGTATCATTAAACTCGCGGAGGATTTCCTTCTGGCGGCGGTTTAGTTTGGTTGGGGTGTCGACCACTACTGTCACGATATGAGGCCCACGCTTATCGCTTCGCATGTGTGGCACGCCATGGCCAGATAGCTTGAAGTCTGTGCCCGATTGCGTACCAGCTGGCACCTTCATTGTAATTGTCCCGTCGACTGTCTTGACGTCGAGTTCAGCACCAAGCGCTGCGTCTGCCATACCGATATGCTCCTCACTCAGGATTACATCACCTTCGCGGCTAAACGTCTTGTGTGGATTGACCCGCACCTGCACATAAAGATCACCCTTGCTACCACCACCTACAGCTTCGCCACGACCACGGAGACGAATCGTTGAGCCGTTATCGATACCAGCGGGAATCTTGACTGTAATCGTTTGCTCACGACGCTGCACACCGCTACCCTGGCAGACTGTACAGGCCTTCTCAGGAATCTGCCCCCGGCCTTGGCACGTCTCACACGTTACCGCCTGCTGAATGGGGCCAAACATTGTATTCATTGTCCGTACGCGCTGGCCAGTACCTTTACAATCTGGACAACTCTTAAGGCTTGAGCCGGGTTCGACGGTACTACCGTGACAATGCTCGCATTCGTCGTCAAGTGTTAATGCAAGAGCAACTTCTTTACCAAAGATCGCTTCTTCAAATTCGAGCGTCACGCTCGTCTCAACATCACGACCGCGTGACGGGCCTTGGCTTGCACTGCCGCCAGCAGCGCCACCAAAGAACTGGCCAAAGATATCTCCCAGGCCACCATCACCAAAATCAAAGTGGATATTCTGCCCTTGGCCAAAGTCGCCAAAGCCAGCGAATGGGTTACCGCCACCACTACCGCTGGCAGCACCCCCAACGCCCGCATGGCCAAATTGGTCATACCGCTGGCGCTTTTGCTTATCCTTCAGGACCTCATACGCTTCATTAATTTCTTTGAACTTCTCTTCACTCCCACCCGCTTTATCTGGGTGGTACTTCACCGCCAATTTGCGGAATGCCCGCTTTATGTCATCATCGCTGGCGCTTTTGGCAACACCAAGCACCTCATAATAATCTCGCTTCGCCATATCTGTCCTAGTATAGCCAATTAGCACTCTAATTGCAAGAGTGCTAACAGGTCATTCCTTATGTTTCTGCGATGATCGATATGTAGTCGTTTTTCGTAACGATAAGGTGGTCGAGCAACTGGATGCCAAGCAGCTCACCCGCCTCGGCCAAACGCTGCGTTGTCTCTCGGTCAGCCTGGCTTGCGATAAGCTGCCCGCTAGGATGATTATGTGCCACAATAACCCCCGCTGCTCGGTCGGCAATTGCATCTGTAAAGACTTCTCGTGGGTGCACCAAGCTAGCAGTTAACGTGCCAATGGTAATTGTGCGTTTGGCGATCAAGCGATGCGCTCCATCAAGTGTTAGACAGACAAAATGCTCCTGTCGTTTGTCGCGAATATCGGTAAGTTGCTCTGCTGCTTTGCTCGGTTCATCAATGATAGGCTGGTCACTTTTGAGCAGGTAGCGCCGTGCAAGCTCAAAATTCGCGAGAATCACTGTCACCTTAGCTGCACCAAGGCCAGTTATCTTAGAGAGTTCCTCATGAGTTAGGTCACCTCCACGCGTGCGCAAAGCTTTAAGCACACAGCGCGCAATTTTGCCAACGTCAGCTCGCGCATTACCACTGCCGATAATCGCCATAAGGAGCTCGAGGTCACTCAAGCGAGCTGCTCCATCTCGCGCAAGTTTCTCCCGCGGGCGATCACTTGGTCGTCTGTCACGCATTCGCATTGGCATCTCTCCCTTCATGCTATACCTTTTATAGTATACCAGAACATTGTGCAAACACCAATTAGGTATTTTGGTTTGTGACGCAAATGTAGCCCTCTACTCTCACAATATAAGTTCACTGCAGCTTCAGGCTTGATTTTACAATATCTGTTTTATAACCAAACCACTGCCTTGCCATCGAGTGTGTGCACCATATGGCCAGTTTTATTATCTATAATGTGCGTTTTAGTGGAGCTATCAGCGGTGCTTTTTTGCTCAATGGCGGTGTACTGATCGTTTGGTGATACAGTGATATTTGTTGTATACGCCGGTGGTGTTGTCCGATGAATCACTTGTTTGGCTGGGTAAGTGAGTATTGTTTGGCGCTGCAATATGTGCTGTTGATTAACACTCGTTATCTCCATACTATAGCCACTGCGGGTGTGTAAGAATGCAGCTAATGATATGACGTCGTTTCCTTGTTGGTGAGTAATGGGCGATTTTTTGCTATTTTCTAAGTTGAGTGCAAAATACCCCTCTCCTACTTTCATCATGATAATATTCTTGCCATCATATGATACGTCGCCAAGCGTTGCTGCCTGGCCAAGCGGCTGCATGGCATGCTTGCCAGTCGGATCGACAAGCAGTACGTCATCACCGCGAGTTCGCACCACAACTGCTGCACCACGTGATACTGGACGCCAATCATACACTGGTAATGGCTGCGCGTTAAGGCCACGTATAGTGTGGTGGCGCTGCGCCACAATATCATGCACGATGAGATTGGTGATCTTTTCTTTGCTGCCTACCTTTGCAAAGAGATACCCCACCGTCCCATTATCTATCGCTCGCAGGCGAGACACTATACCCTTATCAGGCAACGGTAATGGCGATACAATACCAGTCTCTATATCAACCTGATGCAATTCACTGGTTTTCGCATCATTTATTGTATGGACAACGATACGAGAGCCTACTACTGCATAGTCGATAATTCGCGTCGCTTGGTAAAGTATCTTCTCATGCTTTGTTGCCAGATTCATCTGCACGATAGCATCCGTCGCTTGTGCGACATAGAACTCCGTTTTTGTCTCTGCAAGGCTATGATGCTTGAGATAGTAGAGCTGTGCTGGCGGTGTATCAAAGTGGTGGCTGGCCGTTGTAGTCTGCTGCGTAGAAGCGCCCGCTATTTGAGCGATCGCCACGCGATACTGGGAATTACTAAGCAAACGCTGCCGAAACTGAATCGTCACGGTTGCATTATTTGTCGTAGCTGTAAAGTCTGCCTGAGGTGTGATTTGTATTGCATGGGGTTCTATCGGCTTGACCGGCTGATTGAATTCCAACTGGAGCGTCTGGTAGCCCGTATTTGGATCATCTGCGAGCACCGTGTGGCGTACGCGTGGGCCTTGTAAATAGCTGAGTGCTATGAGTGTGCTCAGTATAATCAATAATCCAATCGTGGCGAGCAAAAATCGCCATCGCTGACGCACCCACCGCCAGCTTTTAGTATTCATAGGGCTCCTTTGGCTGAGTGGTTGACGTAACCGAACGCGGCATGATGACAATCGGCTGCTGACGATGTTGCTGTGGATGCGCGGCAAAGTCACCCGTCACCGTTACCCAACTATTAGGCTGGTAGCGCTCACGCCACCCAGGTGCATAGACTGGCACGCCAACCGCTTGTGCATCGACCGCACAACACGTCACGACAAATCGAGACACATAAAAAATCTGTGAATCCGCTATATCTGGCGTAACGAACCCTGTCAAGTTGACTGTCTTGCCACGATAAAACCCACTGTCATGCGTTTGCGTGAGTAACCCTGCCCATTCTTTGATCGTGAGGTGCGAATAATCTCGCTGAGCAAAGATAGATGCTTGCGATAGCTTGTCTGTAGATAGCCGAGTTACCGCCCCTTTGTTGATACCACGCTGCGTGGCAGTTGTTGTCGTTAGTGCTGTCGGTGGGACAAGTAGCGCCATGCCTGCGACCATACACACCATCACACATGCAGCAAGGCGACGCCACCAAATGAAGTGTGTCTGCTGGTGGGTACGTGATTGCGTAATAACACTCGCACTCGCCATCACAAGAGCTACCACTGCCATACCAGTCGTAAAGACGACATACCGCTGATGAATATAGAGTGTCAAACGACCAGTCGCAGCTAGCCACAGCGTCGCCACGGCAATGACAAAAAGGAGTATTATACCTTGTTGCTGTGCAACTCGGGACAAGAATAGCCTAAAACGCATAATTCACCGCCAATCCCAATGCTATCGATGTCAGTCCAACAAGTGCACTTACCTGAAACAGCACACTCGGCCGATATGTCGTGCGCAGCAAGCTCAGCATCTTGATATCGATCATTGGACCAAAGGTCAAGAAACTCACAAGTGCCCCGGTCATAAAGGTCTGGCGAAATGCCAAAGCAAAGAACGCATCAACATTAGAGCAGATTGAAACAATAAACGCCAGTGCCACCATTGCAATCACCGACCATACTGGTTGACTTCCCAGCGACACTAATACCTCGCGCGACACCAGCACTTGCACAAGACCCGCTAACCCTGCACCAACTACCAAGGCTGGCAGCATCGCCTGCACCTCACGTCGAAATATCGCAAGGCTTGCTACTCGCTTACTCTGCTGCACATGATCTGCCTGGCACGAAGCAACAAACGTATTGGTCAATAACTCCTCCGCTGGGCGATGCGCATAGACCCAGCCAACAAGATTAGCAATAGCGAAGCCACCAAACACTCGCGCCCAGAGAATGGTCATATCGCCAGCGAATGCTTGCTGCGTCGTGATGATTGTCACTGGGTTGAGGACTGGTGCAGCAAGCAAAAACACAAGAGACTCACTAGGTGTGAGCCCTTTTGCTAACAGGCCGCGAGCTAAGGGAACATTACCACACTCACAGACTGGCAGCGCAATACCAAGGAGCGACAAACTAGCTCGACGCAATAATGGCTGCTGTGGCAGATAGGTAAGTAAGCGCTCGGCCGGCAGCCACACCTGCACTATAATTGCAATGCAGATCCCCAGCATGACGAATGGTAGTGCCTCGATCATCACGCTCAAACTCAGCGTTATCCAGTCTTGTAATCGATCAGGTAGCGACCACTGCCCTGTTTGTGCCGATATAAGGCGAAGTGCAACTAGCCCAACAAGTACCCCAGCCACTACCGCTCCGCGGTGCCACCGCTTCGCCAACCAACGAATCATTTTCATGCTTCTATTATACCGTGAAGGGTAAGGTTGGTAATACGGCTATACGACTTTTTCTTGCTCTCGCTGCCAGCGGCGACGAACATCGATAATAGACATCTGGGCCAATGCGTCAATAGGGATACCCTGCATATAGGCAATGACGCGCGCTGCGTAATCGGGGTGTGGGTAGGCAGCGGCACGCTTTGGACTACGCCCCGCCTTAAGTCCATCAAGCACACCACGCATCCGCTTCCAAAATGAATAATAATCGAGTTTTGCTTTAACCTGCCAATGCTGAGCATCCTCTATGACAAAGCCCTCGATCGGTACACCGTCATACAAATAGTCAAGCCCCTGCACCTGCTCATACCACGTCACAAACTCCTCCCACGTCTGGAGCGTCACCGCAAGCCGCTTGGTTTCCATGCCAAACATAGCCGCAAATCGCTCACGCTCAACTTGATCAACTGCGGCAAATTTCGCCTGGCGATGCACTATATCGAGCAAAACAATCCGGTCTTGTGCATACTCAATAATATGTGGATCCTCTGTCGGGAGTATCACCTCGCAGACCAAACATACATTGTGCTCGGCAAGATACTGACGGATCGCATCGACATGCTTACCATAGCGCTGCAAAAATAAGCGACGAAACCATCCGGCAAAATCACTCTCCGTTGTTGTTTTCGACGCAAAAACGAGGTCACCTAGTGTCGCATCATAGCCTACCAAACCAAGATAGCCATTCTCCTTCACCCAGGCACGCACTGGAAAAACAAGTTGATCTTTGAGCGCAGCAAATTCAGTTTCTCGTCGCTCACCAATATTGAAGAATTTATCATAGGCACGAATCACAATCTCATTTGTGAGTGTATTCATAAATAGTCCACGGGCTCGCACTGTTTGCGCTGTCCATTTTTTATCATAAAACACCTTTGGTTTAAAGTGGAATGAGCTAATGTTACCCGGCAGTGACCGCTCGCTAATCAGTTTATTGGTGCGTAGACTATGGATGAGCGGTGCATTTTCTGGATGGAGGAGACCTTCGGCCGATTGGTTGCTTATCTCAACAACCGACCAGCCCTTCTCGGCAAGCTGCGCAACCCGTAGTGTGCCACCAAACTCCACTTTGCCCTCGAGATTAAAGCACCGCTGATTATACTGCGCTGGATAATTCTGAGCGTTGCGATGACCATGCACTTGATAGACACTATCAGAGGTGTGAGCAACAAAAGCATCGTCAATAGCACCAACCTGATCATAGCGCCCCACACCACGAATATACTGCTGACTGGCAAGCAGCAGAGGATTCTCTGGTAAATTACTCACTCCTGCATGGCTCACAAATACTCGCTTATCATGCCATGTGTAGTAGAGGCAATCTTGCATAGAGTTCATCAAGCGACTGACGGCACGCTTGTCTATATTGGCACGCTCTAGCTGTGCTCGAGTTCGACCATTAAACTCTCGTGCTCTTATCGGCTGGTGAGTAAGCCACTGCCAAATATAGCCATCGTGGTTGCCCTCAATAAACGTCACATTTGGCTTGTCGACAAAATTATCACACACATACTGCAACACTTCTGCATTCTCTGTGCCACGATCAAGTAGATCTCCCGTAAAGATATAATAATCATGCTCGGTATAGGGATGCTGCTCAAAATATTCACGCAGTGGCGTATAGCATCCTTGGATATCACCAATATGATGAATATGCTCATACTGGCTCAAATTAATCGGTTTCTGGTACGATGCGATAAGCTCTTTTACTGCCGCTGGTTGTATGACAGTGTATTGTTTTGGTATGGCACATGTGGAGAGACGAGCGTGCATTTTCTCGAGAACTACATCATCGACTATCTTATGTGGTGCACGCTGACGATTGCGCTCTAGACAGACCGCAAGCGGTACATCCGCAAAATCTATAACGTACAACTTATAGCGATACTTCTGTGCAAGCTGTGCATACTGCTGAAAGTACGAGCTCGTTGTATGTGTTGCATCAACCACAATAAGCTCACCACGAGCCATGCGCATATCAAGCAGCTCGTGCAGCTGCTGCCACACCCGTCGATCATCCTGATATGGCATAACGATGCGCCCTGTATCATTCATCACTGGGCTGCTATACGCTAGGCGCAGAGTATCGGGAGATAGTGTATATGGGCCAAGTCCAGCAGATTGCAAAAAGGTGCTTTTACCAGATCCAGGAATTCCACGTGTAATAAAAAGATGTCGCATATTTTCTCCTTTCTGTAGCGTTGTTTTCAAGATTTCGCTTAACTATATCTAACTCAAGTAATTTACTCTTGTTTTTATATTATATCATCATCTGTTAGAAACAGGCTTCTACCTCATTAGGAGTATGTAGCAAATTTATCTTATTTTATGAATGATATTTATTAATAGTTCATTGCAAAATACCCCATTGGTGTATTTTGCAATGAACATAAAGTGTACATATTCTATTTTATAATGTCTTTTGTATCAGACTCCGCTTATCCCATTTTGTTCTTACCTCGGTTCGCGCTACAATATAGCTATGTTCTATAAGGTGGAAGAGACAGATGCTCAAGTTTATTCAGGTGTTGAAAGTAGTACAACACCTATAAAACTTTGCGGCTTTTTTTATACATGGCTCTGCCTTATTATTACTAGTCTACTAATCTGCTCACTTTGGTATGGCCAACAATCACAAAAATCATCACACATCACACATATACCACCATCAACAACGCACACTTACACACTATCTTCTCATAGTGCTATTCGCTCACGCATCATCAAGCATCAATCGGCATCACACCAAACAATCGTCACCTATCCACAAACAGGTATTGCCAACATAGACAAAACAGTTGCCACAATTATCGACAATACTATTCCATCTCAACAAACAGCTTCAACTAATATAGCAGCTCGAAGCAACACTATTACCTATCGCATTATTCACCAAGATGACACGACGATTTCTCTCGCTGTGTTTATCCGTACTACTATACCTCACGCTCTACCAACCAACACGGTTCACTACTGGACATTCGATAAAATGAGCGGCCAGCCAATTACATCGTCTGCCCTCGTTGATACATCAATCGCAGGGACAAATGAGCTTGTTATTGCTCTACGTAAACAGGTGCAGCAGCGCTACCCGCATGCAGAGCCAGTAAAAGTAGCGGGAGCCATCACTCCAGAATCTATCACGAACTTTTTAGTACACGACCGAAAAACAATTGGCTTTCTCTTCGATAAACGCTCGCTTGGTATTGGCGTAGATGGAATCATTAGCCTGAAATTGCCAATCAAGCAGCTCAGCCATTTTGTCCAAAACCCAACCACTAAGAAGCTTTTTGATATTCCACCGTCAGCATTATCATCAACAACCGACTGCGTGCGTTATCGCTGTATTGCACTCACCTTCGACGATGGGCCTGGGCTATACACGCAAACACTACTCGAGCATCTTGATCGCTATCATGCTAAGGCAACCTTCTTTGTGGTGGGGCGAAATGTTGCACCATACAGTATCGCGCTCCAGCAAGCAGTTCAACGCAAACACCAAATAGGCAACCACACGTGGAATCATCCACTCCTTCCTAAGCGCGACGAAGCTGTCATCCGCCAAGAGATTGAGAGTACAAACAGTGCCGTTGCTGCAGCTACTGGCGTGACACCAACAATGGTCCGTCCACCATATGGTGGCATGAATGACAAGGTGCGTGCGCAGCTCCAGCAGCTTACTATGCCAGCCATTATGTGGTCAATCGATACACGCGATTGGGCCGATCACGATGCAGCAATTGTCTGCAGCCGTGCCGTTGCCAATGCCGCACCTGGTGCGATTATTCTCATGCACGATATCCACAAAACCAGCGTCGATGCCGTGCCGTGCATCCTCGATGCATTGCAAAAGCAAGGGTACAGATTTGTCACGGTCAAGAACCTATTTGGCCATCCGCTCAGCGCTGGCGAGTCATATTCTCAATATAAGCAGTAGGGTCTTTTATAAACTGCTCATGCTACCATTCCGCTGTGTAATCCTCTACACTAATGCTATGCAACAACCATTTCTTCCTAACAACACCTCTCTCTCTTCAAGTCCACTCAATCTAGAGCAGCGGCTTGACGTCCTGCAGCTTCCTGAGGCGAAGCTGCTGATCGGCGAAGATATCAAAGCCTCACCAGAGTCACAAGGGGCAGACGAAGCAGCCAATCAGCGCGCAGAATATCAACGAACTGTCTGCTCGCTCAACGTTATGAACTATCTATATTATGGCGGCGATGAAAATTATCACAAACTGACCGCTGCCCAGAACGACGCCAATCGCCTCACGCGTGAAGAATTTGAAGAATTTCATCAGTGGGTTGCGAGCAACTTGTCTGGCGAGCATAGCGCCAATGTAATGCGCTACATTATGCTTATTCATGATTTAGGCAAGAACCAAACGCTCGCGAGTGCCGTTATGGGAGAGGGTTCCGCTGATTCGGTCGATCATGACGAAGTGTTGCGCCGCTTGCTCAGGTCAGATTACGCTGCAAAGCGCACAGAGTTATTACCGACATTCAGCCAATTGGGCGAAGCAGATCAAACGATCATACGTGATGTCATCAACACAGAACTCAATCTTGGCCAGTTTATCCAAGCCGAAGCACCAGCGGCAGCGCTGGCAGGCTTTGCGGACAGTGCTGAGCCGGTGCGCTCGCTCTATATCATGCATACGCTATTTGATATTGCTGGCGCACTGGGTCATGTTAATGCCGAGAGCTCTCTACTCCTCACTTCTCCTCTGTACAACCAAATGGCAGCAGCCTGCGACGTCTTAACCGACAGCACCCTCTCAACCGACGACGCACGCTACGCTCACTACCTCGCTCGGCGAGCACAACGCTTTGGCCTCGATAACGATGCTATTGAGCAGCTCATCGACAACCAAGCACATACTCACACTGTGCGCCTTGCTTGTATGCTACGCTACGATTTGCCAGAAGAGTATCAGCAACTGACCAATGCGCTAGATACGCTACCTGGCCCTGTACAAGCTATCCTCGCTCAAGAGCTCAGCAATGATGGCATTCATCAGCGCGCAACGCTGCCTTACTACGGCCCAGCCTTGCTGAAGGGGCTCGAGAAATACTACGGCCTCGGCACAGCGCTTACCTACTTTGCTCATGTCTTGCAAGAAGCGCACATTGCCGACAAAGCAGCACGCAAAGCAGGTGAGACAGGTGTAGTCTCAGCAGACCTCAGCACCATCGCCCAAGCTGCCAACCAAGGCACACTCGATCCACACCAAGCCGAGCTGCGCTTCCACCACAGCGGTGAAATGCTTGTGCCAACATATCAGGACACACCCGAGCTTGCTATTGATTCACTCCCGGCGTTTGACTCTGAGCAGCTCCGCGGCAAGCGGGTTATCTACCTTGGGATGGGTGGTGGCTCAGACGGTATCCAGGCTGCTATGCTGAGCAAGCTTCATCAGCAGCACCATGCTGTGCAGTCTACAGCCATTGTGTCAGTACGCAACTTTGCTGCCGATAACAACAAACAGCTTGCTCATACTGGCCGACAGATTAGTGACGCAACAGTAGAAATCACAGAGGAAACGACCAAAGTTGGCGACTGGCGCTTCCTGGAGGATATTATTGCCAAGGATGAAACAATCGCACCAGTTTATCTACTTAACTCAATCGAGCCGGAGCAGATTGCTCACGACCTCCAGCTCCTCATCCGCGAGACGGGAGCTGATGCAATTTGCGGTATCGACACTGGTGGCGATGTACTCTACCGCGCCAATACTGCCATCGACCCCACGACCTCATCACCAGACCAAGACTATGCTGTACTCGCTGCTCTTCATATGGTTAACGCCGCGGCAGAGGCAGATGGCGCACCACTCGATGTCTTTACTGCTATCGTCGCACCCGGCGTGGATACACCTCCGTATGCTAATGAGATACTTACTCGCAGCAGCGCCCAGCGCTACCCCCTTCACCCAGACGATACCACCACGATTACTCAAACCTACGCTGCATGGCGCATGGACGGATCTGCTAGCGAAGAAGGGCTTTATGGCAAGACACCACTGGCGTGGATTGCTGCACTGACAGGCAAGCACGGCTTGCAGCCACTCGCTCTCCCACGAGCTAATGCAACTTCAGCTCATAACCCATGGCGTATCTTTATGAATATCCGCCCTTCGACCGCTCGCGTGGTAATGATGCAGGCTGAGCGGTTATACCAAGCTGTAAATCATTGATTAAATTAATTAGTAGAGGAAGTTCCCTATATGAAATTAACATTCATGACATACAACATCTACAATGGTGCCGAGAAAACGATCGATGACGTTATTGCAGTTATCAACGAAGCAAAGCCAGATATCCTGACGCTCAACGAAGCAAACGGCTTCGAGAACGACACAAGAAAACGCCTTGCATACGTCTCAGAACAAACCGCTATGCCCTATACTCACCTTGCACTCTGTGGTGATGGGTCGTGGTATCATACAGCATTGCTATCCAGGTATCCTATCCTGGATGCAACATTGCTCTACCCATGTAGCCGATCACTCTTAGTAAGCCGCGTTCAAATAAATAACCACATTTTCTCTATTGGTAGCCTTCATCTTTCACCACGATTTGAAGCTGACCGGCTACAAGAGGTGCACCGGCTTATCAAACATATTGGTGAGAATAGTACTCATACTGTCGTTATGGGTGACTGTAATTCACTCTCATTTTATGATACATATCCGCCTGATATGGTAGATTCTTTTGATGCAAACCTGACGCGCAAATTTACTCGTGATGGCACAATTGTTCATGATGTCACTCGTTTTATGGCACAGGCGGGCCTTGTCGATACAGCAGCTGCTTTGCAACAACACGCAACCCCGACGGCTCCAACACCACTGCCGCCACACCCCGATCACCCAACCAGCCGGCTTGACTATATCTTTGTCTCGAAGGATCTGCAGCCTGCATTAACCTCATACAATGTTGTCAAAACACCACTATCAGACCGAGCGTCTGATCACTACCCAGTCGTTGTTGATCTTACACTATAGTGTAAGCTCGCTTGTCTACTAGGGTTAGTCTCTCAGTATTTGAATTTTGCGGCTCAAGGGCGATATACGCTTTAATAAAATAAGACCGATTTTCATCGGTCTTTATTATACATCGTGGCTCCGGAGACTGGGCTCGAACCAGCGACCTAATCGTTAACAGCGACCCGCTCTACCACTGAGCTACTCCGGATTACTCTGTAAGTATACCGGTTGAAGGGGTGGTTCGTCAAGAGTCACGCCGCAAAATAGGCATTTTATGCTATGGCTGGCTACGGAATTGTTCGATCCGCTTAGTTAGCTCAGCGATATTGTTCCAACTACTGCCATCTGTCATGATGGCGAGCACATATTTGCCGTTCGAGCCATAGACGATCGCTGCGTCGTGCAGGAGACCATTCAAGAACCCAACCTTATTTGCCACCGTGCCATTCGTGCCAGCAGGAATACCCTTGCGATATACATTAGCCTTGAGCGCAGAGAGGAATCGGTCGCGGTTGGCACTACTAAAGTTCTGCCCTGCATCAAGCATTGCCATAAAGCGTGCGAGATCATTTGCTGTGGTGTATGGCCCGCCAGACTTGGCAAAGGTCGTGTCTTTGAAGCCAATGTCATTGACATCCTTCGTCACAACGTCATAACCAATAACCTTAAGGTAGTTCTCTGCACATGGGTTATCGCTCTGGCTAATCATCTTATTGAAGCAAACCTGGTTATCCTCCCAGCGCCAGCCTGCTGCTTCCTCTCGCCGAAGCACGCTATAACCAACAAATAGTTTATATGTACTGGCAGTGACAAATTGCTTATTGCCATTGTAGCTCGCATTGCGCTTCTTGCCATCAATTTCTAAGAATGAGACACCATACGTCCCTGGGTGATCCTCGGCATAGTGTTTGAGAAGAGCGTTGAGCCCGTCTTCGGTCGAGCTATAATTGCGGTCATATTCTACCTTGGCTGGCACCGTCTTCGTTACTGCGGTTGGCTGTGGGAGGGTTTGATTAATAAACTCCGAGAGCTGCTGTGCAGTTGCGTCAATATCGAGCGTGCGCCCTGGTTTACCATCTGTACGTAACGTTTCAGTGAGATCGTATGTAGCAACTTTCGTGGTACCTGGGTCAATATTTACCTTTGGCGTGACATGCTTTGTGAGATAGCCGGAGGCCTGTGACGCACTAATGCTTGCTACTAATGTCTTGTCCTTTGGCTGAGCAACAACCCACTGAATAACTTCATTCGCTGGCAATGTCACTGTCTCCTCATTCACCTTAAGGGCGACACCTTTGCCAATAACCTTTATGATTTTTTGCTCGAGCGCCTTCGCTGCATCGGTTGTAATAGCCGGGGCGATGCCGCGCATTGGGATCTCAACGGTCGTGCCCTGCATGAGACGTGGGCTAATTGCACCAATGCTATGCGATACCGCATCACGCTGACACTCACCACCGCGCCGCGCTTGATTAACCACCAGCTTGCCATGTTCAACTTTGAGGCTCGCATCGACTGGTGCACGCTTACAGACTGGCATGATCGTCTGAGTAATATATTGCTCGGTACGCGTCGTAGTCGTTAATTTTGGCGAGCTTGGCACATCTGGCTGCCACCAAAACGACGACAACGGCATAATTCGCCACAGCAAGGGATACTGCGCCTGCGTAAGCCGGTCGGTGTTGTCTACTGTAATAGCAAGCTGCTCAATCGTCGGCGAGGCAATGGTTGCGCCATCACCCACCAGCTTCACGGAGTGTCCTTGGTACGCCTGGTTAAGCGTTTCTGTGGCTTCTGATATTGTCTGCCAGCCAAGCGACACACCGTCGATCCGCGCATTTGGCAGCAATCGATCACTCGGATACACCAGCTGGAATAGCACATTGAGCCCAAGAATAATACCAATGGTGATATATGTTTTGCGCCGTGTCCAGCGAATACGCAGCACTGGCACACGCCAATCGGCAAAACGGAGTTTTTCGGCAATAGTTGCCTTGCGGCGTCGGGGGTACGGACGCTGCGTGCGCGGAGGAGTGTACATCATGTAAATATTATATCATCTATGATGATTGGTCGCTTTGCAAAATTTCTAGTGCGCGCTGCAAAACCGCAATATCATCAGCGGCATTGTCCTGCTGCTCTAATGCACTTATTTTTGCACGAATCACCTGCTCGACTGGCGCTACCACAACATCTGCAGCATTCTGGGTGGGCGGTACCACTTGCAGACTACGCGCCGAGTTATCCTTTTTGACCAAAAATCCACGAACAATCAAGCCGTTGACATGCGCTGCCACCGTACTAACCGACTTGTAATCAAAGGCACGCATAATCTCGCGGTAGCTTGGACCATAGCCATTACTCTTGATAAATGTGTCTATAAACGTCAATAATTCACGTTGTTTTCGCGTTGGGCTTGTCATAATCCATCCTCCGTTATCGCTAGTGCTGCCAGCCCCCACCAGAGCATCGACACAGTGTCGTCAACAAAAACTGGTAAGAACAATCCTATCACAGTTAAGCCGATTCCGCCAGCAAAACTACCGAAAGCCAGCCAATATGACCGGCGATGCCATAATTTTACCAGTACACCAGTGGTTAATGCAACTAATAATAGTAATCCAATCCAGCCAACTTCGTGAGCAACGAACAAATAGTGGTTTTCAATGATTAGGCTCTGCCCATTGCCAAGAAGCGATGCCGAGCCAGTACTTCCTACGCCAGTGCCAAGCGGTTGCTGCAAGGCGCGCGCTAGGCCAGCTTGCAACGAAGTGATTCGGTCGCTGTCGGATGTTTGGGTCGGGCCATGCCTTGGGTCGTTATGCAAGATAACATTATCAATAAAGTGTGGATCCATAGCGTAGCCAATACTACCAACAATCACCCCACAGCCAAGTACTGCGCCAGCACCCCACAACACGATACGCCGAGATGCCTGCGACTGCCATGCCCTGACAATCGCAACAATGCCAACGCCAACCGCCACCGCGAGCAGCGCACTTCGCGAATAGCTCTGCCACACGGAAAGCGCTGCTAGTAGTGTCATACCACCAAGCACCCAACGCCGCATATGCGAGATACGCCGCCATTGCAATGCACTATACGCCACGATAAGCGTCAGGACAGTACTTGCATACGCTCCAAGTGGGTTTGGCCCACGCAGCGTGCTATTAATGCGGACATAGGCACTGTTGGAGTCGACTGTTTGGTAAGGTTCGATCGTCGTCGGCCCGTAGCCAAGCGGCACCAACACATCACGCGGCAGGACAAGCTGCGCTGCTGCAAAGCCAATCACGATGACTGCACCCGCACCAAGCATACGCAGCAACCAGCGCCGATACTGCGGATAATTACTCACAAATACATAGACTGCCGCACCAAGCGCCACAAAACGCAGATCAATCAACGAACCTGATAGCAATGCCAAACCAGACGTCGGCACAAGCAGCGCCACCACGCCGTGCCACAGCGCAAAGGCGAGCGCAAGCTGAATAATGCGATCACTCAGCCAACGCTGCCACTGTCGACGTAGCGTCACGTCGATAACAACAAGAAGCAAGACAACGAGAAGCAAGACTTCCTTCCATGCCTTGACAAAGAGCGCATAATCTGGCCAATGAGTACCCACCCATACGGTCAGCGGCGCATGGATAGCCAGTCCGAAAAATATCGTACACAAAAACCAAGCCGGTATCTTTTCTCGCAATAACCGCTTCATCTCTTTCTAGTGTAGCAAACTTTCGGTAAAAAGTGTTATAGTAACAGTTGTTATGCCGTCAAAAAATACGAAATTTTATAGTCTCATTCTCATCGGCCTCGATTTTGTTGTGCTGATGGCGGTGTTTTTCATCGCATACTATGTCCGCACGCAAATCGATCACCGTGATTTGCTCCATACTGTCTATGCCAGCGACTACTTGCTCGGCTTCGTCGTCATTGCGCCAGTGTGGATTATTCTCTATGCCTCGCTTGGACTCTATAGCGCAAACGTCTATAGCCGACGACTCGTCGAATGGGGGCGACTGCTGCTTGGGACATTCATGGGTATTCTGCTGGTGATCGGCTGGGAGTACGGCACACGAATGTATATCTTTCCAGCCCGCTTGGTAGCAATGTATGTCTTTCTTGGTTCGTTTTTAGCGATTGGCACGGTGCGCGAGTTGTTTCGCCTGACGCGAAGTTGGCTCTTCCAGTACAACCATGGTGTGAACCGTGTGATGGTAATCGGGACATCACTGGCAACGCGAGACATCGCTGAGTCGATCTCGACCACCTACAAATCAGGTTTTCGTGTTGTGGCAATGGCTGGCCCTAAGCGCTTTGTGCCACCTGGACTCGATGTTGTTCATTTTGCATCACTCGACCCTGCCCTTATGCAAATCAAAGAGCTCAAGATCGACACCATTATCCAAACCAACCTCTACGAAAACGAGGAAAAGAATCAAAAAGTGCTTGGTGCCGCACAGGTCAACCATATCCAATACAACTTCATCCCTGGCGAGCCAGAATTTTATACTGGCAAAAACACCATCGATGTTTTTCTTGGCTACCCAATGATTACCGTTAGTCAAACACCGCTTATTGGCTGGGGAGAAATCGCAAAGCGGATCTTCGACACGATTATTTCCGGCATACTGCTCATCGTCCTTGCCCCGCTTTTTGTACTCCTTATCATTATGCAAAAGATCTTTAACCCTGGGCCAGCATTTTATATCTCAAAGCGCCTCAGTCGCTACTCCGAGCCAATCCAGCTCATCAAGTTCCGTAGTATGGGCGCACAGTATGGCAAGCAAGACGCAGCTGATGAATTCCGTGCAATGGGTCGCGATGACCTGGCTGAAGAGTATGAAAAAAATCGCAAGGTCGAGCACGACCCACGCATCACGCGCTTTGGCAATTTTTTGCGGGCAACATCGCTTGACGAATTACCCCAGATTTTCAACGTCTTTCGTGGCGATTTGAGCTTGGTCGGGCCGCGGCCAATTCTACCCCAAGAAGTAAAGTTCAGCTCAGCCCGCACAGCACTCCTGCACAGTGTAAAGTCTGGGGTGACGGGCTTATGGCAGGTGTCTGGGCGCTCAAACCTGAGCTTCGATGAGCGAATTGAGCTTGAGCTATTTTATGCCCAAAACTGGAGCTTCTGGCTGGACATCAAGATCCTATTCAAGACGATCGGCGTGGTGCTACGCAAGACAGGCGCAAAATAAACGACATATTGTTATAGAGCTAAAGTAAGAGAGAATAACCTCAATAGGCTGTTTCTTGTTTAGATTCCAAACCACACTATCTTTTGATAGATTTGTTCTACTCCATCTACTGGAATACTTTGTTTATTAGTTTTCATAACAAACTGTCATCTTTAATATAAAAGATTAATAGTGGAAGGTGTCGATGTTTTATAACATCTCTAAGAAAATAGTAGAAGTGTGGGACAGAAAATCGCAATAATAAGCCGTCGGACTTGGGCACTGCCCACAAAAAAGCGCGTAACCCTCAGTTATTTTATTATCTGGTCACGCACTACCTTGCGTAGCTTGGTTAGAAATAGCGTCTTATCAAAACGCTGTGCGGTGCGACGCAAGACCGTCGGATCAAAGGTTCGTTTCTCGGCCTGCTCAATTGCTTTAGCAACGCTGATACTTGTCTGTCGGTCAAATAGCACACCCACTTCGGGTGACGTCACGATATCTGTTGTCCCGCCACGCGCTAAGCCAATCACTGGCGCACCAGCCGCTAGCGCTTCAACACTGACAATTCCAAAGTCTTCCTCTGCTGGATAGATAAAGCCACGTGCTGTTGTAATGGCCTTCTCATACTCGGCATCGCTCGCATCGCCGAAGCGATCGGTGCGGAACTCAACTGTTGGACCAGCCAGATCAACGAGCCTATTGTGTGCGGGGCCATTACCAAAGACGATCAGCTTCTTGCCAAGCTTCGTCGCTGCCGTGACTGCCAAGTCGTACCGCTTGTATGGCAACTGCCGGCCAATCGTCACATAATGATCACCCCGCTTGGCAGCAGGCGTAAACCGGCTTATATCTACCGGTGGATGGATGACGATACTATTTCGATTGTAATATTTTTTAATGCGCTGTTGCGTCTCGGTAGAGTTTGCCAAGAAAACATCGACTTGCCGAGCCGCTTGAAGGTCTAGCTTGCGCTGGTGTGGCACCATGAGTGGCATAAGTGTGCGAATGAGTGGATTAAGGTTACCATAGCCTGGATCGCGCCGATATTCATCGTAGTGACTCCAGTAGTATCGTGGTGGTGTGTGGCAGTAGTTGATGATGACTTGGCCAGGCCGCGTCTTTCTCACTTGGTGACCATGCATGTATGAGCTGGTGAGGATGATATCAAACTCACGCAAATCAAGTCGCCGCATCGCTTTAACAGCCAGTGTTGGAAACAGCTTATAATACGTGCGCACCTTGCGCGGGATTTTTTGCAAAAACGACGGCCGAACATCAAGCTCAGCAAAGGCTGGCATTTTGTCCTCATTATACATTGCGGTATAGATCGGCGCATCCGGAAAAGCTTCGTGCATGGCCAACACGACATTCTCGGCACCACCCATTGTTGTCAAGAAGTCGCAGACAATGGCAATTTTGGGTTGTTTACTCATAGTATCAGTGTAGCGCAAAGGAGAGATTTTACCTATACCTTACTCCACCGTCACACTCTTGGCAAGATTGCGCGGCTGGTCGACATCGTGCCCCCGCTCTACTGCCATATAGTAAGCAAAAAGCTGTGATATAACATTAAACAAAATTGGCGTGAGGTGCTGCAGCTTAGTTGCAACACGCACCACTGTCTCGGCAGGTACGCGTTTATCCGTATCGGTAATAACAATTGCATGAGCACCACGTGCATTCATCTCTATCAAATTACTCTGCGATTTTTCGTACAGCCAGTTGTCCTGCAAATAACACACTTCGAAGAAATGATCGTCGATCAGGGCAATTGGCCCATGCTTGAGCTCACCTGCTGCATAGGCTTCAGCATGAATATAGCTTACCTCCTTAAGCTTAAGTGCGCCTTCAAGTGCAGCTGGGTAGAGTGTATCGCGACCAATATAGAGCGCATGATTATAGTGGGCATAATTATGTGCGATGTTTTTGACGCTATCAGCTTGCTTAGCCAGCGTTTTTTCAATCTCGGCTGGTAGCATCTCAAGCTCGTTGATAAACTCACCTATCAGTTGTGGGTTCGTTCCCTTGGCTGCTGCGAGCATAAGGCCAAAGATCGTCATTGCTGCCACTTGCGAAGTAAAGGCCTTGGTGCTGGCCACACTGATCTCTGCCCCCACGTGTACATATACTCCACCGTCAACTTCGCGCGCAATCGTGCTCCCCACTGCATTGACGACACCAAGGCACGTCACACCCCGTCGTTTGAGTTCCGTCAGACAGGCCAATGTATCGGCCGTCTCACCACTCTGGCTCACAATGAGCGCAACGGTATGCTCGGGGATGTTATATGCTCGGTAGCGCAGCTCACTAGCAATCTCTACACTTACTGTTACATCATCAGTCAGTTGCTCAATAAAATAACTAGCCTGCATACCCGCAAAATACGCCGTGCCACAGCCCACAATCATCACATGCTTAATCTGCCGCAATGCAGTATCACTCAGACCTATGCCGCCCAGCCTGGCATAGCGCTGTGCGACAATCACACGCCCGGCCAGCGTTGCCGCAAGGCTAGTCGGCTGCTCAAATATTTCTTTGAGGAGAAAGTGGTCGTACCCTTGTTTTTGAATAGCTTGCAAGTCCATCTCTAGCGTCTCTACTTGCACGTCAACCACTTGCGAATCCGTCGTTTGGAGCTCGAGGCCAGTGCGAGTGCAGCGCCCTACTTCGCCATCATGCAGATAGACCACTTGGTTGGTATACCCCACCAAGGCCGATGCATCACTGGCAATGTACGTTTCGCCATCGCCGAGCCCAACAATGAGCGGACTACCCTTGCGCGCCACAATAATCTCATCAGGGTCATTCGCTTGAACAACTGCTAAACCATACGTGCCTACCACCATTTTGAGCGCACCTCGCACTGCCGCCAAGAGGTCTGGTGCTTGCTTGTGCAGGTAGTCAATGAGCGCCGTCAATACTTCAGTGTCAGTATCACTCTTAAATTCATACTCGTGTGCTGCAAGCATTGTCTTGAGCGCCTGATAGTTCTCGATAATGCCGTTATGTACAACGTAGATCTGCCCCACCTGATGCGGATGAGCATTGCGTTTGCTGGGTGCCCCGTGGGTTGCCCAGCGAGTGTGACCAATGCCAACCGTATCAGTCGTCTTGTGGCGAGCTGTGAGCTCATTCAGCGCAGCCACCTTACCTTTTGTTCGAAGTAATGTTGGCGCAGCATCCTTGTCGAGTGTAACAATACCGGCACTATCATATCCGCGATATTCAAGCCGCTTGAGCTCCGTCAGCAGTACACCCTGCGCTGGCCGCGTTCCGATATATCCAACTATTCCACACATAGGTTTTTCCTTTCCTCTTGTATTATGACGCTATAGTCTTTGCCTTCTAGTGTACTCTCATTTTTAAATAATTTTGCAAGAATGTAAAAATTACAATGATTTTTCTCTGTTAGATTGTGTTGGCGTTTTTACATCAATAGCACTTTACCCATAAAAGATAGAGAAAAACGACAGAAAAAGCAAGAACGAATGCAGTGCTTATTCTCAGCAATAGTTAAGCCGATATGCTCATACTTATAGACGAAGATAATACGATATGTTCGACATTTTTTCGACGAAGAGGTATACTAGATGATATGAGTAGAGAAACGATTTTAGTCACTGGTGGCGCTGGGTATATTGGCAGCCACACCATTATTGAACTTATTGCGGCAGGATTTGACGTCGTCGTTATTGACAACCTCGCCAATGCCAGCCGTGAAAGCCTGCAGCGCGTCGAAACAATTACCGGCACAACTATCCCCTTTGTCGAAGCTGATGTGCGTGACCGATCGGCACTCGATGCGATTTTTACTAAGTATGATATCAGTGCTGTGATTCACTTTGCTGGACTCAAGGCAGTTGGTGAGTCGGTTGAGAAACCGCTGGAATACTATGACTGCAATCTTAGCTCAACCCTCACCCTCTTAGCTGCAATGCGACAACATGGGGTGCATCGACTTGTTTTCTCAAGCTCTGCGACGGTCTATGGCACACCAGAGTCATTGCCACTCACTGAATCATCACGCACTGGCACCGGCATTACTAATCCATACGGCTGGACGAAATATATGATCGAGCAGATCATTCGTGACTATTGCACAGCGCACCCCGACTTCCAAGCGACCATCTTGCGCTACTTTAATCCGATTGGTGCGCATATATCAGGTATGATTGGCGAAGATCCAAATGGCATCCCTAATAATCTCCTGCCCTATGTTGCACAAGTTGCAGTTGGAAAATTGCAAAGCGTTGGTGTATTTGGTGACGACTACGACACGCCCGACGGTACTGGTGTACGCGACTACATTCACGTTGTCGACCTCGCTAAAGGGCATGTGGCTGCTCTATCGCACATGCAGCCTGGTGAGCATACCTATAACCTTGGTACTGGCCATGGCACTTCTGTCCTGGAAATCATTAGAGCCTTTAGCAAAGCGTGCAAACATACCATTCCATATAAGATAAAACCACGCCGAGCTGGTGATATTGCAGCTTGCTATGCCGACTGTAGTAAGGCACAGCAGGAGCTTGGTTGGCAAGCAGAATTGTCCATCGAACAAGCCTGTGAAGACTCCTGGCGATGGCAGTCTCACAACCCAAATGGTTATAAGAATTAAAATTTAGATAATACCCCATGAGGGTATTATGCAATGAACAAAATGTTTATTATATTCAAACTGAGTATATTATTTGTTCATACAATAATTTTATTATTCAAAGCGTAAACTTCTTGCTATATACTTTTGCATATCTGAGTAATAAATGTATACAAACTATTGTTGCCTGCAAAGTTAATCTATAGAAATAATAAACAGCCCATAGATATTGGGCTGCTTTGTTACTGCAAAAATAGCAAGGTCTGGTTTAGACGCCTACTATTCTTGGCCAGTCGCTTTATTGATACGAGTTGAGGAATCTGGTTTACCTTCGCCGGCGTCGAAGCGCATTTCTATATTGTATTTTTTACACACTTCTGCTTCAGGAATAGCTTTTTCCGTGTCACGATCACCGCCGTTGGCAAAAATAAGTTGGTCGCCAGGATATTGGCCAGCAACCATCTCGAGTGATTTGATTTGTGTGGGATCTTCGTCGATCGATAGAATCACTTGATCAACACCTTTGAGAGCACGCATGAGACGCAGGCGATTGCTTTCATTGAGGATAATTTTGCCTTTTTTCAGCAATTGTTGCTTGTCGTTGTTGACAATAACAATAAGTTTATCGCCCATTGCGGCAGCTGCTTCGATCATATCGATATGCCCACCATGGAGCGGGTTAAAATAACCACTGACAATCACTACTCGCATTTTATTATATCTCCTTGTTGTTTATCATTAGAGAGCTTCTGTTGCTATATTATACCATTACTCTTGTATATCTCGACACCATCCCCTATTTCACGCTATAATACAGCTATGACAAAACTGCTTATCACCGGTGGTGCGGGGTTCATTGGCTCGAACTTCGTACATTATACCGTTCATCACAAGCCGGAATATGAAATCACTGTCGTCGATAAGATGACATATGCTGCGAACCCGCACAACCTCGATGGAGTGCGCGAGCAGATTACCTTCGTGCAGGGCGATATTTGCGATGCCGAACTGATGGATCGCTTAATTGCCGAGACGGATATCGTTGTCCACTTTGCGGCGGAGAGTCATAACGATAACTCACTGCGCGACCCAAAGCCTTTTCTCGACACCAACGTGTATGGCACGTACACTATTTTGCAAGCAGTGCGTAACCATAACAAGCGCCTCCATCACATTAGTACCGATGAAGTGTTTGGCGATCTAGCACTGGACGATCCAAACCGCTTTACTGAGGAAACACCATACAACCCATCCAGCCCCTACTCGAGCACTAAGGCGTCGAGCGATATGCTGGTCCGCGCCTGGATTCGCAGCTTTGGTGTGAAGGCGACGATTAGCAACTGCTCCAACAACTACGGCCCCCGCCAACACATCGAGAAATTTATCCCGCGGCAAATCACTAACATCCTAAGTGACATCAAACCAAAGCTCTATGGCACGGGCGAACAGGTACGCGATTGGATCCATGTCGATGACCATAACTCAGCGGTGCATTTGATTCTCGAAAAAGGCACGCTGGGCGACACCTACATCATTGGTGCAGATAACGACCACGTCAATAACAAAGCGGTGATTGAGATGATCTGCGACTTAATGGGTAAAGGCAAGGACTGGTACGAGCATGTCAACGATCGCCCCGGCCACGACATGCGCTATGCGATGGACTCGAGCAAGCTGCGCCGCGAGCTTGGCTGGCAACCACAATATACCGACCAAGATGGCATGGCTAATGGCCTACGCCAAACCATTGAGTGGTATACTACCAACCGCGACTGGTGGCAAGCCCAAAAAGCCGCTGTAGAAGCAACCTACGCTAAGCAAGGACAATAAGCCAATGCCTGACGCCCCCAGTAAAACTCGCGTGAGTAGCAAGATCGCCTACCAAAACCCCTGGATCACCATCCACGAAGACCAAACACGCGACCGCGCAGGTAACCTGGGTGTATACGGCTATATGGAGTCGCGAAACTCGTGTATGGTCGTCGCTGTCGACGAGCATGAGCGAATCTACCTGGTGCGCGGCTTCCGTTATCCATCACAGAGTTTTGGCTGGGAATTGCCTGGTGGCGGTGGTGACGGCGAAGATCTGCTCACCGCCTCCAAGCGTGAGCTAGAGGAAGAGACTGGTATTGTTGCCCAGTCGTGGGAGAAGCTCGGTGAAGCATATGTATGCAACGGCCTAATGACAGAGAAAATGGCGGTGTGCTTGGCACGAGATCTGTCTTTTGGTGGTAACAAAGAACAATCGGATGAAGTATTCAGCGATATGCGGTTCTTCACCAACGAGGAGATTAACCAACTTATTACCCAAGGCGATATTAACGACTGCCAGACACTAGCTGGCCTCCATTATTATCATATATGGCGAAAGGAGAACGCATGAATTTCGACCCATCAAGCTACAACGACCTTACCGTGACTGAATCGCCAATTCCAGGGCTATTCGTCATTAAACTGCCTGTCCATGGTGACAACCGTGGGTGGTTTAAAGAAAATTACCAGAAGGAGAAGATGGAAGCGCTGGGGCTACCCGCCTTTACCATTGTACAAAACAATATCAGCTTTAATGACAAAGCTGGTGCAACACGTGGTCTACACGCCGAGCCCTGGAACAAGTTCATTAGTACCGCCAATGGCCGCGTGTTCGGTGCATGGTGTGATGTGCGCCAAGGCCCAACCTTCGGCCACACATTCTCTGTAGAAATTAATCCTGGTACAGCAGTGTTTGTACCCAAGGGCGTGGCAAATGGTTACCAGACACTGGACGATAATGTGGCATATACCTACCTGGTTGACGCCCATTGGTCACCAGATGCGCAGTATACCTTTGTCAATCTCTTTGACCCAGCGCTAGATATTGCGTGGCCACTTGGCAAAGATCAGGCGATCATCTCGCACAAAGATGCTGCGCACCCACTCCTGCGCGACGTACAGCCAATGGAATTATAAAAAGAAAGGAAGCGTGCATGACAGATTACACCTCTACCCTCATCATTGGTGCCAACGGGCAATTGGCCAAAGCAATGCAGCAGCAATACCCTAGTGCTCGGGCGGTTGGGCATAATGACCTTAACCTCTGTGACGCAGCAGCTATTGCAACCTTCGACTGGTCCGGTATTAAGACAATTATTAACACTGCTGCTTATACCAATGTTGACGGCGCAGAAACATCGGAGGGCCGCGCAGCAGCCTGGCGCATCAATGCCCAAGCGGTGGGACAGCTTGCTCGTATCTGCTCCGAGCGAGACATTACCTTGGTTCATGTGTCAAGCGATTATGTTTTTGATGGTGAGATAGCACCGCATACCGAAGATGAGCTATTTAGCCCTTTAAGTGTCTATGGTGCATCCAAAGCAGCGGGCGATATTGCTGCGAGCACCACACCACGGCACTATATTGTCCGCACCAGCTGGGTGATCGGCGACGGTAAAAACTTCGTGACAACGATGCTCGGTTTGGCCGCAAAAAATATCGCACCAACAGTAGTAGCAGACCAAATCGGTCGCCTGAGCTTCACGCCAGAAATTGCACGGGCGATTGACTACTTAGTAGAGAACAAGGCACCATACGGTACCTACAATGTAACAAATAGTGGTCCACTGGTAAGCTGGGCAGACATCACGCGGCAGATCTTTGCCTTGGCAGGGCGTGATGACTTACCAGTAACAGATACAACCACCGCCGAGTATTTTGCTAATAAGCCCGGCGTCGCACCACGACCGCTCAATAGTGACCTCAGTCTTGATAAACTTCATGCGACTGGCTTTGTCAGCCAAGACTGGCGCGAGGCACTACGCGAATATGTCGCTCAAAATATTCACTAGCGAGCGTCATCATCTAGCAAAACTCTATAAAAATAAATATACTCTTTAAAATACAGAATCCCTGCCATGTGACGAGAGATTCTATATCTAAGCTTAATATACTACTGCGTGCTATGCTTCTTTATCTTTATTGCTAAAATGAAAGTAGAGTATATTAGACCAGCGTATATTATTAATCTGATCGAGGATTTGTGTGTCACCCAAGGAAATCTGCTGATTAACAAAGTAACTGTAGACCTGGGCGACTCCAGAGTCATCTTCATCATTTCTGATTCCTTCGCATAAATCACGGTTTTCTGCTATCATACCTGCTTCGCCGTCCGCCAGTAATGAATAGAGTTCGCCCGCCTCAAGCAAAAAATACTGCTGAGCGTTTTTCTCATTGCGCAAAAAAGCGAGTGTCTCAGCAACCATCTGATCGTCAATGTGTTCCTTTATATTAGCAAAGAACATTTCGAGTCGATCTACACCACGTTTATAATCAGCAATGAGAGCAAGTGGTAGCGTCTTGCCTTTCTCTTCAAGACTATTAAATAATATCGAATCAACAATCTCTGTTTTAGCGCTCAGCAGAATTTCGTATACAATTGGCATACCCCAGTTATATTCAGATATATCAACTATTCGGGCTTTGTCAATATCATCATCTGTGTATGGTTTTCGGTCAATTGAATACAGGTATGCACGATTTGCCATATGGGTTCCCTTTTGATCTTTAGCTTTTATTGTGTACACAATAATATACTAATGGTGATGTATCAACAAGTCTCTTTGCTAGTCCCGCTGTGGGTAGAATCTCTACAATGTCATATTCGCATCATGTTTTGGGATATGGTACTATTAACTATATCTGTTATGATAAGTGTATGGTTTCAAAAAAGGAGTTTTACGTATGAAAGGTATTATTTTGGCAGGTGGTTCGGGCTCGCGCCT
>JABZJS010000032.1 GCA_015257665.1 Nanosynbacter sp. | reverse complement strand
TGCGCGATTGGCCAAAGCCTAGCAAATCAACTGCCAAGACTGGTTGGTCGCCAAGTTGATTCAGTACATCTTGCCAAATATTATGATTTACCCCGATACCGTGTATAAGGACAATAACCGGCCGAGATATGTCGTGCCAATCGCCACATACTTGGGTATGCAGCGGATACGCCAGGCCAAATAGTTCGTGGAGTTTGTCATACATACTAGTGTTGTATTGTATCATTTTTGGCAGGTTAGCCGCAAAAGAATGGTGACATAATGAGCCGCAACTGCGCTTGTAGTATCTCGATTACCACTGCCCTACTGCTTATGTATAGATTTCTCTAACCCCTGCAATTATATGCATTACTCTGTTGGTGTTAAGCGCGTAGGATATTCATCCCGCAAATAAGGCAATCCAAGCTGCTGCAGCGCAGTTCGCTCAGCGACGCGTTGCACAGCAACACTTGGATGGTCATGCGTACCTAATTGAGAGACGAGTGCGGTTTGTACACCTGCGTGATGGCCAGCTACTGGGTCTTTAAAGAGTTGGTCGCCCACCATCAAGAACTGGTTTGGATGAAAGTCCTCTGGGAGCTGAGCCAGGACATGTAAGATCATATCAGGTTTGGGTTTACTGTGGTTATCTGGGGTATCTTGTGGGTCACGAGGGTCGACGCAAGCCTTAGGTGTGATGATATGATCGGCCGGCATAGCCATCGAATATCTGGGTCAGTTCCGCTGCTCGCTCATTGTATGCATTGCTGATGATAAATAGCTCTAAACCAGCGTGGCCTAGTTTGGTTAGTGCATGTTGCTCGGCTTCAGCCATAGACTCAAGATAGTCGGTGAGTGTGCCATCAACATCAAAGCCGATCGCACGGATACCATAGCGCTGACAATCCTCCGGGCTTAAAGAAGTGACGCCGTCAATAATATAGTTGGGTTTTGTAGTAGTCTCCATAGTATTAATTATACAATATGGGGGGTGATAGCAATATTTCTATCATAGCAAAATACCCTGCCACGTTGACAGGGTATGTTATGAAGCAGGCAAAATGCTTAACGCTTCGAGTATTGCTCGCGTTTGCGGGCACTGCGCAAGCCGTATTTTTTGCGCTCTTTTTCGCGTGGGTCGCGGCGCAAAAATTCGGCCTTCTTGAGTGTACCGCGCAGGTCTGGTGCGCCAACGGTAATCGCTTTAGCGATCGCCATCTTGATAGCATCAACCTGACCGCTGAGGCCACCACCCTTCACTAGGACGGTAACATCAAACTCTTTTTGCTTACCAACCAAGGCCAGTGGGTCAGTCACTTCAGCTAGCAATGTCTTGTTACCTGACAGGTAGTCAAGCGCTGACTTGCCATTGATCGTTACATTTCCCTTACCTTTGACCAGTCGAGCGCGGGCAGTAGCGCTTTTGCGCCGGC
>JABZJS010000019.1 GCA_015257665.1 Nanosynbacter sp. | reverse complement strand
CTTGGCGACCAACCAGTCTTGGCAGTTGATTTGCTAGGCTTTGGCCAATCGCGCAAGCCTGCCTGGCCCGATTATACCCTGACCGATCATGCGCGTGCCCTGCGCAAAACGATTCGTCATGCTGCACCACTGCGCCAGGTAATCCTGTGTGGGCACTCACTTGGTACACTAGTCGCAATTGAATACACCAAGCTGTTTCCTCGCCGCGTCCAAAAGCTTGTGCTGTGCTCACCACCAATCTATCTACCAAGTGATATTGCTAAGCGCCCACTACGCGAGGCGCTACTCAAGACAATCGGCAAAGGATTTCTTAAGGCGATCAACACATCACCAAAGCTCATCGGCGCAGTCAATCAGTACAAACGGTCGCAAAAGAATTTTCATGTCAGTCGCGAAGGGTTTTCGCCATATGCCAAGACAGCACGCAATAGTATTTTGCTCCAAACCTCGCTCAACGATGCCTGTAATCTACCGCCGCTACCGATAACGATTCTCTACGGCACACTCGATGCAGTGATGATACCAAAACACTTCAAGACAATTCAGCGCCAGCGTCGCAATGTCGTGATTGAGACAGCCATCACTGGCCACGAGATTCGCAAACGCTATGCCAAACTTATTGCCAAACACCTCGAACAATAAGCTCGCTATTCCTATATAGTGTAATACAGTGCTGCATACTACTACACCTTTCCTGATATAATAAAGCTCTCTTCTACAGCAAGGGAGCTTTATTATCTGTTAGAGAAGAAATTCTTCTTGTGTTATGTTTATGTTACCGTGTTTTGTTTTGGAAGTCACATAGCGTCGCCGATACGCTATTATCAGTACTTGACTCCACCACAACTTGCATGTTTGGATCACTTGATAGTTTCATCAGCGAATAGATTTGCCCATCTGGCATAGCAATCTCAAGGCTCCCTTTGTCGGCGACGAGATAGACGAAGTAGCGCTGGCGATTTTGCCAATTATTATATACTGCATACGCCTTCTCGTACTTATTTTTCGCTTCACCAGTGATCTTCGAGCTATTCCGTTTCACCTCATAGGTGCCAGTCTCGGTGTTGAGGTCAACGCTCACGCGGCTGTCGTTTTGATTGATAAAGACTCGAACATGGCCTTTCGTATTGGCCGTATTGTTTGCAAAGTGAAGACTAATCTCTTGCGAGGCTTTGCGATTGACTTTGAGCAATTCTTTGTGGTAGCCATCAGGTGCCGTTTTCGACGTTCGAGCCGATTGCTTTGTGCGGAGACCGCTGGTGCGGGCATTGTTATTGATCAAGCGCGACCGCACGACATACTTTCCATCCTTTTGGGTCATCGAGAGGGAATGGGTTGAGCTCATCGAGCCGATATGCTTCGCTTCTTGACCGTCATCCTTCAGAATCTGTCCTTGTGAGTACTCCCAGTTACCCATCCAGCCAATACTCTTAACGCGTGTTGGGCTTTCTTGGTAGTAATTAGCGCCGTAGTAATCCGTTCCGTAGTCAAGTCGCTCTGGTTGCTGCTCGGCGACAAAGTTACCATTGGCTTCGAGGTGGCCAATCATGTAGTAGCTGCCAGTTGTCGAACCATATTGATAGCCATTAGCCCCAAAGAGTAGTGCGTGCTTGGTAGTCTTTGTTTGTGGATCATAAAAACTCTTGAGGTTAGGGCACTCAATAAGGCCAAGATCTTTGCCATCAAGTGTGCTACCGTTGAGCATGGTTGCGCCCTGGTATTCCCACTTTTTTCCGTCAGTACTTGAGTAGATACCAACCTTATCGCCCTCAGCCAGATACATCATCAGCTTCTTGGTAGATTCATTGTACCAGACGTGTGGGTCGCGGAAGTTCTGCTCTTTGGACTTTGCCTTCATGACTGGCTGGCTGTGATTATACGGGTGGTAGGTGCGACCATCATCGAGTGAATATGCGACATATTGGTGTTGGCCAGTCTCGGTATAGCTCGTAAAGTAGGCAATTATTGCCGTTTTGGGTAAGTCACGGAAAAATCCATTACTATTCTGATACACCGAACCCGAGGCAACTGCCGACCAGCCGTTGACAAACTTAGGAATCGCCACACCAAGATCTTCAAAGTGCTCCCAATCCTTGGTGCGAATATGGTACCACTCGGTACCATCATTGCTCGATTTATAGTTTTTATTGAGCAGGTAGTAGAGGTGGTAGTAGTCATCCGTTCCTTTGAAGATCGTCTGGATGTCATTCATGAAGCCTTTTGGCGTATTGTAGTGGTTTGACTGCTGGAATCCATCAGTATTGGTATTGGATACGTTGTTACTTGCTTTACTATTACTTGGATTCTGGATAGACTGCGCATAAATATAGCTTGACCCCACGTTCAGCAGCGCAAAGCCTGCCACCAGCGCAACAAGAGTATATTTTATCGTATTTTTTTTCGTTTTGATAGTTTTTAGCATGGTGCTCCTTAGCCCTTTTTGACATTAGCAAATCAATAACAGTACATTATGAGTGTCGTTCGTGTTGTTCTCCCGTCGTCTTTCTTAACTCCTCTCGTCTCGATTGTTTGAAACGAATCCTTACTATCTAGCTAACCAGAAACGCTACTCTATGTCAATAGATATCGTTTCGTATAGTATCCCATATACTGCGTGTTCTGACCTCTTATTCAAACTGGTCACCGAAAATGCTATACTACGTATATGTCCAAAGAAGTTATCCTCACCGGAATTCGTAGCAATGAAGAGCCAACGCTTGGTAATTATCTTGGTGCCTTTGTGCCAATGGTACAGCTGCAGCAGCACTACGCCGGGCACTACCAGCTCAATATGTTTGTGCCCGACCTCCATAGCTTTACCACACCGATCGACCATACGACACTTTACGAGAATACGCTGACAAACCTCAAGTACTTCATCGCAGCAGGGCTCGACATCACCGACGAACATACGTTTCTCTACCGGCAGAGCTTCATCCCAGCACACAGTGAACTCACATGGATTTTAGGTTGCTTTACTGGCTTTGGCGAGATGAGCCGCATGACGCAGTTTAAAGAAAAGTCAGCTGATAACAACAATAATGTCACCGTTGGGCTCTTCAATTACCCTGTCCTAATGGCAGCTGATATCCTTCTTTACAACGCCCGGTGGGTGCCAGTCGGTGAGGATCAGTTCCAGCACTTGGAGATTACCCGTGATATTGCACTGCGCATGAATCATAAGTTTGGTGAGCTTTTCACTGTGCCAGAGCCGACTGCCAAGCAAACCGCCTTCATCCAGCGCGACACCGGTCTACGCATTCGCAGCCTGACGAACCCAGAAAAGAAGATGAGTAAAAGTTCAACCGACCAAAAGTCCAAGATTAACCTTGCTGATACCCCCGCCCAAGCGCGCAAAAAGATCATGGCTGCCACGACAGACTCGCTTGGTGTTATCAACTTCGACTGGCAACGCCAGCCAGGCATTACTAATCTGCTTCAACTGCTTGCAATCTTGACCAATCGCCCGCAAGCTGAGGTGAATGCCGAGTGGGTAGGGCAGACCCAATATGGCCCACTCAAGCGTGCCGTAGCTGAGGCGGTGGCTACCTTCCTCACTGATTTTCAAGCGCGGCTTGCCGGCATTTCCGACGAGACACTGCTTGCTACTCTCGAGCGCTCTGAGCGAGCGATGAATGAGGTCGCTAGCATCACGCTCCTCCGCGTACAAAAGGCGGTTGGCCTGCGGAGTACATCATGAGTATAGCCCGAGATGGAGTCATTGTATGAAAATCACATCAAGCGACCTCCTTGCTATCTTACGCCAGTTTCGTCAAGCAACTGACGACAATGTCCCGCGTCACATCGACCAAATCGCCAGTAGCCACCCGCAGCCTATCAACCAGCTGGTGCGTTTTCGCTTCGACCGACGGCAGTACTTTTTGCTCATCGACGACACAGCGGAAGATCATGCACCCTACATCATGCAGCAGATCTACACCGCAAAAAGTGATGCAACGGGGGAAATTCTCCCCAACCCACTCAGTGACATTGCGACCTACGGCCTACCATTCAAGGGTAAGGATGTCTATCTTTTTCAACAGCAGCGCACCACCCAGCGCCTTGATAGCCTGCTTGCAACGCGCCACCCCGAGACTAGTCGCTCCACGTGGCAAAAACACATCAAAGCTGGCCACGTCGCTGTCAATGATAGAGTCGTCTGTCAGCCACGCCAACTGGTAGCAGAAACCGACAGCATCGCCATCAACCTACCTGATGCAACCGACCATAGTGACAAAACCCTCCCGATCCTCTATATCGATGATGATGTAATTGTTATCAATAAGCCAGCTGGTATCCTCACACATAGCAAGGGTGCGCTCAATGATGAGTTTACGGTAGCAGACTTCTTCCGGCGCTATACTTCGGTTGGACTGGAGACAAATCGGCCAGGGATTGTCCATCGACTCGACCGCGACACCAGCGGAGTAATGATTGGTGCACGTACGCCTGAGGCCTTCCAGCGGCTTAAGAAGCAATTTGCCGAGCGCCACACTAAGAAGACATATCTAGCGGTTGTGGCAGGGCAACCCCGTCAGCAGCAAGCCAAGATCGATGTCCCGCTGGGGCGTAACCCGGCCGCGCCAAGCACCTTTCGAGCCGATCCACGCGGCAAATCTGCCCAAACAATCTATAAAGTACTCGCCTCGCAGTCCAGCCTGAGCTTACTCGCTCTGCGCCCCCGCACTGGCCGAACACATCAGCTGCGTGTCCATCTGGCATATATTGGTACACCGATTGTTGGTGATCGCGTCTATGGATCGGCAGGGGAGCGTCTCCTTCTGCACGCCTACCAGCTCGAAATCACGACTCGTGCTGGCCTACGCCAGACGTTTGTTGCACCACCGCCAGCAGCCTTTATGGCACTCTTTCCTGAGGGAGCCGATGTCATCGCTCGTCTATAACCCTCGCACCGAGCAGCGTCTTGCCCAGCTTGCGCAGCAGCCACCACAGTCATTGCTTCTTGTTGGTGCGCCTGGACTTGGGCTTATGACCGCAGCACGGCAGGTTGCGAGCCACACCGCACTTATCCTCCGGCCTCATACCAGCCAGGGCCATGACGACCAGCAACGCGGGACAATTCGCGTTGATGACATCCGCTCGCTTCACACACTTACTCAGGGCAAGGCAACGGCTCGGCAATTTGTCATTATTGATGATGCCGACCGGATGACACCTGCCGCCCAAAATGCCTTCCTTAAGCTCCTCGAAGAGCCGCCTCACGCGCTTCATCTCATCCTCACTAGTCATCAGCCCCAACGCTTGCTGGCAACAATTCGCTCACGCGTCCAGACCGTCCGTATCATCCCACCCCAGCAAACCCAAACAGCTGCTCAGCTTGGCCAGCTTGGCATTATTGACCCGACGCGCCGCGCTCAGCTGCAGTTCATTGCTCAGCAGCAACCTGCAACGATCGCACGCTTGGCTGCCAATAGCGAGGAGTTTCGCACCATTGCTCTGGCAATGACCGATGCGCGCCACTATATCACTGGTACTACCCGTCAACGCATCGTGATTGGGCAGCGCTATAGCCACGATCGGGCTCGTGCATTGCTCTTCCTTGAGTGTGTGCTACACATTATATGGCATACACTCCGGACGCAACCATCACAGCAGCTACTTACCCAGGCAGAACATATCGCACGCGCACACGAGCGCATTACTGCCAATGCCAGCGTGCGGATTCAGCTGCTGGCATGTGGTATACTATAACTATGTATGGATTATTATTGGTAGCCTGCGCTGGCGCTTTTGCCTTGTGGCAGCAGCAATCAGTTACCGAGACCACCTCACAATTACCAATGCGCCTCTCGGGTAAGCTTGATCGCCTGTGGGAGGTAGCTCAGGAATCACTCCGCGATCGACGTTATCTCCGCGCCGAGAAGGCACTGCTCACGATTCTGCGGGTAGACGAGCGTAATGCAACCGCATATAATCGTCTCGGTATTTTATACGCTAAGCAGAAGGCATTTGATGATGCGATTGAGTGTTTTGAGATCGCTCAAAGCCTCGAGCCAAGCGCGTCGAGCCTGCACAACGTTGGCCTCATCTACTACGAAACCAAGCGCTACGACAAAGCTGCTCTCGCCTTTGAACAAGCACTGGCAATGGAGGACAAGCTTGCTGCAAGACACATTGCCTATGCCAAGGTACAGGAAAAGCTCGGCCATAGTAAGAAAATGCTAGAGTCACTTGAGCGAGCTGCCAAGCTAGAGCCTGGTACCCAAACATATCAGCTCCTGGCCGAAGGCTACGAACGAGCTGGCGACCACAAAAAAGCGAAGCGTATTCGTGCCAAGTTGCAACCTCAGCCTACCTCTACGCAATCACCGCAGCAGCAGCACCGAGCACAACCAGAGCCTCGCCAGCAACCCCAGCAACGCATTACTGTGCCGTCCCAGCAGGTAGAGCAACAGCCTTCAACGGCATATTACCATCCACCGGCTGCATTGCCCGCTCCAGCAGTACCAACGTATACCCAAGCACCTCCGCAGCCGCAGCCAAATGCCGCATATAGTCGACAGTCCGTTGCTGTTCATCCACCAGCACGAGCCCCAATGCCCGCCAATCGCATCCAGCGCAGCGCGCCACGCCGCATTACGATGTAGCGCCAGCGGTATAAGGTAGATAAAGGCTAAGTACAATAATAAGGCAGCAGTATGTATGCTGCCTTATTTACATTCTCAGGGCGGGGTTTCTCGCCACGTAAGCCCTTTTGTTATTGATATATCCACTAATACACACAATTTCATTGTTCCTACGACAGCCAATACAAAGAGTGGAATAAGCTCCTACCAATTTACAGCTATTACGTAACTGCAAAAACAAAAAAGACCTCCTCCTTAAGAAAGTCTTCGCTATATATACGTATGGAGCCGCTTTACGGATTCGAACCGTAGACCTACTGTTTACAAAACAGTTGCTCTGACCAGCTGAGCTAAAGCGGCAGAAATGGTACCGGAGGTAGGACTCGAACCTACGAAGCTAAAAAGCGGGAGATTTACAGTCTCCTGTCATTGCCACTAGACGACTCCGGCAAATAAAATGAACTAACTGTGAATTAGTATAGCAAATTTTTTTCCAATGTCAAAGTGCGAATTTCTTCATTCGACAATTTTCGCTTTTTGTACTTACGCAATATTCTGTCTAATATCATGGCTACACGAGAAAACACCTAAATCGCAGCTTTTTCTCTGTTATTATCACATAATTTGTTTTATACTATCATCCATGACTCACGAAAAACACTTCAATCATGTCCTCGTCGCTGCATTGTTTACTGACGATGAGCCACGACGTACGTCTGAGCTCTATCGAAATCACAACCACCCAATCTATGAACATAAGCTCCAAAAGTATCCTCTTATGCCGTTCTTTTCCTCGATGGTCGTGCGCGAAAAATCAGAAGGAGACACAACGAAACGTGATGGGATTATAAAATATATCAAAGCTCTATCGGAGGAGTTTGAGCCGTTTACTGTACAACTCGGTGATGAAGTAGAGATTGGCGGATCGGTCGGTAATTCACAACGAGTTAGAGAAGTTATGCCGAGCAAAGAAGTATTGCGCCTCCGATATGAAATTGGGTATATAGCCAGAAGATTATCAGTTGTATACGACGCCCGTAGTATGCGTGGTCTCGATACCATGGCATATGTTCAGCACGGCACACACAATAATGCCGGCACGGTATTACCTGGTATGCAAGAACTTGAGGTAGCCGCTATCAGTGTGATTACAACTCGCTCTGATAATAAGGACACACCGACAAAAGTAATCACCCGCTGTGACTATCCACTTGGCCAACAGCCCGACGCTACCGAATTATCAAACGAATTATCTAGCGAGGGTCTGAGTCATTACCTTATGGGCGACGGTACATCCCATGGCCTCACTGAATATCCTGAGCACCACATTATGCGGCACCAGCCACAACAGGCACCAGAGGTAGAGGGCCAGGTATACCGGATACCACGCAACCGCCGGCCAGCCTTAGGTCGTTTCTGATAGCATACAGCAGGGGGAGAGTATGCTTATCACATATTTCAACAGGCGAAAAACATCCTCACTCATAGACCAACAATAAAGATCACCCCAGCAATGGGGTGATCAACAAATTCAGCCATGGAGCCACGATCGGGGCTTGAACCCGAGACCTCATCCTTACCATGGATGCGC
>JABZJS010000002.1 GCA_015257665.1 Nanosynbacter sp. | reverse complement strand
AGCGCTGCAAGTAAGCACACATTGTAGGCAATTTTATATCTGTATTCCATGAGCGTTGTTACTTTCGTTGCATGTCTCATATTTAATATGTATACCCTTATTGTATATTATTGATAGGATCAATTTTAAAGGGTGTTTGCTACTAACTGGTAGATAATACACAGTAAGCTATCTAGCCATGTCAATTCAGGCTATTCACCTAGTTGCATTTTTGCAATAAAAAAGCACCTAGTAAAGGTGCATTTGTTCGCATTTTGTATGGTGCGGGTTAGGAGACTCTAACTCCTGGCCTCTTCCATGGCAAGGAAGCGCTCTAACAACTGAGCTAAACCCGCATGTTGCTGAGTTGTATTATATGGAATAGTGCGTAAAATTTCAAGCCCTTTCTTCTATGAATCGTACTATCTGCTACCGCGCACTTCGTTCCGTCACTATTCTAGGATATGTACGTGCGGCTATTGTGTACTCACCTCCTGCTTTTGGAGAAGCGGAAAATAAATTATACTCCAATTCTCACTATCTATTGAATAGCGCAGAAAAGATATGTATTCTACTCTGCCGCACCAAAGCCACGAATTTTACCAACGGCCGCTCGATCGATTGTGCTGACGTGGATCGCGTTGCCTTCGTTGCCACCAACGGTGGTGAGCTTGCCATCTTGGTAGCGCAGGAGAATATTGACGTGCTCACCACGCGAGCTTGTTGTGTCGTAGAGGATGGCATCGCCTGGCTGGGGCGTATAGCTGCTATCGGCTGGGTGCCAGCGACCAGTCGTGCGATAGTACGTTTCGAGGCTACGCACGCCAGGGATGCGCCAGCCACCATTGTGTGGGTTGATAAATGGCACACCCGCCTGCTGGTGCACCCAGCTAACGAAGTTTGCACACCAATCTTGCCGCTCGCCCTGGCTGTAGAATGTACCAGGCTGTGGAGTGTCAAATTGCTGGTGAGCAGTCGTGATGATCTTCGCTCGGACGGGCGATAACTTCTTCGTATCTATTACTGGGAACTCCTCTTTTTGCCTAAGTTGTTGGACTGGATGGGGCTGCACACGGCGTTGTACAAGAAGCAAAGCACCATATACAATAGCACTGCACAGTGCAATCGCAAGTATAACCCAGAGCGCAAACAGAGCAAGGCGTTGCCAGGAGAGAGGTGTGGACTGACGGAGCGATTTCATAGTGCTTATTATACACGGACGTCTTGTTTGTGGGTGAGTTGTATCATACTAAAAGAAAAACACCCTCTTGTTCCAAAGAGAGTGTTTTACTGGTGGCTCCTACTAGACTCGAACTAGTGACACAAGGCTCTTCAGGCCTCTGCTCTACCAACTGAGCTAAAGAGCCACAGGCAACGTCTGTTGCTACCCATTATTGTACTAAAAAACCACTCATCAGGCAAGAGCTTCAAAGTCTCAATTCTTCTAAGCTTTGTGTTATCTTGTCTTCCCCTATCCACTGTATTATCTACCAAGCACGGAAAACACGTTCGCATTTTGCGCCTCGCAATAAAGAGTTAGCCTTTTACTTTGCAAGGTGCTATAATACAGCCAGCGCGGGTATCGTATAACGGCTATTATGTATGCTTCCCAAGCATGAGACGAGGGTTCGACTCCCTCTACCCGCACCAGGAAAACTCTTTGAATTTATTTTTGAAATTTCTCCCGCCGATCTTTTTATTTTTTAGTTGAAAAGGGTGTTTTTTGGATGGGGACGACTACTGCTTAGGTTAGTAGAGGCGTTGGGGCTTCGCTCAGGCGACAGAACCGCCACGCTTAAGCGCCCCCCACCTCGTAAGTTATTGGGAAAACTTAAAGACTGAACCCAGCCAATAAGTCTTTGAATTCTTGTTTGATGATACCTCGCCAAGTGGCGGTTTCATTTGTGGATCTACCCAGGTGACCCTTGTGATAAAGCAGTAAAACACGAACAGTGTGATCATTATGATTTACATATAAAATCACTCTGTTGCCAGAGTTTTTTGCGGACTGCTTGCGCCCTGCAACGGCAAATTCGCGTTTGATAATCCATTCCTTATTGTCGTCAGTTCGATGAATCGGAGGATTTGTCCTTCCATTAAGCACTAGCTGGTCAATGTGTGCAAACTGCGCCACGAGCGCTTTGCGCGTTACAAGCCATTGATTGCCATAATCCTTTTTGAACGCTTTGATGTAATGGCGTTCGGAATAGTCTTCAAATAGTACACGGTAGTTATCAGTAAACACGGCTCGGCTCTTCCTGGGTGATTAACTCGTAGGGTATATATTCGTTTTGCCTACAGATTTGCCAAGGAAGCTGCGTATGTGTGAAGTGTACGATTTCTTTTGTATTTGAGTCTTTCCACTTTTTAGCGATTTTATCAATTAAATCAAGTTCGCCTGTAGATAGATACTGGGGCGGTGTATCTTGCGCAGACCTCGTCAGGTTGAGCCATTGCGCCTCGTCGCCGACCTCAAGCGAAACTTTACCCTCATCTATAAGCTCATCGACAACACGAAAATACTGGTCAGGCACTGGCCCATACTGTAAACGGCGGTATTTCATGCCGCTCATCGGCTGCAAATGCTCGTAGTACCATGCAAAATCAGCAAGATAGATAAGTTTTGCGAGCAGCGTCTTTGTCGCACTTTTACCTGCATATTTCGTATAGCGACGCAGGGTTTCCACTATCATTTCGCGGTATTTCTCATAATCTGGGATTTCTTGTGATAAAAGGTCAATGATATCGATACCAAAAAAATCAGCAAGTTTGCCAAGTTCTTCACTGCTCAGCTCGCGCTCGCCTTTTTCGGTTGCCACAACACTACTGCGACTCACGCCAATCGCTTTTGCTACATCGTCTTGTGATAACCCATAGATTGCTCGGAGTTCGCGCAGATTCTTTTTAAGAGTCATACTGCTTCCTTTCACTTATACGTCCAGCATACTACATCGCACGTGGATATGTCAATATTACGACGATTTGTTTATATAATTGACATATGAGTGTGCAGTAGTGGTATAAAGAGAATACGAACCAATAAAACACAAACGGTGGAGCTGTGCGGGCGGATCGTCAAAGCGGAGGGTATTCGTCCGTAATACACGTTAGAATAGGAAAAGTACTGGCTCACGCCAGTACTAGCGTACAAGATTTGCTCCCCTTGTACACTCCTATTCTAGCACAACAACAGTTTCTTCTCGAACACAGTGTGCCGCTTAAGCAAAGTGAGTTAGCACGCATCGCTACAACGCGACGTAAGTAACCATCTAGAGAGATTCCCCTTCTGGTACTGGTACATAAGTTCTAGATTGGCGTGCAGCTACGCGTAAGAGGGATGTAGAATCACTTGCTGCATCGTTGGTCGGGTATGTCTGAAGGCCCGTGAAGCGTTGGCCGATAGTTTTGACGACCAAGCCTCTGTTTGCCAGTAAGCTCATCTGCTTTAAACCACGTAGGCGCTGCCAGTACTGTCGCTTTTTCTGCCAGCGCTCTTCTGGCTGGTGTCATGTATGTATCAGCGGTTTCATCAGTTTGCGGGCGCGCATTACTCACCGCTACTTCGCCAGTTGGTGGAAAGGGGGTGATTTTACTCTGCGGATAGCTGCCTGCTGGTCCTCTCCTGTAGGTAGTTGTCACAAATCCGCCGTGCGTGTTATTCATGGTTATGGTCTCCTTTTTTGTTATGATGCTAGATATTCCGCAGTCTCTTCGGTGATAAGCTGGTTCAATACGACGTCAAATTCTTCGCTATACTTCCAACCAGCAAGCGTCAGCATGTTAAAGCCTATGTAGCATGTATCAAGATCGATATCACTGTAGCGCTGGTACTCCATGACGTCTATAAGCACACGACGGACAAGCTCTGGCGTTAGTTGAGCAGCTGTTGATTCCTCATTATCTGGGCTAGGTGATCCTGCTTCAGGTAAGCCTGTCTGTATCTTCTCTGCAACATCAGCAGCAAAATCCATTGCCGTATTGGTCTGGATTGCGTATGCATAACGCTGACGCCCATCAACTGCAGCGTGAGCAGCGTGCTCTTGTTGTTGGCAGCGCCTGCGCAGATCGCGCCAGCGTTGCTGAGCTGACTCATCACGAAAGACAAGGGATGTATCAGTCCTGCGCTGCCGTTCGTGTTCACGCGTCAGTGCTGTTTTTGCATTATTTTTACCGGGAATCTCAGGGTCTTTCATGTCAATACTATAGCATGTGGTTGCACATCTGCGTAGTATCCATGCTGGTTTTTATAAATGAGATAGACATTTATTTCTGATCGACTGCCAGCCCCTGCCGAATCTGCGCTGCGCGTGCCTCCCCTACCACTGCCGCTAGCTCTGCCTGGCTGGCGCGCATGATACCGCGCACGCTGCCAAACTGCCGCAGCAGTTTTTGCTTGGTTTTGGGGCCAACGCCAGGGATGCCATCGAGCGCACTTTTGACCCCGGCTTTGCGCTGCAGCGCTGTGTGGTAGCTCACGGCAAAGCGGTGCGACTCGTCGCGGATGCGCTGAAAGAGCTTGGTGATATCACTGGCCGCAAGCGGCGCGGTAGCCACTTGGCTAGTGCTGCGAGCTGGCTGTGCATCATGCACCATAGAAGCAGCGTGAGGCGCCTCTGGCTCATACACCGCGGCACTACCCCGCAAATTCTTAGAGTGCGCGCCGGCATTACGCTGCCCCGGGTGGAGGTTAATCACATAGACATCGCCATCCTCATAGACGGTAATACCGCTCGGGCGCTCGGCCTGCAGCTGGTGAATATACGCCAACCCCACCTGCGAGCCAGTTTTGTGTACCAGGATCTCTTCCTCGCGCTTAGCAATGCTGATGATCGGCACACGCATCCCGCGCGCGTCACGGGCCGCAATCGCGGCTGCTAGCTGGCCTTTGCCACCGTCAATCAGGAGCAGGCTCGGTGTGCCCCAGCTTTTAATATGGCGCTCACTGAGGCGGCGAAAGATGACGTCGTGTATATTACCAGTATCGTCGTTTTTTTCGCTCACTTTAAACTTGCGGTACTCGGCCCGGTCACTGACGCCATTGCGAAACACTACCATGCTCGCCACCACCTGGCGACCGCTCATATGGCTGATATCGTAGCCTTCGATACGCGTTGGTTCGCCGGCTAACCCCAGCAGCGTGGTCAAGTCCGCCAGGGCCCGGTCCTTGCTAATAGCCACAAATTCCTTATCACCAAACATCACCCGGCGCTGCAACTCCTGCATGGCGCGCAGCTTGTTGCGCAGCTGGGCTGCTTGCTCAAATTCGTGTCGCCCGGCGGCTGTCTTCATATCACGCTCAAGCTTAGCAGCAATTGCTTTGCGGTTGCCTTTGATGTAGCTAATCAGCGTACGCAGGTTGGCTTTGTAGACTAGCGAGCCATCGCTGATTTTGGGGCTCAGACCTAAATCTTCGTCCAGCTTTGATTGCCCAGGCCGGCGCTCGTGCGTCAGGTACGGGAAGATTGGCCGCAGGTAGCGCAGGGCTTTTTTGAGTGCAAAGCCATTGTAGAAGGGGCCGTAGTAGTCAGCGCCATCGTCCGCCGGGTTGCGCGTAAAGCTCACTACTGGCCACTGGCTCTTCATGTTGATTCGCACAAAGGTCTGCGATTTATCATCGCGCAGCAGCACATTGTAGCGGGGCATGTAGCGCTTGATCATCTCGCTTTCCAGAAAGAGGGCGTCCACCTCGCTTTCGGTCTCGATCCAATCCGTATCGTGGATCTCCGCCACCAGTGCCATGGTTTTATTATCTCGTCCACGCGAATCTTGAAAATACTGCCGCACTCGGTTGCGTAGTACTGCCGCCTTGCCGACATAAATCACCTCCCCGCTTGCCGACTTATGAAAGTATACCCCCGGGCTGCGGGGTAATGTTTTGAGCTTGGCGTAGAGGGCGGCGTTCATACTTTCTATTATAGCGCGAAGCTACTGCTTGCCAGTCGAAAAGCTTAGAACACCATCAAGCTTGCCCTGTGCGAGCTCCACCATCGTGGGATGTTTCTCAAGAAGAGACAATACACTCGCCTTGAGACCAATCCAGCCAATTCGCTCTCGTGCCTGCCTCAGTTTTTCTGCCTGCTCAACAAAAGCAAAATATTGCTCACGATATTCCTTTGGAATGTCACTATCCTTACCATGTGGCATCACTGTATTATTTAGTTCTTGCACCTTTGCCTCATCTTTCGGGCGCTTACCAGTAATTGATCGATTCATATACGCACCAAGCTGGGCAACAGGATTAAGGATATTACAGACGGTACCATCTTTCTCGACCAGCCACGGCTCAAGGCTCTCCGTTGGAATAGCTGTTTCGATACCACTCAAGCGCCAATAGAGCTGACCAGCCTTATCAATATAACGATCACCGACAAAGTCTAATATTCCTCGCTGATTTGTATCGTACGGCCTGAGGCCAAACGCCGATACAACAAGCTGATCACTAATTGCGCTCTCCATCACTCGGCGATAAGCCACAACCTCATCTTTATCCGGACTTTGCACGAGTGTATCAAGATCTCGCACAGTACCATTATCACGTATGGTTGGAAGGTATGCATCGGGATTTACCCGTACTATATGGTTATCCCAATCAATCTCTTTCGCATGAGTTACTGCATGTAGACCGAGTCCACCGACTACGGCATAAGGAATGTCCCTGACTCCATCTACTGTCGTCAAGCGATCGTGAAAGTTAGCTTTGATAAGTGCGTCATATGAATCTGAGGTTGTTTCTGGGGATCGTCTCATACACCTTGTTATAGCATACTATTGCAATGAGAGAAAGTATTATCATGAAATGAATGGCCCCTGTTGTGGCCGTTCTGAGCTTGTTTGCTGATTATTTTATCTTTGTTCGATGATCTTGTTATTTTTATTAATTCGTGCTGTAATATATCCTATGTATACCGCCACGACAATTGGGCCGAGAGGATCGGCCAAGCTCGATATTATATCGTCTCGGGAGTTATCTGAAACAGATCAATCTACTGCCGCCAAACGCGTCGCGGCAATGATTGCGAATCGCGACAAAGAAGGTGCGCTCATGATCGAAGTCACGCCCGAAGAAATTCTTGCTAAGCATCTTGGAGTGCTTGCTTGTCTTTCGTTGGATGCTCGTAAGCCGCGCATCGTCGGCTATGCTGGCATCCTCGAACCAGTAATGCACTGTCCAAATGGCAGTCATGAGTCACGAGCAATGGCTGAGGTAGGGAGCTTAATCGTCGATCATGATCACCAACAGCGCGGTATTGGCCATGTATTATTCCGTGCCGCGACTCATGCAGCGCAAGAAGAAGAGATTATCCCTTATGCTTTCTGCAACAGCAACAGCTTGTCAATTGCCCAGTCGAGTGGCTATCGAAAAGCTGCCCCTGGCGATATCCCAGAAAGTGCCTACGATTTATGCGCCCAATGTCCAAGCAATCCACTCGCCCAGAATGGCGCGCATGCCAGCACGACCCCTCGCGACCTCCCCCGCTGCTGTGATACAGTAATGGTATATGACAACAACCAACCAACACGAGACCACGCCACCGTCTTCTGATGCGATTACTCAGACAGTCAACTTGACCAAGCAGCTTATCGCCATACCATCTGTCTCAGGCGATGAGGGGCAGATATTAGCTGATATTGCCCGGTGGCTCATACCTGTGTGCGATGATGTTATCACCAAGCCAGGCTTCACTGCTGGCGTGATTCGGGCCAGCCAGCAGCCCGCTCAACGTGCCGTGATACTCTGTGGGCATGTTGATACGGTTTCACCCGGTGATGTGTCTGCCTGGCAACACAATCCATGGCAACCGTGGGTAACAGATGGCCGCCTCTATGGCCTTGGTGCGAGTGATATGAAGGCAGGCGTTGCTCTCCACATGACGGTCGCAGCCAAATACGCCCAGCAGCGCCGTGATGACCTTGATGTTTGGTGTGTTGCAGTTGCACATGAAGAGATAGATGGCGCTGGGTCAGCCGCCTTTGCGCGGTATTTTTCGCAGGCCACCCAGTACGATGATGTGAGTTGTCTTATCGCTGAGCCAACTGATGGGCAGATTGAGATTGGCCACCGAGGTAATCGCTTCGTCGAGCTAGTCTTTGAACGTGCATCAGGCCATGCATCGCAAGAAGCGGCTTACCAGGTTAGCTCGCTGCCCGCCATTATGTCATTTCTTCATGACGTGCCAATAATCCAACAGGAACTCCACACCGCGTACCGTCATGATATTCTTGGCGAGCCCACGATGACGCCAACGCGCATTGCGCCAGAGGGATCATATTCTAGTAACAAGACAGCTGGGGCTAGCTATCTGGCTGTCGATATCCGCAGCACACCAGCGCTCGATGCCGACTTCACACACTGGATAGAAACACTGGCGCAGCGCTACCAGTTCTCATGGCGCAATGCTACAGACCCAGCACCATCTGCCCTATGTGCACCAGACGCACCAATTCTTCGCCAGATGCAAACGCTTGTGCCTGGTGCAGTACCTGTCATCAGCCGTGGTGCCACTGACCAAACCTTTTATCAGGCAATTGGCGTCGAGACGGTTATTTATGGACCGGGTGACTTTGACCAGGCACATACAGTTAATGAGTCTATCTCGCTCACACGCATTGCCCAAGCATATGATGTTTATTGGCAATTACTTACTCATTTGTAGGTGGCAATTAACCTATGCCATTAGGTAATATATTACTGAATACCCCTGGCCCCTATTACACAACCATCTCGTTTTCTTTTATAGTGACGTAGAGAGTGCCTGCTGCACTCTCTGTCGCAGTACTGGAATAACATCTGCCTCAAACCATGGGTTACGCGCTCGCCAGCGAGCAGTCAGCGGCGAAGGATGCACCAGTGGGAAATACTGTGGCAAATAGTGCGCAAAATGCGCTACCGTTTCTGTTAGATTCTTCTCTGCCTGGCGAGCAAGATAGTACTTCTGCGCATAAGCACCAACCAGAATTGTCAGGCGTACTGCTGGCATCTGGGCACGGAGCTTTGGGTGCCATTTCTCAGCAAACTCTTTGCGTGGCGGTAAGTCACCGTGCACGCCCTTGCCGGGGTAGTAAAAATCCATTGGGATGAGCGCAAAGAGATCGGGGTTGTAAAACTGCTCATCGCTCACGCCAAGCCACTGCCGCAAGAGGCGGCCGCTGGCATCATTCCACGGCACTCCTGTCTCCTGAGCAATGCGACCTGGTGCCTGGCCAACAATGATGATACGCGAGCTGGCCGAGGCACTGTAAACTGGCGGCCAACCCTGTGCCGCAAAATGAGCATTCATTGGGTCGGCACAAATGTGCTCGTAGAGAAGTGGCTGTAATTGCGCATTTGTCATATCTTTTAGTATAGCGAAGTTGTGGAGCTGGCTCAATTGCTCACTAATCGCAGGTTATACTACCATATTAAACGTACCTTTTATACACGTATCTATATTTAAAATTTAGTTAATGCTTTTCAGAAGTTGTATCTGTGCCGTGCGTTCGTTGCGCACTGCCGCTTCATCGTTTGAGTGTATAGTGTTGATAAGGGTGATGGCAAAGTCGCTTGCCCACAGCCCGTGATATTTCACATGCGGACTCGCCGTGAGCTGTGCCATAGTGCGCAGGAAACGCTCCGCTACTCGATCAGTTGTAGAGCGCGCCTGGCGGCCAATCTGAAAGCTTGCGTTGCGGGCCGCATGGTAGTTCGCCTCGCCAGCAAGCCACTGCTCCATACCAGCATACGCATCAGCAATGTCACTGTTATATGGGAGGGTGTGGCTGATGAGCTCGTGTAACCGATAGCCATACGCATGACAAAAGCGCACGACCTGCTGGTGCGTCTTGGCATCATACACCGCAATATATTACTAGCGCAAAGCCTCGTCGTCGGCAATAGGCCCAAGTGGGCGTTGATAGGCGTAGATATTCATTAGTCCCCCAATGTCAGCTCGATTATTTTCTGAAAGGTTTTGCCGCCGCGGATCGTGAGCTGTTTGTAAAACCAGGCTTTGAGGAGCTTTTTATGGTAGTTTAATGTGAGATAATCGGCTTGATCGTGGTTGCAATAGAAGAACGCGGTGCGCCCAAAATAGAGCTGCTCGCGGCTATTTGCCCAGGTGGCTGCCTCTGCCTCAATCGCCGTCTTATCCGCCTCGGGTAAGTAGAACAGCGCATCCCACCGATAGGCCGTGTCATCCTGCCACCAGCTTGGTAGTTGAGCCACCTCTTGCTGGAGTGTGGCAGTACTGATAATGATAAACGGCACTGGGAAGTCATAGGTCGCGTCAAAATAGCGCGCCAGGGTGCGCCAGATCACCTCCTCCGGTTCGCTGCTATCAAAAAACAGATTGCCGCTATTGATATACGAGACGACGCTGCGAAAGCCTAGCTCCATCAAGTCCGCCTTAAGCCGATCCATATTCACCGTATGCTTGCCGCCAACATTAATGCCGCGAAGGAGCAGTGCGTAGCGCATTGGTTTTGCTGTGGTGCGGTGGGGCGTATGCATAGTGCTATTATACATAGGATACACGGCGAGTGTCATGTTGCTGGGCGACGAATCGTAAACGTGAGGTTGACGCAGCTCCCCACATCGAGCTGGTTTGTTCGCCGCACCTTAGCAGGCAGCGGAATGAAGTGGGTGCCATCACCCATTGGCAGTAGCGAGGTATCCCACGACACCTCTCCTACCACCGCATGAACCGCAATCAGGCCACGCACCGTTAGTGGTTGGAGTATCTTTGTATACCTCTGCGGCACTGCGATATAATACCAGCCACCTGCTTGCGGAAATTGCTGTACCCGCCCATCAATGGTATAGGTGTGCATCACCCATTATTCTCTTCTGCTTGCTGGACGATGTCGACTGTTACACCACTTGGATCACGCACACAAAAGTGAGTCTGGCCCCATGCCTCAGTGGTGAGTGGATGGGTGATTGCAACATCACAGCTCTTAATCCGCTCATATTCACTGGCAGCATCAGCAACCTCAAGTGAGTAAATAATGCCATGACCATCAAATGCCGCTTGGAGATCTTGTGGCTGGTTGGCAAGGTGTGGCTGCATCAGGCCGATCTCTACGCCACTATGCCTATGCAAGAGCTGCACGTACCAATCGGCTTCGAATACAACCTCAAAGCCAAAGAGCCGACAATAAAACTCCTTGCATTCCGTTATTTTTGTGGTAATTGTCACAGGATATAGTGCGTGCATATGCGTTCCTTTGCGTTAGATGATTATGCCATTATAGTAGCGTAGCGGCACTCTCTCGTATTGTATATTTCGGACATTATGCCTGGTATGTCTTGTGGTAGCGCTGCGGTGTATGCTGCGTAATCCACCGAAAACGATGGATATAGTGCGACTGGTCGGCATAGAGCTCTCGCCAATCTTCTGTAAAGCTCCGCTGAAACTGGACAATTGTCCGCAATGCTTGAGGTGAAAAACCAGTTCGCTGACGAACAATCCGCCGCAGATGCCGCTCGGAGCAGCCCAACTGCTGAGCAATCTGGGTAATCGTATGCTGGCCATCAAGCCGAGCGATGACCCGCATGATAAAGTCATCTGCCTGCACCAGGCTACAGTCAATCATTCGTTGGATGCAAGTTGCGAGAATATCTTGCTGCTGAGTAAAGCTGTGCTGTTGCAACGCAGCAATAATATCTGTGACAGCCCAGCCGGCCAGCCGCTTAATAGGTATCGCTGCGCCAACGACTGCATCGACGTCACCGTGATACGCACCAGGATGCAGGCGTATTCCCACATAATGAAATCGTCGACCCAGTGCTATCCGCCAAGCGGTTTGGCATGGCGTCATGATAGAGGCGCTGCAGTCATCTAGATCAAAGACAATATCAATACATGCATCGGGCAAAATTGTGTAGTAGAAGTTACGTGCCCGTGGCTGCGTTGTCTTTAGCTCCCATAGACAGTACACATAGCGAGCGTGCACTACCTGTGGTGGTATTTCGTCATACCGCACACGACGAGCAGCCGCTCGCATGATGCCATTTTGCTGAGGAGTGTATGAAGGTCTCATATACTTTGTGCCGAAAATACCGTGTAGCCAAGCACCTCTATTGTACCATGGGCTTTACTCGCTATTCAGGCAGCAGCCAATGGCCACTCAGCAAGAAGGTCGCCATATCTGCAAGCAGAATAAGCCCGCACAGCACGATGACCACTGTAATGCTCGAGCGAATGAGCGTGCTGTATCGGGCTCGCACCCGCTCGAACCAGGCTATGAGAGGCTGGTGTCTATCGCACATAATCGCGATAACAAGGCCAAAGAATAACCCCTGACTGACAAGCAACCACACGACGTGTGCTATGATAACGACGAGCAGTGACTGCTCGCGGCTCGTTATAGCGATCACTGCGAGGAATGATGGGTCGGTAAAGGCACTGGCCGCATAAATAATGCCACCAAGCACAATGCTACGCCTCAGCCATTGCAAGGCCCGGCTATCCTGCGACTCCTGTGGTTCCTTATCCGATTTTATATGCCTGTGCAAGCGAGCCGCCGCCCAGCCAAGTAGCCCCACACTTGCCGTACCTTCTGCGCCTACCCACACACAAGCTGGTACATGATGGAGTGCCTGGGCAAATAGCTCGGCACTGCCGCCAAGCAGGAGCGATGCCGCTACACCAGCAGTGACCGTCCCCACTAAGACGATGAGTGCAAACGTAGCAATTTTTTGCTTAGGTAGCTTGCTTGCCACCAGCAGCACAACCAGCACTGCGCCAAACACATCAAACCCAGCCACGCCAAGGCCAAATGCAAGTGCAATGACGTTCATAGTGTCTAGTATACCTTATAACCAGCGCCGCACCCGTCGGCAGTACCACTCGTAGCGCTCGCCAAAGACGTGGTGGATAGTGTGCTCTTCGATCGGGATAATGAGCCAGTTTAACACGCCAAAGCACACCACTGGGCACAGCAGCGCTAGCCACGAGCCACTGGCTAAGGCGCAGCCAAGTACCGCCAAGATATATGCAAGATAGAGTGGATTGCGCGAGAAATTGAACGGCCCCGTAGTGAGCAGCTCAGTTGGCTCATCGAGTGGGTTGGTTGAGGTTTTCGCCCGATGCAAAGCATGCAATGTAACACCCGTCAGTAGTGCTGCAACAACAATACACGCCACCCCAGCGAGCCACAAATCACTTGCGATTACAATCGTCTCTGGCCACAGCCACGCAAGCGCAAAAGCAAGAAACCCAAGCCCGAAGAGATATGCATCAGGAATGTAATTATATATCATATGCTTCTTCATGCGTATGATTATACCACTTTATTACTGATGTGACATAATCATGATAATATGTTCTTGCCCTGTGTGTATCATCTCTAATTCGTTTATCGGAGATGTGCTGCCTGTAGGGCATCATACACACTTGGCACAACTCGCACTAGTCCTTGCACGGCGATGTCTTGCGGTGCAGTGCGTGAAAAAACTGGACAGTCTTGGGCCGTAGCAAAGCCAATTTCCATTGCTGCGCTCAGTCCAATATAGCCATCTGGAGCATGAAGCATCACAAAATCTGCTTGACAAATTGCCGATAAATGCCATGCTTCGACTGTTTGTGGCGATACACCTTGCTCGGCAGTGTCTCGCACAAATGCTGCATTATCAAACTGCATCCGTCGTGGTGATAAAACTTGGCAGCCAGTTACAACAAGCTCATCATAGGCTCGGAAAAGTCCGTCTCTGTCACGCGTGTATGAGCCGCAAAGCACTGCCCGAGGTGGTTCAAAATTCCGTCGCGTCATATTCATATATCACTTCTGTTAGTTCGCCGTGTCCATCAATATATGCCGCCATTTTGCGCATGAAGCTCTTATATTTCTTTGGCTCGTCGTTCATTGCTTCGCGCGTGCGCCAGGCATTTTTGCCGCCTTCAAATTCTTTGACCATCGTGCCCGAGACGGCATCGCAAAACATCAGATGAAATAGTTTGTCCTCAACGATTTCATTTGTTTGGCTGTGCCGAACCCGCTCGTGATAGACACCGCGGTGCACAAAAGTACCGTGCAGCCCTGTCTCTTCAGCAAGCTCACGTGCTGCCGCTTCAACAACAGACTCCGCCCAACGTACTTTGCCAGTTGGCGCACCCCAAAAACCATAGTATGGATGCTTAAGCCGCTGCTGCAGGAGGTATTGCTTCTCATTATGGTGCTGCCGCTCAATAACAAGTAATACCGCCACTTTTGGTTGACGCTCAATCACACCAGCATCAGTATCTAGCTTATTGGCATATTCTTTTCCTTTGATCGAAAGCATATAGCCGTCAGCTGTTTTTGTTACGTAGCCTAAGGCAACTAGTCGTTTGATGTGAAATTTGACATGGTCGCTATCGAGCCCAGTAGCTCGCTGCAGCGCAGCGAAATGAGCAGTTGGCAAGAATAGCAATTCTCGCAATATTTTTATCTGTGCATCGTGCACGGTTTCTTCGAGACTCATCGTTGTTACTCCCTTCCTCCCTACTGTAAAACGGTTAGTCTACAAAATCTAGGGAAGTCAAGTTCCCGATAGTCTAAATCTCAAAGCCATAGCAGCTCTTACATTCCTCCATTCACCACTTTCTTATCGCAGGTTAAGCTACTATTACTTCATACCTCTTTCTATATTTACACCTATCTCTCTTTATCTCTATAACTCTCTTTCTCTACTAATTTATCTATCTATTTCTATATCTCTATTTATCTCTTTATCCTTATCTTTCTCTATCTCTATCTCTATCTCTATTTATTTATTTATTTATCTATTTATCTATCTCTATCCTTATCTCTATTTCTATCTATCTTTATTTATTCTATCTATCTTTATCTCTATTTACTTATCTTTATATTTCTCTATATATCTACACTATTCTCTATCTCCCTATATCCATATATCCATTCATATCGATTTCTCTCCTATTATATATAAATATATAAAAGAAGAGAAAAAAGAACCCACGCTAACAGAGAAAAAACAGGGTAAACCAGGCGAATTTCGAAATTCGCCTGGTTTGATATAAAACTGTGCCTTGATATACTACCTTGTAAGGAGCTTATTATATGCCAAAGTACGTTCATATTGCTGGTTTTGCTATATTACTTTGTGTGCTGATGTATGTGCTGCTGCGCGTGCTAGCGCCAGCGTCACACTCTACCCCGCAAGGCAGCGCGAGCCATTCACCTTCTCATCGTGCATCATCGCGTATGCTCTACGGCCTGACAATCGACGACAGCTGGGAGGGCACGAGACGGCTTGCTGATATCGTGGAGGCTCTTCAGCGTTTGCCTGCTCGACCAACGGTGCGGATCGTTATGTCTAAGGATAGATCACCGCAGCGTTACCGTGGGCTATTCAAGGCGATTCATCGCGTGGCCGATATCATGGCCCAGCCCGTTGATTCTTCTGATATGCACAGCTACAGCACTGAGCGCTACCAGCAGCGCTTTGCTGAGTCTTACCAATATTTATCTCACTACGTAGCGATATGGGAGGTTGGCAATGAAATGAATGGCCAAGAGTGGATCCAAGAAGACCCGCGCCTTACCGCCGCGAAGGTGGCCAGTGCCTACCGATACATTAAGGATAAGCATGCCGCGGCGGCGCTTGTTCCCTACTACTTCCCCCCAAACGGGAGTACGCTGAGCATGAAAGAGTGGCTACAAACATACCTACCTGATGATCTGAGGCAGGGCGTCGATTATGTCCTCGTCAGCTACTACGACGATGACAACGATGGCTACCAGCCCAACTGGCGGCAGATCTTTGCTGAGCTTGAGACGCTCTTCCCAGAGGCCAAGCTTGGCATTGGCGAGTGCGGCACACCCAGCGAGCATGCCTCGATGGCGCGTAAGCTACAGCTGTTTCGGCATTATTATGCCATGCCGCAGTACACTCCACGCTACGTTGGTGGATACTTTTGGTGGTATTGGGCGCACGATGGCGTACCATACAAGGATAATCCGCTCTGGGAGGAGACCGCGAAATATATGAAGAAGCGCCAGTCGTGAGCCAGGCGTCCTTTAATCATACCCTATTTCACCAATATGTGGCATAATATAACTAATGCATCACGAAACTTCGCGCGCCACACCAGCGCATGACTACCAGCAAACACTCGTGCAAACAATCGGTGATTTTCTGCAGCACGCACCCATGGCCGATACGCGGCCAGACGCAGCCACCGTCTTTGTACATGATGAATGCAATCCTGATTCGATTGGGGCGATTGCTACTGCGTGTTCACCTCAGGCTCCGGCTGATGACCGATTTGATTTTCAAGAAACACATATTACAGGGCACCGCGTTGATGGGTCGTCAGTTGCTGGACGTGTTATCGAGGAAAACCAGGATACCATCACGCTGACTGATAGTGCGATGAATCCTGATCATCGCGTTCTCAACTTGCCGCTACCTGACCAACATGCCGTTCTGCAAGCTACTTTTACAAAAGACCGTACGCCAACCAAACGTCAGCTGAACGAACTGGAAACACTATGGCGATATGACAGCGTCAAAACTACACTCGGTGTTGGCATCACGGCGCTGCAAGCATTGGCGCGAGCATCATACCCTACTCAGTCAGTTGCCGATATGCTAGCGCTTAAATCACCCACTACACCAAACGTCGTCCTTGCTATGTGGGATGTGTCGCATTCAACTAAGGAGATAGCGCGTAATGACGGAGAGCTGCGCTCATTTCTCATTCGCTTTGGTAGCCAAGCACTCACTGCCGTGCAGCATTATGGCGGCGAGCTGATTGGCTGGACAGGCGATGGGCAAAATCTTGCAGTGCCACTGCCGCGCAGCAACAATGCGCGTTTCTCATGTGAGCAGCGGGCGGCTTTTGGCAACAAGACGCTCATTCCGCTGCTCAATGATCTTACTGATATCGCTCACGCGCATGATGAGTACGCTATTCGCCTGACCGCCGGTTTTGGCCGACTCGACAATGTTCCCGGTGGACACGTGAGCCCAGAGCTCTTTGGTATGACGAAATTATCCAAGCGTCAGCCGCGCGACCAGCTGTCAATTGCCCTGACTGGCGACGCTTACGACATGCTCGTGCCTGCTTTGCCTGACAGATTGCGGCATTATCTGTACCACGATTAAATCCTAGCTACGCCTTTTATTGTTCTTGCTGGGCCAAAGCAACTTATCCTTGAGCGTCAACACCACATCCGCCTCTTTAGCGAGCTGTTTGCTGTGAGTGACGACGATGACACATTTGTCGTTTTCGTGGGCGGCCCGGCACAGGATAGTGATGATATCCGCAGCGGTAGCTTCGTCCAGGTTGCCAGTTGGCTCATCCGCCAAGATAATCGGCGCGGAGGACACTAGCGCCCGCCCAATCGCCACACGTTGCTGCTGGCCGCCAGACAGTTTCATAACATTACGATTGATATGATCGTCGTTGAGCCCCATGACGTGCAATGTTTCATGAGTCGCCTTGGGATTAACCAGCTTCAAGTTTTCTAGCGGTGTCAGATAATCGATCAGGTTATAATTCTGAAACACCAGCGAGATGTTGTGCCTGCGATGATGCGAGTACCCCTGCTCGGCGATGTCTTCATCATCAAACAAAATCTGCCCGCCAGTCGGCGTGTCGAGTCCGGCTAGGAGCCCGAGCAGCGTCGACTTACCAGCCCCAGAACTACCAACGATAGCGTAGAAGGTGCCCTTTTCAAAGTGATAATTAATACCATTTAACACGTTGCTGGTGTCGCCTGGGTATGAATAAACGATATCGTGTAGTGTAAGTAGTGACATACTATCTCCTAACTTAATGTTGCTAAAATTTGCTTTGGTGATTGGCGCATAATTGGCGCAGTAGCAGCGATAGCTGATACCAAGACGACCATGTAGCCGAAGGCAAAAGCCTGCAGGTAGGTCGCTACTGACGCGGCATGCATCACGGTTGTTTCGACACGCTGGCTTTGGCTAGTTTGTGCCGTGAGAGCGGTAGAAATTTGCGATGAGGCAATCAGGCCGACACCGAGCGCAAACACTGAACTGACTGCGGCAATGATCGCGAGCTCCGCCAAGAACTGCCCGATAATCTGCCGCTTCGACGTACCGATAGACAACAAGATGCCAATTTCATGCAAGCGGCCGCGCACCCAGAACACCAGCACCAGTGACAATACTGCCAGTCCTGCCGCGGCTGCGCCGATAGTGGCAATCGTCAAAATGTTTTGCATGCCAGCGATATTTTGGAGGACTCCAGCGAATGCCGCCGCGTTGTCGGTCAGACTGAATTTTTGCCAATCGACGTGTGGTAAGCTTTTAATGCGGTCTAGTAGCAACTTCAGCTGATGTGGATGTTCAGCGAAGTACGTTGCCCGTGTCAGTTGCTTGCTACCTGTCAGTTGCTGCGCCGAGGCTAGGTCGGTGATAAGATGGTTCTCTGGCATATCAGACTGCAAGACCGCCGGCTTTTCGCCTTTACCGCTGAAGGTCCCTACGACAGTCACTGTCACGCGCTGGCCGTCTTTGGTGATGTCCAGCTTATCGCCTGGCTTGATGCCATTTTTCTCGGCGAAGGTTTTGTGAATGAGGGCCACGTTTTTATCGCGCTCGGTCAAATGCTTGCCTTGCTCTAATTGGTAAAATCGACCAATAAACTCGCTCAGCAGATTGCTCCGTGTCGCGCCCGTCACCTTCGCTTCGCCAGCGATCCCAGCATCCAGCTGCACGCTACTACCTGCCGTGTCGATCAATTGTTTGCCTGGCAGCCCTACGGCGGTTTCTGCTTGAAAGTTGTGCGCTTTCACCGTGTCCAGGCGCTGCACTCGCTGCGCGATATCCATCGGCACCTCGCCCGACGGCTGCTTGCTGGCGATACTAAAGCCAGCGCGGATGTTCCGTTCAACCGATTGCTTCAGCTGCGCCATCGTCTGCTGCACCGTCAGCGTGCCGATCAGCAGCGTGAAAATCAGCGTCATGATCAGGGCGATGGTCAGGCTGCGACGCCGCCGACGCGCCACAGCCGTCCAGGCTCGTTTGATAATCGTCATCATTCGCCCCTAGTCCACTTCGGTTAGTAATTCTTTTGGCGTTGATTGGGTAATCGGCCGCGAAGCCAGCAGTACCGCAATGATAATCACCGCCAGTCCAGCGCCCCACACCGCCAGCAGATCCGTCGGCTGCACACCAACCGTCACCTTGTCCAGCGTGCGCGATGACGTCACCGAGTCAGCGTCAGCACCGAGCGATGCACCGTTGAGGGAACTGCCAGCTTGACGCGTGGCGCTCTGTGCCGCCTGCGATACTACGTGATCACCCATTTGTTGTGCGATCAGCCCTGCGGTAAAGTACGACGCACCAAAGCTCAGCACTGCGATCATCACCAGCTCAGCGATGTATTGCAGCACAATCTTTGACTGCGGCACGCCCGTCGCCAAGAGCACGCCCGCTTCGCGCTTGCGCTCGTTCATCCACAAGTACAGCACCATGCCGATCACCGCGATACCGACCAGCGCTGTCGCCCACAACATACCGTCGATCAGACCGTACACGCCGTTCACTGCGCCAGTCACGCCAGCCAGTTCCTGGCTATTCTTGTTCAATTGGTACTTTTGCCAATTGACTGGTAACTTATTTGCCCGCGCCATCACCTCGTCCAGCTGCTTGGTACCTTTGGTAAAGAACGTAGCATCTTGGTAAATCTCATTTTGCTCGGTATACGCATTTAACTGGCGGGTCGTCGCGATGTCAGTCAAGAACAAATTCTCGAACAGCTCCACCTGATAGGTCGCCTGCTTTGGATTCTTGCCGTTAAATATACCGACGATTTCTACCTCAACCTCATCCTTGGATGGATGTTCGTTGTCGGTGTCGTATTGATTGGCCTTCAGCTTAATTTTACTACCAAGCTTCAGGTTGTTAGCCTTGGCGAAATCTTCGTGCACCAAAATCTTGTGCGAATCGTTCTCGGTGATGTGCCGGCCAGCGATGAGCTTGAGCGCGCCAGCCCGGAACTTCTTCTCGGACTCAGATTTATTGACGCCGATGATGGTAGCGGCGTTGCCAAACTGTTTATCTTTCTCGGCATCATAACCGCTGCCACCACTCGGTAGTGGCACCAGTTTGGTATTGATAAAATCGACCGTGGCGTTCTGGCGCTTGACATAATCCGTCACGCCCTCCAGATTCTTCACCGCGTCGATGTCTTTGTTCGACACCGTTCCCGAACCGCGGGCGGTTCCCGGATTGGTGCGCGGATTATTGCCCAGCGTGAAGCCGGCCTTGAGCGTTTTGTCGAGCGACTGCGCCGCCGCGTCGGTCGAATGCTTGATGGCAAATCCACTCAGCATAATCGTCGACATACACAGCAAAATCGCCAGCAAAATCAGCGTTTTGAGTTTTTTCCTGGTGATATACAACCAGGCACGTTGTACAAATGACATAGATCTCCTTTCTTGGTTCTATGTCAGTGTAGCAGGATCGTGTGAAGAGAATGTGAAATGAGTGAGAGCTATAATGAATTCGAGTACAAAACCAACATATACACCGCATTTACAAAGTGCATACACTTTGTTATAATTACAGTATCACCATGGCCAGACAAGCCTAAGGTTTCGACCGACCGCTGTTTCTGGCCTTTTTGTATGCTAGTTTGTCTCGAGCGTTACCAATAATGTGAATGTATCCACGGTATTTTCTGAGTAAGCTGGAGTATCGTTTATTTGGGCAGATGACTGCGCGAAGCTTGTCATTTTGCTCCAAATAGTCTACTAAGCAGGCAAAATCTCCATCGCCAGAGACGATAACCGCCTTGTCGTATTCATGAAAACATTTAGCGGATGCGTAGAGCACCAGCTCAGCGTCAACATTCCCCTTGTATGTTTTCTTGCCGTCTTCACGGTATTCAACAGTTGGCTTAAAGACGAGCACATATCCCATCTCGAGTAGGCTTGTGTATAGCTGCTCATTACCCGGTACTAAACCGATAAACAAGTAGGCTTTTTCAACATGGTATTTATTCTTTAAATAGAGGCGGAATTTCTTAAAATCAAGTTCCCAACCCTGCGATCTAATGCCAAGATTGAGGTTTTGGCTGTCTATAAAGGCATATACTTTTGGAATCTTTTGTGTATGTTCCATGGGTATAGTATAGCAAAGTCTTATTGACTCAACCTACTTCTTATATTATCCTACGCTTTAAACCTCTTTTAATAGGATGAGGTCTACTTTGGGTAGACCTACCGTCACATTAACCAACCCGCTCGGTAAGCGACATCACTTGATAGCCGTATTGATCAATGTCTTCTTGTTTCCAAAAATCAATCTCTTTCGTGCGTAAAACCTCACCGACCACATGACGAACCGTGCGGCCGGTTGGCGTTCCGTCATAGTCTACCTCAACCTGTTCCAGAATGTCGCCAGGTTGGATGTCAAAATCAGCCACCCTCATATCAAATGTTTTCTCGCCCGCTCGGACTTTTTCAAATAAATCAGGGTAAGATTTTTTGGTAATAATTTTCATATGTTTTATTATAAAGTTACTCAACTTAGTTCACAAGCCGATGATAAAGTTGTGCGGCTCACATTATCTTAATTCGTTATAGGGTTAGGTATTGACGCGGTGCTTTTATTATCTTCCTCTCCGCGCTGCTATCGCAAACCACATAAAGTAGCCCTCCAACGACTCGTCTTCCATACCAGCGAATAGTTCACGAGCGCGTAGGACTTCGCGGAGTTTTGGCGATTTTTGGCGGGCAAGCTACTCGGCGGTGGCATCTAATAAGTCCAAGCCGCGCCGCCAGGCACCGGTCATCGCAGCCGTATCGCCGCGGTGCTGGGCGGCAAACGCTCGCCCGACCTCCGAGCCGATGTTGCCCATTTGCTCGAATATCGTTAAGCTCTGCCACTTTTGCCGATCAAAGATGTGTTCACTCACGGACGACTCCAGCGATGATATCGATAATTTGCTGCCGCGCCGCTGAATCGAGCACATCGCGCGACGGATTGTTTTGTCGTGGACGAATGTTCATCATACTGTCAAACTCGATAAATTCATCGGTACCAAACTTATCCGGATGTAGGTTGATCCCCCATAGATCTGCTTGCTGCGATCCGCGTTCTAACAAATACGCCTCACCATCAGCATGCGCATATCCATGTCGATCGCCACAATTTTCTTAGCAACATCGACATCCGCTTTGACCATCGTCCCGTACATCCTCTCGGCCATCGAGCGAAGTTCGACAAGGGTTATCATATCAATAATCTTCATAACTCAATTGTAGCACGAATGAACGAGATGGGGTTGTGTCTACTATATCGCGATACACCTACTCAGCAATTGATAGCGTAAAATCCTTGTTAATAAGCCGTCAGGTTTAGCTTGCCATCCACATACTCTCCCAAAAACACATCGCTATACGCCTTCAGCCCCTGCTTTTTCATTTCTTTCAGTAGCCACGTTTCGTCCTTGCCAATTACCTGTAGAATATCAGTCTGCAGCTGCCCGTCTGTTATTAATGGGAACTTTGGATTTTCTTCCCCTTCCTGTGTGATGATCAATTCACCATCTTGCTCCACGACGGCTCTTTTTACCTTTTCTGTCGAATAGATATTCTGCGTTCGCAATTTGAAGGATACGTCATGAGCACTCAAACCAACTTTCTTGCAATTTTCAATGTTGATTTTTCCATTATCAATAATAATTAATGCCTTGCCATCTATGAGCTGCTTTGCCCTCACATTATGCTGCTTGACCCATTTCAACGTCAGCACCAGGGCGCACCATATACACAAAATACCGATGTAATCCAGTATTTGGATTTCATTGTTATAAATAACACCGCCAATAATACCGCCGAGCACATAGTTCTGCACTTGGTCACTAGCAGATGATGGCGACAAATTACCCTTGCCTGAAAGATTAATTATTATCGTCAAGGCAAAAAAGCCAATGAGCAATTTTATTGCCACTAAAATAAATCCATCCATGATTTCCTCGTTACGTGTTGAGCTTTGCTGATGTTATATCTATTAGATTATAGCACTTTTGCCACCGTTAGTTGGGCGTAATTATATTGTTACTCGTGAACCACTGCCAAAGTGAGCATTTTGTATTTTCTTCATAATGATAGACCAAGTATACTGGAAGAAGTGCTATCTAAGAGATTATTCATGATATGACAAGATCACGTATAACCGTCACTTTATCATACCCAGTTAAAAGAGTTTGGGATACGGTTACCAATCTTCATGACATTTGTTGGCGCAGTGATTTGCAGACCATAAAAGTAATCGATGAGTCTACTTTTATCGAGGTTACCACACAAGGAGTTGAGACTCATTTCAGGGTAACACATGTAAACCAATACAAATTGTGGGAATTTGATATAGAAAATGATGCCATCCAAGGTCATTGGACAGGCGTATTTTCGCAGCACGGTACGATGACGAATCTCGAATTCATCGAGGATATTATCGCAAAGAGATTTATTATCAAACCCTTTGTCTACTTCTATCTACATCAACAGCAAAGGCGCTATATTCGAGACCTCAAGAATAAGCTAAGAAAGGAAAACAATTGAGTTGACACGGTACTTCTAGGCACGTCATACTCTATTAGGCAACTAACAAAAAGAAAGGGAACGTCATTTTATATGGGTGTATATAAGCAGTTATTTGATGTCTACAGCAAGTATTATGATACCAGTGGTGAGGCGTTTACAACACTCAAAGAACAACTCTCTAGACAAAGCGACAACCAAGTAATCGACCGCAAAAATTTCTTGGGACATTTTACTGCTTCGACATTTGTCGTTTCAAAAAGCACGTCTCACGTTGCCCTTGTTCATCATAACTTCCTTGGAAAGTATCTCCAACCAGGTGGACATATTGACAAAAGTGATAATTCCCCACTTGATGCTGCTCGGCGTGAGCTACATGAGGAGACTGGTATTAATAGCGCACAGCTACTTTACCAATATGTCGATATACACAACAAATGTGTCCCATTTAATATTGGTGTGCAATATATACCCGAAAACCCAAAGAAGCAAGAGCAGGCACATTATCATTACGACCTACAGTATTTATTTTGGAGTGATGACGACTTAGCTATCACGATCAACCAAAGAGAATCAAGTACATTTGCCTGGGTAGCATGGGATAGTTTTAAAGAGATGGACGATTTTACAGACATAGCCAAGAAGATAGAAGTCCTGGCTACAACACCTTTTATTACGAAGGTTTAATGCTCTATGACGCGAGCTTTACCACAAACCGCATACCCTGTCCGTGTGGTGCAAAGCTGTAGTCTAGACCTTTGGCATTGAGCAGCATCTTTACAGTGTAGAGGCCGATGCCGCTGCTATCAGCGTGCTGCTTCGTGGTTATATTGCTCCGATAGAATGGGTCAAAGGCATGCTGGAGCTGCTGTTTGGTGAGCGGTTTGCAGGCGTTTTCAATAGCCATTTCATGCTGGTCAGAGGTAATCGTTATCACGCTGCCGGCGTCGCCGTGGCGTACCGCATTTGATACCAGATTCGAGATGACGTGGCGCATCATGTCGCGATTCGCGTAGATGGTTACTGGCTGCGTGTTAACCGTGAAAGTCATGCCGCGCGTTTTTGCCAGCAGTGTATAATCATCAACCACCTCGGTAATCAGCGTATCGACCCTCAGCCGCTTCTCTTGACGCAAAGCCTGCTCGGCCGCGCTGCCCGAGCGCAAGACGTCATTCACCATTGCCGCCACACGATCAACCTGCGCCACCGATTCTGCCAGGTACTGATCGCGATTTTTATATTCGCCGATGTTGAGTTGCATATTCTCAAGCATAATCCTGAGGGCCGCTAGTGGCGTTTTTAGCTCGTGCGAGGCTGCGCGCAGGAATGCGATTTTTTCTTTCTCGAGCTGCGTGATCCGCTTATTCTCATGCTCCAGCGAGCGTATGGTTTGCCACAGATTTTGATAGAGTTCGTTAATATTTCGTCCCAGTACGCCAATTTCATCACTGCTACGTACCGGGTAGCGCGCGTCCTTTTCCAGCCGCTGCATAGTCGTGGTCACCGCGGCCATCTGGCGAATCGGCCGCGTTACAAAGCGGCTGTAAATGTAAGAAAACAGCAGCGCTACCAGTAGCGAGCCAAGCATGGTATACGGTAATACATGCAGCGTGGCAAGCTTGGCCTGAGTGACAGGCGCTACGTCGGCGAGTAGCTTGACCGCGACCATTTGGCCTTGGTCGTTCACCGCGCTGCCCTGTCGCAAAATAGCTGAGCGCGGATCGACCGTTTGCCCATCAGCAATGTTTACCACGCTGGTGTCGACCGATCTACCACTGTCCGTCACGATATTGATAGACTCAAAGCCCTGAAAGTACTGGTCGCGCCCGTCAATTGTCAGCGTGATATTAACGTTGTTCATAGTAGCAAACTCTTGGCTCAGGCGGCGTATGTCTTCGGCGGACTTGCCATGGAGTTTAGTCGTCAGCGCCGTGAGATTATCTGCCGCCTCGCGCTCTTTTTGCTGCAGATAAAATTGTGGCATCAAGGTGTAGACCAGCGCATGCACGAGGATGATCAGCGCTGCGAATAGGCCGATCGACACTAAAAATGTTTTGGGAAATAATTTAAGCCGTTTCATAGCGATAACCCACTCCCTTTACTGTGACAATGCAGTCGAGGTGCAATTTCTTGCGCAGGTTTTTGATGTAGACATCGATCACTCGATCGAACGGCACCTCATCATCGCGCCACAGTCGGTCGATAATAGCCTGCCGACTCCAGACCATGTTTGGATTATCTACCAGCAGCTTGAGCAGCTGTACTTCCTTAGGCTTGAGGTGCGCGTCAGTATTATCATAAAACCCTTGATAGGCCGCAAAATCCACCGAGGCCAGGCCATGCCGCCATAAGGTTACGGTGGGTTGCTGGCGGCGCAGCAACGCTCTGATTCGTTTTTCCAAAATCACGAGCGAAAATGGCTTACTCATATAGTCATCCGCCAGCTCGTCAAAACTAGCGATCTGTGTCGGCTCATCATGTAGTGCTGTTAGCATGAGTACCGGCACGTCGCTCGCTTGGCGAATTTGGTGCAGCACCTCGATCCCGCTTATCCCTGGCAGCATAATATCGAGGATGATAGCGTCCGCCTCAGCAAATTGCTCCAGCGCTTCCTCACCGCTGGCTGCTACTATCACCGTAAAGCCGCGCTGCGTGAGGAACTGCTTTGTACCAGCTCGGAGGGTTGGTTCGTCTTCAACGAGGAGAATATTCACTACTCGTCCACTCATACGTCCATACTAGGCGCTTCTTTGTTATATTGCTGCACAATTTTATCCCCTCGTCATACCAATGTATATGACTATTGTAGCGCATCGCAATTTTATATGAAAAGTATTGTGAAAAATATGCGCGGTGTGCTATGGTGTTAGTATGACATATCGACACAACATCGTTATCGTTGCTCGTCGTCGTCGCTCTGATTCAGAGGGCTAATTAGTCGTATAGTATAAAACCAACGAAAGAGCCCTCATCCGAGCGGCTCTTTTTAATTATTATAGAAAGGAAGGATATGAATCACGACACACCTCACTACACTAAAGTTGCCAGCCACGAGGCGACAAATGGCGAGTTTGACACGTGCCTCTTACTCTATTCAGGAGGCCTCGACACCTCCGTCATGCTTAAGTGGCTCCAAGAAAAATACAACTGCAATGTCATCACCCTGACGGTTAATATTGGCCAGACGGTTGACGATCTCGACGCCATCGCCGAAAAGGCCAAAATGCTCGGCGCTATAGAAACCATCACGGTTGATGCTCGCGACCGCTTCGCTGATGAGCTGCTGTCGCTGGCCATCAAAGCCAATGCTGATTACCAAGGTGGCTATGCCCTCTGCACGCCACTGGGACGCATCATCATTTCGCAATTAGCCGTCGAATATGCCGAAAAGTACAACTGCACAGTTATCGCACATGGTGCCACCGGTAAAGGAAACGACCAAGTTCGCTTCGAAACGTACATCACCACGCTGAGCCCTAAACTCAAGATCTTAGCACCAGTACGTGAGTGGAGTATGGGCCGAGAGGAAGAGCTTGCCTATGCCAAGAAACACAACATCCCCGTGCCGCATACTCAGGAATCGCCTTATTCGACCGATGAAAACATGTGGGGCATCACCAGCGAAGGCGGCGAAATTGAATCACCCTCACTTAAGCCAAACTACCACGCCATTCTCAATTGGTGCTCAACCATCAAATACACACCAGACGAAGCCGAAGATATCACCATTGAATTCATTAAAGGCGTGCCTGTCGCTGTCGATAACCGTCACTTTTCACTCCAGGCACTCATCCAGCACTGCAACCAGATCGGCCGCAAACACGGCGTCGGCGTATCAACCCTTATTGAAGATCGGCTAGTCGGACTGAAGGTGCGCGGTGTCTACGAAAACCCTGGTGCTGCCATCTTGATTGCTGCCCACCAAAAGCTTGAGCAATTAGTCTCGACCCGCGTTGAAAATGAACTCAAAGCCGAAATGGACAAAAAATGGGCCTACCTCACCTACGCAGCTCAGTGGTACGAGCCAGCCGTCCATCACATCAATGCCTATATTGATGACCAGAACCAAAAAGTCACTGGCACGGTAACGGTCCGTCTATACAAAGGTACCATCACCGTCGTCAGTGTGGACTCACCGCATTCGTTGTTTGATATCAATCTTGCAACCTTTGATTCCAACGACGCATTCAACCAGAATTCGTCCGCTGGATTCATTGAATTATATTCATTAAGTCAGCGAACAGCTGAAGGAGCATACTCATATGGCAAGTAAACTATGGCAATCAACCGCAACTGGCTCACTCCACCCACTGGTCGAGGCATACACCGTTGGCGATGATCAGGTATTGGACCAGCACTTACTCGGACACGATATTACCGCCACCAAAGCGCACGCTCACATGCTAGAAAAAATTGGCGTGCTGACTAGCGATGAATATCAACAATTGGCAGCAGCCTTGGACGAGCTACTTAACGAGTGGAAAACTGATGCTTTCACCCTCACCAGCGAACACGAAGATGGTCACACTGCTATTGAGCTATATCTAACAGAAAAACTCGGACCGATTGGCAAAAAGGTTCATACTGGCCGAAGCCGCAACGACCAAGCCTTGGTGATGATGCGGCTATTCATCAAAACAGAACTTGAAGCAGTAGCGGACACATTGGAGACAGTCGCCCAGGCCTATGCTGGCAAAATTGCCGCCATTGGCCAGACCGAAATGCCTGGCTACACCCACACCCAAAAGGCTATGCCTACTACCGTCGGTATGTGGCTTGGCTCATATCACGATGCGTTTCATGACCTCCAGCAACTGGTCGCACACAGCATTGCCGCCATCGACCAAAACCCGCTGGGTAGTGCTGCTGGCTTTGGCGTCACCCTACCACTTGACCGCCAGATGACAACGAGCGAACTAGGCTTCGCCAAAGTGCAGGAAAACCCCATGTACTGTGGCCTGTCGCGCGGCGTTTTTGAACTGATTGCCGTACAGGCGCTCAACCCAATCATGGTCTTTGCTGGCAAATTTGCTGAAGACATGTTGCTATTTACCTCGCAGGAGTTTAACTATTTCAAATTGCCCGTCACTATGACCACGGGCTCATCCATCATGCCGCACAAGCGTAACTATGATGTCTTCGAGATCATACGTGCCACTGCTCACGCCTATCCGAACTACGCCTTGCAGCTGCAAGCTATTTCGACAGGTGCTGGCAGTGGTTATCACCGTGACTTACAACTAACCAAAAAGATCACCATGGATGCCTTCACTTCGGCCCTCAATACGCTAGAGGTTTTGGCGCTTTGCGTAAGCGAGCTAGAAGCCAACACTAAGCGATTGGCTGAGGCGATGACCGATGAACTCTATACTGTTGCCAAAATCAATGAATTAGTCGAAAAAGGTGTGCCGTTCCGCGACGCCTACCAGCAAGTTAAGCAATCGTTTTTGGCGAATAATCACTGATCTTGAGAGAAGCGAGCGGAGCGGGGCTTAAAAATGCAACTACCGCCGCACGACACGCTTGCGATACTCTGCTGCCGTCATGTAGGTCGTCGTATCTGCCACTCGGTCAAAGAAAAGTATGCCTTGACAGTGGTCAGCTTCGTGTTGAAAGACATGAGCAACAAAGCCATCCAGTACCGCAGTATGATGCTCGCCCCGCTCATCATCCCACTGAGCATTGATCTGTTGGTAGCGCTGCGCCTGCGCAAAGAGCCGTCCCTCATCGCCGCTGGCGCAGCCCTCCCACATGCCCGTTGTCTGACCAATGCCGGTGTATGATGGATTAATAATAACTTGCTCAAATGGCTCGCGGTCTGGGCGGTTTGGCGTCGGCTTGATAGCAATCACGCTCAGCGCCACAGCATGCCCCACTTGGGGCGCAGCTAGCCCAACACCGTAGTCTCTACTTGCCACAGTATGCTTAATATTTGCAATAAGCTGCTGCACTACTGGTGTGGTGATCTCCTCGCGGCTCACGTGCCTCGCTTTCTCACGCAGCACCGGATCGCCCGCTTGACAGATTGGTAGGAGTGTTTTTTCTTGACGCATTCTTTAGTGCATAGTATACACGAAAGTAGCTATCAAAAGCTATTCCATCTTTTTCCGTTTTGTAATATAGTTTTGTCTACGGTGTACGATATATCATCTTCCTTTCAGTATGGCGGCAAAACCATTTTTGTTTCTTGGTGTACTATACGACAAAAATCTGTTATACCCGATCTCCCCTGGCAACAAGTCTATACGATCGGTAATTTAGCTGGTTCCGTTCCGCTCGTCTATAACGCGATCAAGAAGAGCTATAATCTCCCTGGCGGCAAAACTGAATCTGGAGAGACAATTGAGCAAACCATCACACGAGAGATGGTAGAAGAATGCAACATGCGCGTTATTGAATGGCAACCACTCGGATACCAGTGCTGTCTTGAGCCAAACGGCACGCGCGTATACCAGTTTCGTGTCTATACAAAGCTCGAGAAAATTGGCGAGTTTACTCACGATCCTGGTGGTGATATCATTGCGCATACCCTTGTTGATATCAACGATGTAAACCACATCATTGGCCAAGGAGATATTGGAGCATGTATGATTCAGCAAGCGAAACGGTATTTTTAAGGTATAATATTTATAAGTCTATACAACGAAGGAGTTTATCTTGCAACCTACTACGAGCCGTACCATATTTCGTACATTATGGCAAACATCTCAGCCATATCGATGGCAGCGTGCAGCAGCGCTGGTGGTTGCGGCAACGACATTTATAGTCAGTACTTTTGTTGGGCCGCTCATTATTGCACGGTTACTCGACATTATCCAAAGTGGCCATCTATATAACAGTAGTGATGTATGGTCGCTTGTAGGAATGTATACACTAAGTCAACTTTGGTCAGAAGTAATCGGTTGGCGCTTGACGATGCGCATTATGTGGCCATTCACCATGGCAATGCAGCGTGATCTCTATACCAAGATTTTTGCTAAACTCAGCCACGAGAGTGTCACGTTCCATGCTAATCGCTTTGGCGGAGCGTTGGTGAGTCAAGCGAATAAACTGTCTGGCGCAGTCGATCGCTTTTGGGATGTAATCATTTGGTCGGTAATGCCACTGGTTATCTCACTTGTTGGATCAATTATCGTTTTAGCCACAATGCTGTGGCAGTATGCACTGTTTTTGGCACTTTTTTCTGTGATCTTTAGCGCTGTGGTTTATGTTGGCTCTAAGCCACTCGCTCGTTTGAGTGAGCAAGAAGCTGAGGCAGGCAATACCATCAGTGGCCAGTTAACGGATATGGTATCAAACATCCTAGCTGTTAAATCATCTAGTAGTGAGATACTTGAGCAGAAGCGCTTTGCCGTGGCAGTAGAAAACTGGCGCACTGCTGGCCTCAACACTATGCGTACGTATATCATCACGAGCAGTTTCTTCTCTACAGTCAATACTGCCATCAAGATTGGCGCTATCGTCTTCGCAGTTTATGCCGCTCAGCACAGCACAATTTCCGTTGCAACAGTTTATCTTATCATTACCTACACAAACAGTGCAGTGCGTGAGCTGTGGAATATGAATGGTATTATGCGCAACTACAATCGCATCCTCGGCGACGCCCAGACTATGGTCGAGATTTTGCACACCCCAGCGCAACTGGTTGATACGAATGACGCAGCACTGAATGTCTCACGCGGCGCTATCACGTTTGATCGTATAAGCTTTGCACACGATGACGACCCAAATCGCGTGCTATTTCGTGACTTCTCGCTCCAAATAGAACCCAACCAAAAACTCGGCCTCGTCGGTACCAGTGGTGCAGGCAAGACGACACTGACGAAATTGTTGTTGCGATTTTATGATCCAACCAGTGGAGCAATTTTGATCGATGGACAGGATATTCTGATGGTAACACAAGAGAGTTTGCGGCAGCAGATTGCGTACGTACCACAGGAGCCACTCTTGTTTCATCGATCAATTCAGGAGAACATTGCCTACGGGAGACCAGAAGCAACACAGGACGATATTATACTGGCGGCGAAGCAAGCTCATGCCTGGGAATTTATTACACAGTTACCAGAGGGGCTGGAAACAGTAGTTGGTGAGCGCGGCGTGAAGCTATCTGGTGGGCAGCGACAGCGGATTGCGATTGCACGAGCTATTCTCAAGGATGCGCCTCTATTAGTGCTCGACGAAGCGACTAGTGCATTAGATTCTGAGTCAGAGGCGCTGATTCAGCAGTCGCTTGAGACACTAATGCAGGGACGGACGTCAATTGTGGTAGCGCACCGATTGAGTACGATTGCAGCGCTAGACCGAATTGTTGTGGTTGATGAGGGTCATATTGTGGAAGAGGGAAGCCATGACGAGTTACTAGCAAGAGGTGGTATATATGCACGATTATGGTCGCGACAGAGTGGTGGGTTCCTCACTAATGAAAGTAACGACACCCCATAATAAAAGGACCAGCACATCTGTGCTGGTCCTGAGGAGGAAATCTGTCAGTAAAGTGATTAGGCGTCTGCTTGCTGCAGAGCGTCGACCAGCACTTGCTTTGGCTTCATGCCGACCAGTTCTGCCACCACAGCACCGCTCTTGAAGATCTTCATGTTGGGGATACTCTGCACTTGGTGCTGCAAGGCAAGCGCTGCATTATCTTGGCTTGCTTCGGTATCAACCTTGACAACGTCGAACTCCGTCTCTTCAGCAATCTGCTCAAGCAGTGGTGCCATTGCACGGCACGGTGGGCACCACGGTGCCCAAAAGTCGACCAGCACTGGCCGCTCGCTCTGAAGAGCATGATCCTCAAATTCTTGCTTGGTAGTGGTATTATATAGTGCCATGATTTTTTCTCCTTATGAATTATGATTATCGTGATGACAGGGGTGGCATGTGCCAGTAATGATGAGCGGCCCATCGACAAGGCAGTCTGCTACCTGCCGCGCAAGTTCACGCCGCAGCGCTGGCGCAATGGTGATATCGTGTAGGCCGTCGCAGGAGCTGCAGACAAAGTGGTCATGCGGCACAGGATTGCTATCGTAGCGCAGGCAGCCGTGCGCCGTTGCTGGTGCAAGACCAATTACCCCATCCGCCTGCAACCGCTGGGTGATGCGGTGTACAGTGGTCGCGCTGACACGGGGGTAATCGTGGCGTAGCACGGCCGCAATCTCGGCGTTAGTGGCATGCTGCAGCTGGCGAAGAATCACGATCACTCGATCGGTATATTTCGTCGTTCGGCGTTGCACTGCTTGCTCCATGCAGTTATTGTAATTCATTTACAATAAAAAGACAATGCTTTTCTTCGATTATTTTCCAAACCCTATATGCTCAGTGCGAACACTCTTTACTTCTAGTGTTCGTTTTGAGAAGCCAATCCACTCAAAGAAATATCACCTCGTATACTACTAGCATAGGGCTTCAAAGCCTGAGGTACGAAACTCTTGCAATAGATACTACACCCGATTCATACTGGTTATGCTATACTAATGACATGACAACACATCCAACTCCCCTGCATGAATTACTGAAGCTGACGAACAAGACGGTACTCGTCACTGGTGCCGCGATGGGTATTGGCAAGGCGATCGCATGGCGCTATGCCGAGGCTGGAGCCATCCTCCAGCTCGTTGATCGCGATGGCGACGCATTGCAGCAAACTGCTACCGAGCTGCGCGAGCAATTTGACGCTGCTGTCACAACGCACATCGTCGACCTCTCCGATAATGGTGCTATCACCTCGCTGTGGCACGACATCACCCCAACGCCAGATATTCTCATCAACAACGCTGGTATTTTCGCGCCAGTCAAGCTCGCTAATATTGACCAGGCAACCTTCGACAAAACAATCCAGATCAACACTCGGGCAGTGCTCACCATGTGTCAAGAAATGATTGCTCGCCACACAGCACCAGGCACTATCATCAACATCAGCTCCATTGAAGCCCTCAAAGGTATGACCTACGACATGACGCTCTACGCCATGAGCAAGGCCAGTGTTCTCGCGCTAAGCCGTGGGCTCGTCAAAGACTTTGGGCGGAGTGGTTGGAAGATAAATACCATTTTGCCGGGCGGTATCAGCACACCAGGTGCTCAGAAAATGGGGCTTGCGGCGCTCAAGAAGCTCGACTTCTCCATCATCAAGACTGGCCTCACCTACAATCTCCGCCTTCCTGCCAAGAATCTGGGCCAGCCCGATAACGTTGCCTGCACTGCGCTGTGGCTTGGTACGCCAATGAGCCAGTACGTCAATGGGGCGGAGATTGTGGTGGATGGCGGATTCCTCGCGGTGTAGCGACTGCATAATTACGGCCTATATAGCAGAAGAAACCAGCCTCACACGACTGGTTTCTTTTATGATTAATCGCTGTTGTAAGTGCTTACTTGATTGAGGATCTCTCGCTAGGTGCTATGCTGCTGCATCATCGTCGCTACCCTGCTCGGCTGCAACGTCTTCAGCATCCGCGTTTTCGGCGGTACCAGCGGCGGCCTCATTAGCGGCAGCAAGTGCACTTGGCTCGTAGGCACTCGCAATGACGAGATCCTTCACCGTCACGTCATCATCGGCAGTACCTTCACGGCCATCGTCGTGTTCGACCAGTTCAACACCCTCAGGTAGTGTGATGTCACCCACTGTGACGCGGTCACCCTCACTGGCCAGACCAAGCACCGAAACATCAAGCGTTTCAGGTAAGTCCATCGGCAAGGCCTTCACTTCAACCTTCTCAATTGCCTGCAGCACGACTAGTCCATTCTTCTCAGCTTCAGACTCACCCATACCAATAAGGCGCACTGGCACCTCTGCCGTAACCGGCTCGTCTGCACGCACCGCATGCAGGGCAATGTGGCGAATCACGCCCACTCGCGTTGGGTCGTAGTCAATACTCTTGATAAGCGCAATCCGCCGCTTGACCCCTGTCAAATGAATCGGTGTGTGGCGGCCAGCTGCAGCCACAACCTTTGCCACCTCACCGCTCGGTGCTTGCACATCAGCAGCCTCCATACCAGCACCATACACCACCGCTGGCGTTATGCCTTGGCGGCGCAATTGGCGAACTTTCTTACCGTGAATTGATCGTGTCTCGATCCTTAGTGTTATCTTATCTCCCATAGCTCTCCTTTCGGATATGTTTCCGGAGTTAAGTAATATTACCTCTTTAGTATAGCATTTTTGTGCCAGGTGGGCCAAAAGCAGCAAAGAACTCCCTTCCCCGAGCAAAGTATGGTATACTAAAGCGCGATGGAATCACTTATACATGCAATTACTGGCCTCGGCATTGCCGCGGTTTTGCTTGTGGTCTATGCAGAGTCTGGCCTCTTGATTGGCTTTGTCTTGCCGGGGGACAGCCTCCTCTTTACGGCAGGCTATATGGTGAATCAAGAGATCCTTCGCCTATTTGGCCACCCACTCAATATTCACCTCTTCGTTGCAGCGATCGCTCTTATGGCAATCCTTGGTGATAGCACTGGCTATGCCTTTGGTCACAAAGTTGGGCGCAAGCTTTTTCTCAAGCCAAACTCGCGCTTCTTTAAGAAAAAATATCTCGAGCAAGCCGAGCAATTTTACCAAAAGCACGGCTCACTGACCATTGTCCTAGCGCGCTTTGTGCCCATCGTGCGCACCTTTGCCCCAATTGTCGCTGGCGCTAGCAAGATGCACTACAATACGTTCCTCTTGTTTAATATCGTCGGGGGTGCGCTATGGGCCGCCATCTTCACCTATCTTGGCTACTTTGCAGGCGCAATCCTTACCAAAGCTGGTGTTAATATTGAGGTGACCGCAATTATTATCATCCTTATCTCCGTTGCACCGATGGTCATCCATGCGCTCAAACAAAAATCGACTCGCGATAAGCTCAAATATCAGCTCTCTGTGCTGTTCAGTAAAGGCAAGCGAACGAAGAAATAACCTCAGTACATTTATTTAACGCACTATTTGTGTAAAAAGTCAGCGTATGAGTAGCTGGCTTTTTTATTTTGTCTTGTTCGATTATCCGATATTTTTGCCCTATACCTCTTATCTGGCAGCTGGCGGCTCGTCGCCATACATCTGACGAATCTGCTTTTCATACTCTGCAAATGGCAGCAGACCCATCGCCGCACGGCGCTCATCAAGCCGCTCAGCGTCTTCGACTGGATAGAGACGAAGGGTTTTACCCCGCCCCTGAAACTGCGAGCCATATATCTGTGGCCGACCACGTAGCAAACACACCCGATCCTCGAGGAAGGCAATATCGCGCAGCGCAACCTCGCCACGTGGCGCTGCCTTCATCAGCTCAAGGCAATGCTCCATAAAGTCGATATCTGGCGAATGCTGCAGTAGCAACCACGCCGCGGTCGAAGCCTTACTGCCCACCATACGTAGTGTTGGCCAGCCAATTGCCGCCACAACCGTACGCAAAAATTTAGTCGAGTCAGCATCGAGCGATGCATCCCACGCCCTGCCACCAACTAAGTACTGCTGGCGCATCGCTTGATCGCGCTGGGCATAGCGAAGAATGGCAGTGCGATATGATTGCCTATCAGGTTGTGACTGTTTTGATCTCATAGTGGATAAACTTTGCCTTGGTTTTTTATATATTACTCTCATTATCCTATCATACCTCAAGGGTCATAGCGCGGATACTGTTGCCGATTACTGATAGCAAGCAAATTTGCATTATCCCTTACTGCGCGGTATTGTATAGTTATGAAGCTACCATTTCTTCCGCGCATTCGCATTAAACGGCTTATCCTCCTTGTACTGTTTCTGGCACTGGTTGCGGGCGGGTTCGCAGTCTATTGGTGGTGGACGGATGGCCTAGCGTATGGCAACGACGCACCGGCACGCCAAATGACCGAACGCTATCTGGCGCAGATCCGCCAGGGCGAAACGTGCAAAACGTACGTTCTTGCTCACAATAGTGAGGTAATCTACGCTGGCGTGAGTTGCCGTGAGAAGAAGCACGAGCATCCATCAGGATTTTGCGATGTGTGGAAATTCTATTATCAAGACGGAGCTGTGACACGTCATGAGCAACCAGACTCCGACGGCGGCGAATTATACGCCAGAAGTCTCTCGAAACTCCTTCCACCGCGCGTTCGCGATGAAAAACGCAATAGCAACTATTGCCGCGAACTAGGCCTACTCTAAGACAAACAAACTCCTCTTGTCGCAGCAACACCATATATGTTTTTATCCTTTGAAATTAGCCCAAGAGCGACCGCAAATACTTCCCCGTAAACGATGCTGGGTTATGTGCGACTTCCTCGGGTGTACCACTGGCGATGACGGTGCCGCCGCCCTGCCCGCCTTCGGGGCCCATGTCAATGATATGGTCAGCGCATTTAATAACCTCAAGATTATGCTCAATGATAACCATACTATTGCCGCCCGCTACGAGGCGTTGGAGAATTTCGAGTAGCTTCTTGACGTCAGCGGTGTGCAGGCCGGTAGTTGGTTCGTCGAGAATATAGAGTGTCTTGCCAGTCGTGCGCCGACTCAGCTCGGTAGCAAGTTTGATACGCTGCGCCTCGCCACCACTAAAGGTCGTGGCGGGCTGGCCGAGCTTAATATAGCCAAGGCCCACTTCGTTGATCGTCGTCAACTTGCGAGCGATCGCAGGAATGTTAGCGAAGAACTCACAGGCTTGCTCGACCGTCATATCCAAGACGTCGCTAATCGTCTTACCTTTATAGGTGATCTCAAGCGCCTCACGATTATAGCGCTTGCCATGACATTCGGGGCATTGGATGTAGACATCGGGCAAGAAATGCATCTCTATCTTAATAACGCCATCGCCCTGACAATGCTCGCAGCGCCCACCTTTAACATTAAAGCTAAAGCGCCCTGGCTTGTAGCCGCGGATATTTGCCTCGGGTGTGCCCGCAAAAAGCTCGCGAATCTGTGTAAAGACACCGGTATAGGTAGCAGGGTTGGAGCGCGGGGTGCGGCCAATTGCCGACTGGTCGATGACAATTGCTTTATCGAGCTGCTCGACCCCATCGATTGCATCATGTGCACCTGGCACTGCTTGAGCTCGATGTAAACGGGCAGTGAGCTCGCTCGCGAGAATGCTATTGACGAGCGTCGACTTGCCACTGCCACTCACCCCTGTCACCAGCGTAAGGACGCCAAGCGGGATGGTCACGTCGATATTCTTGAGATTATTCTCGCGTGCCCCGCGGATTATCAGTGCACGGCCCTGCTCAATTGGGCGGCGCTGGGCTGGCACTGGGATCTTCTCAGTGCCAGACAGATACCGACCGGTGATGCTCTGCGGCATGTGTGCTACCTCTGCTGGCGTGCCACATGCCACGATCTCCCCACCGTGCACGCCAGCACCCGGCCCAACATCCACCAGATAGTCAGCCGCCGCAATCGTATCTTCGTCGTGCTCTACCACAAGCACAGTATTACCTAGGTCGCGTAGATTCTTGAGCGTCTGGATGAGACGATCGTTGTCACGCTGGTGGAGGCCAATTGATGGCTCATCCAGCACATACAGCACCCCCTGCAGGCCACTACCAATCTGCGTCGCGAGGCGGATACGCTGCGCCTCACCACCACTGAGCGTGTTGGCTGCCCGCCCCAGCTCGAGGTAGCTGAGCCCGACATTGTTCATAAAGCCCAGCCGCGCCATGATCTCTTTGACAACAAGCTTAACGATGTGCTGCTGTTCTGCACTAAACTCCAGCTGGCCTATCATATCCAGCGCATTGGCGACGTCCAGATTGCAGATATCCATAATGGAGAGACCATTGACTGTCACTGCCAGCACCACTGGTTTGAGCCGCGCGCCCTTGCAGGCCGTGCACTTCCGCTCCCGCATGAAGCGCTCGATATCTTTGCGCATAAACTCACTATCGGTCTCGCGATGGCGACGCTCGAGGTTGGGAATGACCCCTTCGTAGGTCGAGTCATAATAACGATTACCACTGAGGTGAATACGGTATTTTTGCTTACCTGTGCCGTACAGTACCTTCTGCACGGCATCATCACCCAGTTCCTTGACGGGTACGTGCAAGCTAAAGCCATGCTCCTCAGCTACCGCGGCGAGACGCTTCATGTACCACGCTTCGGCATTAAAGCGGTTGAAGGGGCGGATCGCTCCCTCGGCAATCGTCAGGTTGGGGTTAAGGATGAGCTCAGGGTCAACTTCCAGGCGTGTGCCGAGACCCGTGCAAACCGGACACGCTCCCTGCGGCGCGTTGAAACTAAAGAGCCGCGGCTCGAGCTCGGGGATATCCTCGCCTGGGTGATCCATACAGGCATAGCGCTGACTATACGTCGTGATCTCCCCACTCGTGGCATCCAACACCTGCACCACGCCACTGGCGAGCTCCAGCGCTTGCTCGACCGACTGCGAGATGCGACTCATCATCGTTGGTGCCATCACGACACGATCGACCACCAGCTCAATATCATGCTTATAGCTCTTCTGTAGCTCTGGGAACTCATCAAGTGCATACACCACGCCATCCACCCGGGCCCGCGCAAAGCCACTGCGCATGTACTGCTCGGGGATGTGGGCAAACTCCCCCTTCTTTTGGCTCACAATTGGTGCCAGTAACATGAGCTTGCTCCCCTCAGGAAGTTTCATAATTTCGTCGATAATAGACTGAGCTGTTCGGCGCTGGACAGGCTTGCCACAGCGCGTGCCATCGGGCATAAGAGCTGGGCAATGCGGCACCCCCACCCGAGCAAAGAGCAGGCGTAAATAATCGTAGATCTCCGTCACTGTAGCGACAGTGGAGCGCGGGTTGCGACTTGTCGACTTTTGGTCGATGCTAATACTGGGGCTCAGACCATCAATAGAGTCAACGTCGGGCTTATCCATAATGCCAAGGAACTGCCGTGCATAGCTGCTTAAACTCTCCACATAGCGGCGCTGCCCCTCAGCGTAGATCGTGTCAAAGACGAGGCTCGACTTACCACTACCACTCAGGCCCGTTACCACCACAAACTGATCGCGTGGAATGGTCACACTGACATCTTTGAGGTTATTCTGGCGCGCCCCAACAATCCGTATCTGCTCCGACATATCGTCTTATTGTAGCATGTATACTGGTAAGATACTAGATTCGCACTAAGAGTGTTAGCTGAGTCTCTCACACCTTTAACACGTTACGTTTACGACGCGAGTGAATTCTCCTTTGGTCGGCTTGCCGCGACATAGCAGACGAGACCACCCCAATACAGCGGCATAATGCTATGGACAAGCCATGGTTCCGACATACCTGCAAATAATCGCAGCGCTAAAAGCGCGTCTGAGGCAGCCAGCATCGCACCGCCAAGAGCCGCCCACCACCACCGTAGCTGATAGCCTGTCCGAGCAGCTACTGCCGCACTTGTTGCCATGACCGCAATCACTACTGCATAAGTTCCCATCGCCCCAGCCAAGATAGCACTCCCCGCCTGCGGTATGGTGCGATATACTACCAAGCCAGCTAGCAGTATATAGCCCACCGCCACAACTGCTGTCCAGTAGTGATGCCAGCGTTTACCAGCCCGCCGCGCACAGGCAAGCCGCTGTAGATTGATCACGCAAAGCACCAGATGTGCCAGTAAAAACACCCCAAGCCCAACAATAAAATACGCGAAAGGCAAGAATGCCATCACTGAGCCAGCCATGACAAACAGCACAAGTGCTGTGAGAAGGAGCCGTGTCGTCGATTGCTGCCGATCACTATACCGCCAGGTGGCATATATGATAAGCGTTGTCGTTAGTGGATCGGTCACTTTTTGCAGCCACCACCACTGGTCTGCTGGTGCAAACTGAAGCAACTGCCATATCGCCGCGCAGAGAAGCGCCGGCCAAAGAGCGACTATAAATCGTATCGGTTTCATAATTCTATGGTATATCATCATATCTATCGCACGCAAGGGTTGTCTGGCAGTCTGCATTATGTATCGCTTCTTTGTGTCACATACTGTTTCTCTCATCATAAGCCGTTTAGCGTCTCTCAAAAGTAGTTAGCACTCTTGCACCGAGAGTGCTAATTTGCTAGCATAGTACTAGGCTAACACCTTTTCTCACGACCTATTTGGCCACTCGTTATTTTTCTATTATGTTGACACTTGGGCTTACACTGCCCCGCTCAAAACTAAGCTAATATATTATCACAAGGAGGGATATATGCCACCAACCATGAATCAACAAAGTAACCAAAAGCCTCTCGAGCAATTTGGCACCGACCTAACCGCTCTGGCGCGTGAGGGTAAACTCGACCCAGTGATCGGCCGAGACGAAGAGATTCGCCGCACCATGCAGATCCTCAGCCGGCGCACCAAAAATAACCCTGTACTGATCGGTGAGCCAGGTGTCGGTAAAACCGCCATCGTTGAGGCGCTCGCACAGCGCATTGTTAAGGGCAACGTACCGGCGTCGCTGCAGGATAAACGGCTCATCAGTCTGGAAATCTCCAGCTTACTGGCAGGCGCAAGCTTTCGTGGTCAATTTGAAGAGCGCCTCAAAGGCGTATTGAAAGAGGTTGAGGAGGCTGCTGGCGAGATCATCCTCTTCGTCGATGAAATTCACACTATGGTCGGCGCTGGCAAAGGCGAAGGCAGTATGGACGCTGGTAATATGCTCAAACCTGCCCTGGCGCGCGGTAAACTCCACATGATTGGTGCCACCACGCTAGCTGAGTACCGCCAGCATGTCGAAAAAGACGCGGCGCTGGAACGGCGCTTTCAGCCAGTCTATGTCGGTGAGCCAAGCTTTGACGACACCATCGCGATCTTGCGTGGCTTAAAGGAAAAGTACGAAGTCCACCACGGCGTCAAGATTGCTGATGATGCGATCGTAGCAGCGGCGCGACTCTCTACTCGCTACTTACCTGATCGCTTTTTGCCCGATAAGGCGGTTGATCTCTTAGATGAAGCAACCAGCGCTCTCAAGATGCAGCTGGAGAGCGTGCCGATTAGTCTGGATCGGCTCAATAACCGCCGTTTACAGCTAGAGATTGAAGAGGCCGCGCTCAAAAAAGACAAATCCGAGCACGCCAAGGCCCGCAAAGCAGAAATCAAGCAGCAGATCGCTGACCTCCGAGCCAAAGCTGATGTCATCGACACCAAATGGCAGCACGAAAAGGACATCCTCCAGACCGTCAACACCGCTGCCGAAAAAATGGATAGTCTGCGCTCACAACTAGAAATCGCTGAGCGCGATGCGGATCTCGCCACCGCGAGCCGTATCAAATATGGCGATATGCCAGAGCTCGAGAAAAAGTTGGCGAGCGCTCGCCAAGAACTGGCGGCCATCCCACCAGCCGACCGCTTACTACGTGAAGAAGTCACACCCGACGATATCGCCAGTGTGGTGGCGCGCTGGACGGGTATTCCCGTAGAGCGACTGATGGAAAGTGAATCGAGTAAATTAACCAAGCTTGAAGACTCAATCAGCCGCCAAGTGATTGGCCAAGATCGCGCCGTGGCTGCCGTGGCGAGCGCTATTCGCCGTTCACGCGCTGGCCTCGCCGATACCAATCGGCCAATTGGCTCCTTCCTCTTCCTTGGCCCAACTGGGGTTGGGAAAACAGAGGTAGCCCGCAGCCTGTGCCGCGAATTATTCGACGACGAGCATGCCATGATCCGCATCGATATGAGCGAATACATGGAGCGTCACGCCGTAGCCCGCCTGATTGGCTCGCCACCAGGCTACGTTGGCTACGACCAAGGTGGGCAACTCACCGAAGCGGTGCGCCGCCGCCCCTACAGCGTGGTACTGTTTGATGAAATCGAGAAGGCCCACCCCGACGTCTTTAATGTGCTCTTACAGGTATTAGACGATGGTCGTCTGACTGATGGCCAAGGCCGGACGATTGACTTTAGTAACACCATTATCATCATGACGAGCAATGTTGGCTCGCAGATGATTATGGACTTTAGTGGTAGTGACCTGTCTATGCTGGACAATAAAATGCTCGAGGTACTGCGTCAGCATTTCCGTCCAGAATTCCTCAACCGCATCGACGATATCGTGATCTTCGACCGTATTCACGAGCAAGCCATGCGGGCCATCGTTGACGTGCAGCTCGAGCGTGTTGCCCGCCAAGTCAAAGACAGCCGCGATATCACGCTGGCGTTTGACGAGAGCGTCCGCGACATGCTAGCGCGGGATGGCTACGACCCGAGCTTCGGTGCTCGGCCGCTCAAGCGCTTGGTGCAAAAGCGTATTCTTGACCCGCTGGCGCTCGAGCTGATCGACAATAGGCTACACGATGGCGATCTCGCACATGTTAGCGTCCAGGATGGTCGGGTCCGTTTTCACTACCCGTAGCTGGAAAGCTGGCGGTCGACAATAGCCTTTCCTGACCAGCCTGTGCTATGCTCGTAATATGAAACTATCGAGCGCTGCTTTTGAAGACAACAGCAAGATCCCTAAGCACTACTCGCGATTCGGCGGTAACCAGCGGCCACCGCTTGCTATTGCCAATGTGCCAACCTCGGCACAGAGCCTCGTGCTCATCTGCCATGACCCTGATGCACCAGGTCGCACCGGATTCTACCACTGGACAGCCTGGAATATACCAGCAACCACGACAGAACTCACGAGCACGAGTCTGCCCGACGGGGCTATTGAGGGTATCACAAGCTGGGGCACGCCAGGTTGGGGTGGGCCACAACCGCCATTTGGCACACATCGGTATCAATTCTCACTGTACGCGCTTGACCGATATCTGGAACTACCCCAGCAGACGGATCCACAGACCTTGCTATCGATCATTCAGCCCTACTGTGTCGAGCAAACGATGCTAACTGGGCTATTTGGTGTGTTTTTTGATATATTCCGCCGCTAAACCTTGATAGTGTGCCAAGTCCTTACGCTCTAGCTATCTCAGCGCCAGCTTATCTCCTTATTACTCCATTTGGGTGGAGTACACGAACGCGCAATGAGTCTTGGCCAGCTTTATTCTCTAGAATACGAGACTCTACTCTAGAGGGGTATTTGCTCTTACACGGCTTAGAGGAAAGAATAGCGGAAGAGGTATGAGATGGTGTCTTTATAAGACTCACTCAAAAGAAGCAGCTGCTTGTTGCCACCGCTGTGCATACTCTGGATGCTGCGCCGAAAGGAGCTGGCCATGGTGCAGTACCGCCTGGCATTGCTCGCTGGTTACATCTTCTGCTGCCAGCGCCGCACGCAGCACCGCACTGACAAATTCTGGCTTTTCCTCTGCCCTGCCTTCGTCAAAGGTAAGACGCTCGAGCGCCAAGAACCCTTCACACAGCAGCTGAGCTGGCTGCGCGGCCGTTATACGCTGTTGTATAGCTGGGTCGATCATATCGGTGAGATGGTAGTAGTTCCAGCCGAGCGTTGCACCATAGCGCCGCTGCCAATAAGCACGCTTTTCGTCATCATGCGCAATCGCTTCAGGGTGCGTTTGCAGCTCACTCAGACCGGCTAGGCGAAACACCAGATAGTGCTCCAGAGCTTGGCGCTTGATATTATCCGGAATATCATCAGACTGACGCCAAAAGGCAATTTCGTATCCTTCATCTGCTTCACAATCAGTGATTAACTCACCATGCACGGGGCTAATCGGTGTGGGGTATTGCTGGACTCGCTGCTCGATAATCGCAATGCGGTCAGCCAGCGGCAGCTCACGCACCGAAGCAACGATGTCTTTCTTCGTTCCTTGCACCATCATCGCCTCCTGACAGGCAAACGCTTGCATTGTTGTCGCCACATGCTGCGGCATATGCCCACCAAATATCACATTGATACGCGGCGCACCTTCTGGCTCAGGTTGCTCATTCCACTCATCACCCACGAGGTCGAAGCGCTTGCCTGCTGCCACACCCTTAGCCCGCAGGAGTGGCGCGCTCGAGTCTTGGGTGAGTGGCATAAGGAGCTCGCGCAGCTGTGCGGAGGTAACATCACCACGCAAAGCAAATGATTGTGCACTTACGTTGTGATCGTGATCGCAATGGCTATGGCTGTGATGGTGATGATCATGACAGTGGCTGCCGCACACCTGGGCAACTGCTCGCTGGCCAAGATGGAGTTGCCGCTCTACACCGCGCAATCTCGCCAGCACCTCTGCATAGTCTGTACTGCCTGGGCGAATCAGCTCAACAGCTACCTCGGGTGGCAAGACAGGTAATTGCTCGAGCACAGAATCGATCACCGTGAGTGCTGTTCTATCATCTGGAGCGTGCGTTATACCAACAATGTCTGCCACCGCCAATTGGCTCGGTAGCACTTGATAATGCATGTCGCGTGATGCTGTTCGTGCGTTAACCAAGGCAAGGGCCGAGAAATCATAGCCACTTGAGCTTACCACCTCAGCGATCTCCGTCCCTGGCGCAATCCCGGTCGGCTCAATAAAGAGCATGTCTACCCCAGCATCGCGCACACGGTCGAGCGCCGCCTGGAACTGCGTTGCATCCGAGCAGCCAATGCAACCCGCCGTAAGAGGAATAATTTGCTCACTACGATTAGCTGGGTGCTGAGCAATCCGCCTCGCATCTACATTGTCCTGGCCGACGTCATTTACCACAACTGCGTAGCTTGTATCGAGCGGTACACGTTCGATCAGCTGGTTGAGCGTTGTCGTTTTACCTGCACCGAGCGGCCCAAGCACCCCGAGCACTTCAAGCGAATGATCATTCGATGGTGTCTGTTTATATTTTTCCATTGTTTCTCCTTATGATTATTCTTATTATGTGTTAGTAACCCCCGCAACACCACTCTTTATAATGCTGTACCACGAGTATTGCAGGTTTATTACAGAGCAAAGGGCGCAAAGCCACACGCATAGCCACCTACGCGCCAAGATGCGGGAACTGTCCATACGGCAAGAGGGCTATCTCGCGCACATTGCACTGCGCAGTGATGACATACTTCACCGCATCACCGATTTGCTCAGCTGTAAAGAGTGGATACGTCTCTGGCGTTTTGTCATAGCCAAGGTCGCGCGTGACGCGGATCGCCTCATCCATTGTGTAGTCGTTGTCAAAAAATCCAGTATCGGTGCTACCCGGCATAATCTCAGTGATAAAGATATTCTCTGGCGTAAGATCGAGGGCTATTGAGCGCAGCAAGCCATGGCCAGCTGCTTTCTGGGCTACATCTAAGCCAAGATGAGCCTTGGCGCGCACCGCTGCCGCGGCCGTGATGCTTATAACCTTGGTGTATGGTTGGCGGGCAAATACCTCGTGCTGACGCAGTGTCTGCAACAGTTTGACTAATGTGACGCAATTATTTTCTACCAAATCAGGGATAGCCGCCGCCTCCATATCCCAGGTATGGGCAAGGAGGCTATTGTGCGGCAATGCCGCCTTGGTATCTGATGCCCCGCCATAGTGTACAACATAGAGTGGTACACCTAGCTCTTGCTGGAGAGCTGCTGCCTGGCTCGCGGTCCGCTCGATGTCAGCTGCGCGGCGCAGGTCAGCTGGGATAAAGCGGTCGGTTGGTAGGCCGCACGTCTCGGCAAAGAGTGCTGCATCATCTGGTTGGTATCCTACGACCAAAAGCTCATACTGCCCAGCGAGCTGCTTCACAACGCCAGCGGCAGCGTTCATTTTATAGTGCCGTCCTTGATAGGTCAGATACTCGATTTGTCCAAACTGTGAGGTAAAGTGCCGTTTGGCTGGCGTCACTTTTGCGCCAGTGATCATAATAAGTGGTTGCTGTGTCATGGGTCGTATGATACGAGAGATTCTTAGGTTATTGCAAATTTGTTGCAATAAGTGCTATACTATTGCTCATATGGATGATTCGCTCAAACTATTTGCCACTATCTTGCGCCAACGTCATTACCGCGTAACTACTGTGCGGCGGGCAGTATTTTGTGCTCTCTACCAGCACGGGCCATGCACGATGCGCCAGCTTGCCGAGTACACTGCCGTGGCCGACCGCGTGAGTGTGTACCGCTGCGTAGAGCTGTTTGAGCAGCTTGGCATTGCCCAGCGACTACCGATTGGCTGGAAGTACCAGCTCGAGCTGACCGATGTCTTTATTCGTCATCATCACCACGCAACGTGCCGCCGCTGTGGGCGGGTGATTGATATTGTCGAGAATGAAGAGATTGAGCGGTTAATCGCGGCAATCGCCCAGGCTTATCACCTCGCCGAGCCCTCGCACACGTTCGAAATTCAAGGGATTTGCCCACGCTGCCAGCGTCTTCGACAGGCTAACTAATATCTACGCTCTCGCAATTAAGCGTCTTAAAATTTATCGTTATATAACGCTTCTTCTATTGAATCCACAAAGAGCTGCCTACCAATTTTCGTAGCTCTCTTCCCCGCCGCTTTCTCCTCAAGAATATTACAAGAGTCGGCATTCACTAACGAAGTGACTGCTCAGGTTCAAAGCTGATTAGACAACCAGCTTCTTACTCTTGCTCAAATGAAATAAGAGAATCAATAGAGAAAGTGAAGGTTTTGGATGCTCAAGACTCTTCTAGTCATCCACCGGTACCACAGCTTCAAGCCACAACTGCAGCTCCTGCATGATAAATTCATCTGCTGTGCCTGCCTTGGCCAAGCGCTGCAACGACGCCATAAAGCTCGGCAGCTGCGCCTGCAGGTGGGTGTTCCGCCATTGCTCCCACTGGGCTTGCTCATCATCACTGAGGCTCTGCGGAAAGCTACGCGCCTTATAGTGGAGTAGCAGCTCAGGCAGGCGCTCATCGCGAAAGGCCGGGTGGAAGTCTGCCAGCGCCTTAGCATCGGCACTGCGCACTGCAGCAATGTGCGTCTTGTCTGCGTCCGAGACGAAGCTGTCGTAGAGCTGCCCTTCGGGGTCGGTTGATTTTTTGTACTCACGCTTTTTTTCGTAGAGTGTGCGGAGCTTCTCAGCAAAGTCGGGATGGTGAAGAAGGATATCGCGGTGGCGCGCCACAGTTGCCGCCTCGAGATGGATCTTACTCCAGCCATCGCCTTGCTCTAGCACACCAAGTGGTGCAACGGCTGGGCAACGATTGTATTGCAATGGTTTGACAGGTAGCGCCACAAAGCCATCGGCTTGGCGCTCTTCCCAGGTAGCAAAGATTTTCTTGGCAAGTTCCTGCTGGCTTAGGCTCACAAACGGCGTTGGGTCATAGCGCAGGTCATAGACCAAGACATTGCTATTGGGTGCTGGGGCTAGCGGAAAAGCGACGGTCGTCTTGGCATGCTGTTTGTCGTAGCGGCCACTAGTATAGACGAAGGGCTGCTTGGTCTCGAGATTGACCAGCCGCTGCACTGCCCTCTTGTCGCGCATAGTAAGGAGGTAGTCAAAGAGCTGAGGCTGAGCGCGCTTCACCAGCTTCGTTACTTCTATCAGAGCTGCTACATCGGCGAAGGCGTCGTGTGCATTATCGTGTGCAATGCCATTAGCTTTAGTAATGAGCTCCAGGCGGTTGGTAGGCTGACCATTCGCATCCATTGGCCACTCAATGCCATCTGGCCGCAGCGCCCGCGTCAGCCGCACGACATCAAGCATATCCCAGCGGCTCCGCTCATCCTTCCAGCTCCACTCATATGGATCATAAAAGTTCCGCCACAGCAGATGGCGGATAAACTCATCGTCAAAGCGCACATTGTTGAACCCCACAGCGATCGTCCCTGGCGTAAAGATCTCTTCGCTCACCATCCGCGCACATTCTGCCTCGCTATAGCCCTCCTCTAGCGTCTTCTGCGGCGTGATACCAGTCACCATCAGAGCATCGGGACTTGGTAGGGTGTCGTCATTGAGAGTGATGAGGAAGTTATACGGTTCGCCAATTGGTTGCAAATTCATATCTGTCCGCTGCCCGGCAAACTGCATGATCCGATCCGTCTGTGCCCGGAAGCCACTCGTCTCAAGGTCGTAGAAAAAGAATGTTTGTGCCACCATACACTACTGCCAGCCGTGATTTACAACTTCTATAGCGTGCCTCGCCAGAAACTTCTTAGACGCTTTTGTACCAGCACTTTTTTCATAATGCTCTAGCTCATAGACACCTTGTTTCACTTTATTCATAATATCTGCCACGGTATCCCATTTCCACTCAAAAACACTCTGATTTAATTTAACGTCATCAACTGGTGTCTCAGCATCAAGATCGACTACACTAAGAACTTCTCTCGGTATATCAATCTTACCCTTTTCCCAATTTGGCATGATATACTTCAAAGCTTCCAATTGCCGAATATACTTTCCAAAGTCGTCACCTTCTATATAATAATCCAACACACTTCTCGTGCGGAGGTTAGTCCCTGCGAGAACCAGCTGCACATCCATTTCTCTACCCTCTTTACCATAGATAGCGTCTAGCTCTGATGTACTGAGGATTTTCCGCTCCTTTGTTCTCTTACGATTATCGATTGTTGCTTCAAGCCAGTCACCAAAATACCGATTTGCACTTTCATTAGGAAGTTGCTTCTTCTCCAATTGAGCTAATACATACTGCGTTAGCTTACCTACACTCGTATCGAGGAGTGGCTCGACATCATTTTCGCGGACTCCTTTAAGTAATTGTTCAGTGTACTCTTCAGGGTTAGCCTTCAAAAGGTGATCACTGAGCGATGGCTCTTTGCCAGCGAGCGCGCAAGCGATATCGTATCGAACATTAAGAAACGCTTCTTGTTGAAAGCTATTAGGGCCTAGATACCGTCGATCAAACAGGGGCTTCAGTGAGGTCTGTACTAGCGTCATTCCTACAGCACCAATAGCTCCAGCAACTCCACTACTACCCTCGTGGCTCAAGTTATATGTGCTTCTTAGGTCCAAGGCCGCAACTTCCAGAGTACTTGGCACTTCTTTTTCTCTATTGCTCATACTGCCTCCTGACTATATTAACCTGTCTACTATTATACCATAAAACAACCTCTGTTGAGACAGCAGGCTTTATATATTATTTATTGCTCCACCAGCGGAAACGGCTGACTATCGCCAATCTGCACGATGCTGTCGCCCTCTGCTCCTTGACGGATGAGCTCATGCGTGACACCGAGGCGCTTCATAATATCACGCAGGCGATTAACTGCCTCAAACTGGGCGAAGTTCGTGCGACGAGCGAATTTCTCGAGCTTTTGGCCAGACACAGCAAAGACCCGCGGCATCTCGCCATTCTCTCGTGGGTTAGTGAGACCGCTCTCTACTGCCACCTCGACGCACTGCTGCGCCGCGTAACCCTGCAGTTGCTGCACTACCCAGGCATCGGCCTTAGCTTGGCTACCGAGCGTAATGGTCACGAGCTCCTCGCCATCAGCAAAATCGTCGTCCTCTTCAGCTGTTGCTTCAGCCGCCCGCGCCGCTACTACTATCTGGCGCAAAGCTCTCAGCACATCGACCACACCTTGATGAGCCACTGAAGAGATCGCAAAAATTGGCGTTGCTTCATCAACCACCTGGCGCAAGCTATCTATCTGCATCTGGACGATATCGTCATCGAGCCCATCACACTTCGTTAGCACCACGACCTCTGGCCGCTGGGCAAGCTCGGTGCTGTATTGCTGTAGCTCATGACGAATCGCTTGGTAGCGCTCAGCTACATCATTACTATACACATCAACAAGATGGAGGAGTACAGCCGTCCGCTCGACGTGCCGCAAGAAGGCATCGCCCAGACCTTTACCTTCGCTCGCTCCCTTAATCAGGCCAGGAATGTCGGCGATCAAGATCGAACTATCATCAATATCGGCTACACCAAGGTTAGGTGTGAGTGTCGTAAATTCGTAGTTCGCAATCTCTGGGCGAGCATTACTCACCACGCTCAGGAAGGTTGATTTACCAGCATTAGGAAAACCCACCAAGCCAACATCAGCCAGTAACTTCAGTTCCAGTTCCGCCTCAAAGCTCTCCCCTGCCTCGCCCAGCTCGGCCATGCGCGGTGTTTGACGCACACTAGATTTAAAATGCGCATTACCAAAGCCACCATCGCCACCCTTGGCAATGACGGCCTCTTGCCCTGCCTCGGCGAGGTCGGCAACCACTACATCACCTCGCTTCACCAGTGTCCCTACTGGCACTTTGACAACCAGTGGCTTACCAGATCGGCCTGCCATCTTCTTCTTACCACCCGCCACGCCGGGCTCTGCCTTGAGCTCTGGTTTGTAGCGAAACTTGAGCAAGGTATTGAGCTGTTCTGTTGCAACAAATACAACATCACCACCACGACCGCCATCTCCGCCATCAGGTCCACCTTTGTCTACATATATTTCATGTCGAAAGCTCACCGCGCCGTCGCCGCCGCGACCTGCTGCTACTGTTACCTTTGCTGTATCTACAAACATATACTATTAAGTATACCAAAAACACCTCTGCGACAACAGAGGTGTTTGCTCAGCTTAGGGTATCGAATTAGTAGATGTACTGATAGCGACCACCAACTGCTTCGTTCCATGGGATGTTACCAAAGCCAACGCGGTTGAATCCACCACCCCAGCGGAAGCCGTTCATCTCGCTAATGGTGACCGAAACACCAGGGTTAACACTCTCGACAATGGCAACGTGGCCATACCCACCACCATTTTGCATCACCGCACCAACGGCTGGCGTTGTGCCAACACCGTAGCCAGATGCACGGGCGAAGCTAGCCCAGGTAGCAGCATTGCCCCACTGACGGCCGATTGGCCGGCCAAGCTCAAGACGGCGCTCGTAGGCATAGAAGGTACAGTTACCCCAGGCGTAGCCACCACCATCGCCACCGCCTGTCCAGGCGTGGGCTGTACCAGCAGCGCCACCATAGGCACCAGTACCGTTATAGCTATTTGCACCAGTTGCAGTTGCATTAGCTGCGCGAGCAGCAGCACCTGAGCGTGGCGCTACGTAGCCTGGCTGCTCTTCTGTTGGCAATGAACCATCAGGGATGATGAGCTGTGAGCCTTTAGCAGGGGTAGAGGTCAGCTCAAGGTCGTTGTAGAGAGTCAGCTGATTCTTATCTGCTTTGTATTTAGCGGCAATGCTATCAAGCGTATCACCATCCTTAACGGTGTAGAGAATACCATTAACCGGTAAAATAGTTAGCTCTTTGCCTGGCTCAAGGGCATCACTGGTTAGGTTGTTGACCCATTTGATGGTTTGCGTGCTAATCTTAAACTTATCGGCAAGGCTTGGCACGCTATCACCAGCAACTGTCGTGTATTTCTTGATAGTGCGGTTGTCGGCTGTTGGCTGAACAATCTGTGGCTTGTTGATCGTCGTAGCGCTCGTTTGAGTAAACGAGTTCTCTGCAGCAATTGACTGCGAGAGGTTAGCGACGTTATTAGCGACAGGCAAGCTGGTGCTCTCAGCAATCGACGTAGCAACATTGGTCGCAACGAGCTGATCTACCCCGTCTGCCGATGGTGTTGCTGCTGTCTGGCGCGTTGCACTGACGGGCGCAGCGCTGGCTAGAGCGGTGTTTTCTGCCAAAATTGGCTGATAGCTCATGGCAACGAGCGACAGTATCAAGACAAAAACCCCGACATAGGCCGATGTCCGTACTGGTGATAATGACTTATACAATGGTCGCGGACGCCGACTCCGCACGGTAATAGGCGAAAGTTCGAGTTGTGAAGCCTGCTCGGCTGCTTGTTGTTGACGAATGATCGTTCTCCTGCGCATCTATTGCTAGCGCGCGACTACCTCACTCTGTCTTTCTTCTCTTATATATGAGAACGGAGCACACATGTCGACCGATTTTATTATGATATTAAAAAAATTGATTTCGGCGCTCGTACGACATTTAAAGGCAGGCCATTGGTAGAGCAATTCCCCTCTCTTGCATTCCCTGTATCCTCACTCACCGACTGGCTACGATCCATTCTACTACGCAGTTGTGATTTAGTCAATGGCTCACCACTGTGGTGGGAGATGATATTTTGTGAAAATTGCAACAATTTTACCCCGGTATTGGTAGCTACGGCTACAGCCGAGGCTTTATAACTCCGAACAAAGCTTCTTGCAATGCTGCTTGATATTGGCTTGGTGCTCAGCTTCAGTGTTGGCAAAATAGACATTGCCATCATCACCAGCGAGGAAGAACTCATAGTTACCAGGAGCTGGGTCGGCCACTGCTTTGAGTGCACCGAGGCCAGGTGTGGCAATCGGCCCAGGTGGCAAACCTGGCTTGATGCGTGTATTGTACGGCGAGTCGAGATTGACATTGGGGCTTACGCCAGCAACATCTGCCCCATAAATGAAGGTTACGTCCGAGCCAAGCACTTTGTTCTCGCGCAAACGCTTGTAAAAAACCTGAGCAATCTGTCGCTGGATCTGGTAACAATCTTGGCTCGCACCACCACACCCCATCTCGCGCTGGATGATGGAGGCAAGGGTGATAGCTTGGTAGAGATTGAGTTTTTGGGCTGCAAATTTGTCAACCAAGCCATTACTCTGAATCTGCTCATACATATGAGCGAAGGCTGCCTTGAGAGCCGCCTCTGGACCTTGATTGGCTGGCACGGAATAGGTATCACCAAAAATATAGCCCTCGAGCGAGGTACCTGCTGGCTTATCGGCAAAGAGTGGGCTGTTATACGTCTTGGCGAGTGCAGCTTTGATTGACTCCTCACTGTAGCCAGCTCGCTTGAGTGCCGTGGTGGCGTCTTGGCCTTGTGGCTTGTAGCGCGAATCGACGACAGTGCCACCTGGCAAGAATGTGACAACGCGATTATCATGACACCCCTGCGAGAGCTTCGTCGCGATCTCAGGCAACGACTGCGAAGGGCTAAACTGACATACACCAGCATGCAGCTGATTGCGCGAGCCTGACAAGCGGGTATAGATATCAAAAGCTCTGGTATCGCGAATCAACCCCTGTTCTTTTAGTGTTGCGGCAACGGTCTTGAGCGTAGCACCATCATCGATTGTTATTGCTTTAGCAGTAGTATCTGTTCGATCGACTGGCTGTAGATTTTGATGGTACCACCAATACCCTGCCACGATGATAAGCAAAATCAATAGCCCCACACCACTCAGCCACCACAACCACCGACGGCGTCCACGATGTGGCCGACCGGTATTGTAGCGTGGAGATTTTTTCTGAGAGCCAATCGTCCGACCTTTTGGTGCATCATCAGCAAAGAGTGGTGAAACACTATCATTACCAAGCAGACTTCCCCGCTGTGGCCCCGGTGTGGGCTGCGGCGGCTGGTCATCGTCGTCAAAGCCATAGAAGCTATCATCATCAAGCCCAGAAGGCAACGCATCATCAGCAAAATCATCGACTGGAGTGGCCGCTGGTTGAGGTTGCGATTGAGGTACTGGTTGCTGGACTGGCACTGCGTACGTGTCACGAGATGGAGTTGGTGTACTACGGTAGGGCTGTGGCTGAGGTGCTGGTTGTGGCTGAGGCCTACTCACCCGCGCGTAGGGATCATATGCCTGCTGCTGCGCAGGAGACGGTGCTGGTTGTGGCTGGATAGATTGTGTCGATTGTGGCTGTTGTCCCACTATTGGGCGATGTGGCTCTGAGCGGCGTATATACGGCGACGCACTGCGCCCCGAAGACCCCACCGAAGCAGCCGAGCGCCCCGACCGTGGTGTGATGCGTTCTGCTGGTGGTGGCGACATTGGTGGGTTTGGATTCCCTACCTGGAAGCCTCGGCCTGGCTGGCGGCGAAAATCAGTCATAGTGCGTCTCCAAATAGTCTTGCAAAATAATACTGGCAGCGACAGCATCGATAGCGCCCTTGCTATACGGCTTTCCTTGAGCACGAAGATACTCCTCAGCCTGTACACTGGTGAGCGACTCATCTTGAAATGCCAAGCGCGGCGCGATATCTGTCAATTGAGTCGCAAACCGCTCAACATAGGCGGTTTGAGCTGTGGGCTCGCCCGATTGATTGCGCGGGTAGCCGACGACTACCACCCCAACACGCTCACTCATAATCAGCTGAGTGATTTGCTCAAGTTCACTACCATCCACTTCAATCGTATCATATGCGACAGCAATTCGCACGGACGGATCGGCAATTGCCACGCCAATCCGTCGTTCGCCGACATCAAGCGCTAAGTATGTTCTCTTATTGTTCATTGAGGTCAAATACCACCTTTATACGATTCGTGTCATTTGGTGCTGATTGCACCCAGAATGGTGAGAACGATACATCGGCCGAGCTCACTCCCTCAATCTTCTCGACATGCGAGCGAATCTCAGCATAGCGCTTACCCTTGGCATAGTCTTTGAGCTCCGACTCATCGACTTTGGGACCGATTTTGCCGTTGGTCGTGATAGTCGCATTGTAGGCATTACCATTAGCCGAAACATTGGTCACCGAGAGCTTATTGACTCCATTGCTATGGACTTGCTGGTTGGCCTTGCCGTCAATCTGTTGCTTGAAGTATGCATCAAGGAAGATGCCTGCCTCGCGCTTCTCAATCGCCGAGAGGGAGTACTCCACCGCACCAGTCAGCTGGGCTTTACCATCAGTTGCTTCGCCACCCACCTTGACGTTCGGTTGGATGTCGCTGTCGTTTTGCTTGAAGGTATCACCCAGAATAATGTAGCTATCACCATTAAACTGTGAGGCAAGCTCGCGCTTAGCGCCATTGCTATCGAGTGAACTATTGAGTCTATTCCTCGCCTGCTCAATATCACTGCGCTGCACTGTGGTAATCGTCTTGTCTGTACCACCAGAAGTATCATGCGTGAAGGAAACAGAGAAGCCAGAGGGGCCCTTGGCCGAGCCCGATGCACCATTGTACTTCGTGCCACTCTCTACCGCGGTGACCTCTGTTGTGCGGCCTCGCATGAGGTCGCCACCCGACGCGTTAGAGTCGAATACCACCGACGATGTCGTTTTATACTGCATACCATTCTCAGACGTGATAGTCGTCCCGGCGTCGATCGTCGCTCCATTACGTAAGACATCAAACGAAGCCGGCGTAAAGCGCACCGTCCCCGTTGCCTTTGCGCCAACATCTTCTTTGCCAGTGGCAGTAAAGTCGACTGAGATAGTCTTGCGCGTTGTTTTGGTCGTCGTCTTGATTGTCCCTTCTTGCAGGTTTGAGCCAAGCGAATCGCCGATCGTAACGCGGGTGCTGAGCGGCAGATCAGAGGTACGAGCCTTGATCGTGATGGTCGCATGTGGTGCGAAGAAAATCGCCCACACCAAGAAAACGATCAGGGCAACGAGTGCCGCACCACCGATCAAGAGTTTCTTGCGCATTTTGTTGAAATCCGGTACCTTCACCTTCTTCTTGAGGTCTGAGGCAGCCGACGTATCAGCTGCTTTGTCGTCGTCATCTGGCGTCTTGCGAGCAGCCGAGCGGGTGGCAGGACGAGCCGGTACAGAAGTATCAGGCGTTACTAGCTCAGGATCTTCTGGTTCGAGCTCACTACCATCAATGACATCTTCGTCATCGACCTCGAGCGCTGGGATCTCAGCCATCTCTGGCCGGCTTTGCAATGTTCGCGCCGTGGGGATACTTGCCGAAGCCGCCAAAGTCGAGAGTGCTTGGTTGCCAGTAATAATGACGAGCCGTTTACCTGCTTGCTCAGCAGCGCGCTGGACGAGCTTGAGGTTGACAGCGCTCTGCATAGCACCAATCCGCTTGGGTGGCACAAGTGCGACGATTTTTTGCGAGGAGTCCTTCACCTTGCCAATGATGGCGGTGATGTCGTCCTCAGTATCGATATAAATGACATCTTTTTGCATTTAGATCCTCAACATTTTATTCAATTTATTGCGTAGTGTTTCTGTTTCGCTTGCCCCAATCATCGTATCGTAGCCCACACGCAGGAGGCCCATCGCGGTGATAAATGAGTGGTCGCTGACCTTGTTCGTCAGGTCGACCACGCCCGAGACGTCACTGGGCTTAATATGCTGCACCACTGGCCGGCGTGTAAAGGGGAGGTCGGTATACCAATCGCGCGTCTCGAGGGCTTTCACTAGTGGCTTAAGACTCGCCCCACCACCGCAGAGCAAGATACGATTAGGCAAGTGGTCAACCGAGCTAAATTCGCTAAGAGCAAGATCGACTCCTGCTAGCCAGACATCGAGGGTTTTATCAATTGCGGTATCAAAATGCTGCTTAAGCTCTTGTTTCATCTGCTCGTGATTAGTCGCAACCTTGAGCTTCTCAGCCTCGTTGTAGTTAATAGCGCACTCATTGGCAATCGTATTAGTAAAGCTGCGTCCACCAATACCAAACATCCGCGTCCCCTCCACGCCACCATCATTTACTACCGCAATGTCTGTTGTGCCGCCACCAACGTCGGTAAGAATAGCCGTAAATGAGCTATTCGCATCTGTACCTAGTACGCTCCGGCTCACCGCAAAGGGTTCGGCCGCCACCGCCACGAGGTCGAGCGCTAGCTCATCAGCTACGCGCTCAAGCGCACCAATGTGCACCATAGGAGCAAAAGCAGTGTAGATCTGCACCGCTACGTCCTTACCTTGAAAACTAATCGGGTTGCTGACCTTGTAGCCATCAATGTGAATACTGACGAGTGCGGAATTGACGAGCTTTACCTCCACATCTTGGTTGCCTGTCTCGAGAGCGATCTGCCGCTGCGCCTTGATGGCAGCTCGGTCTTGCACCTTCTCGATGATGAATTCCATTTCGGTCTCATCTAGTGGACGATCGGGCTGCGGACGACGATAGCGAATGGTATTTGTCACACCCTTCACAAGCTCGCCAGCAATGCCAATCACTGCACGGCGCGCCTGTATGCCAGCCTCAGACTCGGCTTGGGCCAGAGCATCTTCGCAGTTGCGCACGACTGCGGCAATGTCGGCAATCGCACCCGAGTGCATATCGCTGCGGTCTTGGTGCTTGCGCCCCACACCAATGATCTCAATTTCCTCACCATTGACCCGGGCAAGCAGCGCCTTGACGTACTCTGTCCCAATATCAAGACCAACGAGGCATTCGCTAGCGCTGTTATCTGCTCGGGTAAGAAATCGATCGAAAACCATAATCGTCTCTATTATATACCATATACAGGCCTGCCTGCTAGCCCTAAACGGTGATTATTGGCGAATTTATGATGAAATGATTCATTTTGCATCAAGCACTGCAAGTGTCGTTATTGAGAAATATTGCAGAAAAGTCATACAGTGGTAGCACCTCCTTGACAAAACAGAGGTAACCACTGTACAATACGCTCACTATGACTAACCGTGAACCAGTCGATGCCGCGTATATCGGCATCTTTCCACTTGAGAACTACGAGCCAACCAAGCATACCCTGCTTGGCCGCCACCTGTACAAAACGGTCGCAGCGCTTGAAGCGCACCATGCCACGCCCGACGAAACAACGATAGCCTACCAAGCTCCCTTTGGGCGATATAATGAAGGTGGTACATTGGCCGTTGACCTCACAGCTGATGCCACTGGCCTAACTGCTGGTCAGCTCGCCTTTGCCGACCCCGATAAGCATCATTCTTTTGCACTAACACTGGCGGATAATCGGCAATACTGGTATAGCCGGACCGACCCCAGCCAGATGCCTATCACACACAACCACGTGGCACGCTTACTCGACCGCTCGCGCCCGCTTGACCATGATTCGGAGCTATTTAGATGGTATGCAACCAACCGCGACACAACTGCTGCCGACCTTCAGGCTCTTCTCGACGAAGCGGTCCTCCCTACGGCCGACCCTTCTCAGGTGTACCACAGTGTAAGCTACCGCGATAGTAATGGCGAGCAATCATCAAGTATGTGCTTTGTCTTGACTGCACGCCGAATTGGCGAATCGATACTAGGTATCTCAGCCACATGCGAAATACCTTATGTCTGCGATGGGGTCGATACGCCAGTCACATGTGAGATTGAGAGCGACCAACTTGACACTACACTCACCTGTTCTTATGAATCCAGCGAAACTGCGTCGCAGCGCCGCCGCACATACGTCGAGCCAAAAGATATCGCACAGCTAAGTAATGCTATTACCCAGCTAACGGGGAGTATAATCACTGAGCGCTGCGCTCTCCAGTAGGGTCACGCCCTCTCTTTCGTGCCCTTGTAGGTATTATTGATACCAATAAATACAATACCAGCACATATGTTGCTGGTATTGTATTGTCTATTCCTGGTTATCTGCTAGCGCTACCGCAACACCGCCTTGATCCGGCGGATACCGGCCGAGCTCGACTCTTCCTTGGTAATCTTGAAGCGCATACCATCTTCGGCCAAGACACCAGTGCGCTCGACGTGTGGGCCCCCGCACACTTCGAAGCTCACACGCTGATCACCTTCGCCGATAGAATAGACCTTGACGGTGTCGCCGTAACGTTCGCCAAAGGCACCGATTGCTCCGAGCTTCAGTGCTTCATCGGTTGGGTACACGGCAAAGCTCACAGGCAAGTCTGCCTCGATCCAGGCATTGACTTGGTCTTCCACTGCTTGCTTCTCCTCTGGGGTGAGCTTATCGTGATTGAAGTCGAAGCGCAGGCGTTGAGCGGTGATGTTGCTGCCATGCTGCTGCAAATCTGGTGCTTTCAATACCGTGCGCAGCGCCGCCCCGAGTAGGTGCGTTGCCGTGTGGTACTTGAGATGAATTGGGTCGTGACCTTCCAGCCCGCCACTAAATTGCCCTTTGCGCGCTGTCTTAGAGCGCTGGCGCTGCTCGGCCATTTTGGCGTCAAATTCTGCTCGCCAGTCCTCAGAGAGTGAGATCCCCTGCTTGTATGCCTCCTCTGTACTGAGCTCTACCGGGAAGCCAAAGGTATCATATAGCGTAAATAACTCCACACCAGTCAGGCCATCTGCGACATACTGCTGCATCTGTTTGAGCCCCTTACGGAGCGTTTGCCGGAAGGCTTTTTCTTCCTTAGCGAGCACGGCGATGATCTGTTCGCGCGCTGCTTTGACCTCTGGAAAGTCTGCCTCGTATAGGTCGGCAATCACCGGCACCACTGCTTCAAGAAAGTTCTGCTCGATGCCAAGGTCGAAACTGTAGCGGATAGCCCGTCGTAAGAGGCGGCGCATCACATAGCCCTGCTCCTTGTTGCTCGGGATGCAGCCATCGACCGCCATGAAGGTGGCTGCTCGCAGGTGGTCGGCAATTACCCGCATACTCTCGGTGTGCGAGGTGTAGCTCTTGCCACTAAGCTGCTCAAGCTTGCTGATAATAGGCCACATCAGGCTAATCTTAAAGACATCAGGGTCGTTATTGGCCGCAGCCGCAATGCGTTCCAGACCAGAGCCATGGTCGATATTCGGCTTATCTAGTGGAACAAACTGTCCCTCGGCTACCTTCTTGTATGCCATAAAGACGTTGTTGCCGATCTCCATAAAGCGTCCGCAGTCACAGTTAGGGTGGCAATGCTCACCAAACTTCGGGTCGTGCTCAATGAAATCAAACTCATAAAACATCTCGCTATCAGGCCCACATGGGTCACCGACTGGTGTTGTCTCGGGTCCGCCGTTGCGACTCCACCAGTTTTTGCTGCCGTCATAGTAGAAGATGCGCTCACCTGGCTGGATGCCACGGGCCGCGCCGTGCTCTTCGCTGCCGATGTCGGCACTTTTTGCTTCGATCCCCTTTTCGGCAAATTTCTGCCGCCACAGCTCGGCTGCTTCGGTGTCTTTGGCAATATTGTACTCGGGTGCACCAATGAAACACGTCACATACAGGCGATTCGGGTCGAGCCCTACTTCCTCAGTGAGAAATGTCCACATCCAGGTAATTTGCTCTTTCTTAAAGTAGTCGCCCAGGCTCCAGTTACCGAGCATCTCAAAGAAGGTAGTGTGGCGATTGTCGCCAATATCGTCAATATCTTGAGCACGCAAGCATGTCTGCGAGTCGGTGATGCGCTTGCCCTGTGGGTGTGTCTCACCCAGCAGATATGGGATCATCGGCTGCATGCCCGCACCAGTAAAGAGTGTCGTCGGGTCGTCGGTTAGGATGAGCGGGGCCCGCTTAATAATGGCGTGCTGCTGCTTGGCATAAAATTCGAGGTATTTGTTGCGGATATCTTGAGCATTCATAGGGGGTATTATAGCACGGACACACTACCTCGTGCATCTTTGGTGGTGTGATTATAAAAGCTCTTCATAACGAAGTGTACTGCCACTTGAAACACTACTATACAAAAATCGACTCATTCAAGAGCCGATTTTTGCGCGATCGTACTTATTTCTCACGTTTAAAAAGCTTGTTGCGATGACGCCACAGGCCAATCGCCCCACCAACGAGAGCAGTCCCTGCCCCGCCGAGAAGCCAGAGGTTGGCACCAGTCTCGGCAAGTGCAGCTGCTACAGGATGCGCCTGCTCGGGCGTGTGGGCTGCCGTCTTGGGTGCGGCGGCAGCTTGCCGTGGCTGTTGTGGTTGCAGCGCAGTGCGGATTGCATCAACCCGTCGCTGCAGTGCCGTCTTGGCTGCATTATCTTTAACAGTATCGACCACTGCTTGGGTTGTTGCAAGCAATGCAAGATCCGGCTTAGCTTCGAGTGCATCAACGGCTTGCGTGGCTGTCTTTTGGCGTGCTTGATCCTCCTGGATGGCTGTGGCTATAGCAGTGGTGAGTGCCTTCGTCGCTTTGGCAAGCTCTGGCGTTGTGGTTGCTTTGAGATTTGCGAGGCGATCTGCCTCTGTCGCTGCTGCAGTAACGTCCTTGTCTGCTGCGACGTAGGCTGGCGCAGCAGCAAGCTCTTGCTTGGCTTTGTCGTAGTCGGTGTGGTCGACGCGGAGGTCATCGATTGCTTGCTGAAGCTCTTGCAATGCTTTGTCGATCACAGCCTGAGGAGATGTCTCATCAGCCACCACGGCACGGGCAATAACCTGTTTGGATATTGCCTCCGCCCTGGTGTGTGGGCTGTAGCCATCCAGCACCATCGGCTCAGCTAGCTTCGCTTCGAGCTTTTCAGTAGTTGTGATCTCTACCTCGCGTGTCACCTCTGCTTTATTGTTGGCATTATCGACCGCACGGTAAGTGATTGTATATGTGCCTGGTTTTGGGTTTGCAAGGTCAAGGTTTTTTGCGTCGATAACCACGCCATCGCTATTAACACCTGTTCCGTCCGCCCCATCATTCGCTGCCACAGTACGCACCGCATCGGCAATTGAGCGACCCGCTCGCGCCACGAGCTTCTCTGGCTTGGCTGGCGTAAAGACTGGTGCAGTCGTGTCGGCATCGGCATACGCCTGATGCGCCACAAGCTGCGGCCCCACAAGCCCAACGCCACTAACGACGACTGCCGCCGCAGCAATAATTCTCATCCGAGAGTGAGTGTGTTTTACCCTCATAATAATCCCCCTTATGGTTGTCTATAAGTGTCAGTATACGAAACTGCTGTTTGAGTTGTCAACAGAGTTACTTCTGAATGGTCGTGCGATATATTTCCTGATACTTAAAGGGAAAATACATGCCTTACAGAATAGCCTCTCTGTTTTCACTCATTGTTGAGGTAATAAAGCAGCTATAAAGCCACGGAATCGACGACAATCCCTCCGCCAAGACACTCTGTCCCACGGTAGATTACGGCTGACTGGCCGGCTGCCACGGCCCGCTCAGGGTCACTGAGGTGGAGGGTGGCTTGAGCCTGGGCTGAATCATACTGCAACGTGCATGGCCTCAGCTGGCCACGATGGCGCAGACGGACGGTCAGTTGGTCGCTCGCCGCTGGTGCGCCATGAATCCAGTGCAAATCGCCCACCAGCACATCATGACGCCACATTGCTTCGTCATTCATATTGCGGCTCACGTATACCACATTTGCTGCCATGTCCTTACCGACAACGTAATAGGGCAAGCCGCCGCCAACATCCAGTCCATGGCGCTGGCCCAGGGTGTAAAAGATCGCACCATCGTGCTGGCCTAGCACAGCCCCCGTTTGCTTGTCGATAATATCGCCCGGGCGAGTGGATATATATTGGCTGAGGAAGTCTCGCATGCCGACATTACCAACAAAGCACACTCCCATTGACTCCTGCTTGCGCGCTGTCCAGAGGCCACGCTCACTGGCCATGTGCCGCACCTGCTGCTTCGTATAGCCACCAAGCGGAAAGAGTGTATGCTGGAGTGCATCACTCGTCACGCGGTAGAGGAAGTAGGTCTGGTCTTTGGCCGCGTCGGTTGCGCGGTAGAGGCGATCAGGCTGGAATGAATGTTCCTGATTAGTCGCCGCGCTGCCATCCTCTGCACATGTGCCACCAGTCTGCGCATAATGGCCAGTAGCAATAAGGTCAGCCCCACGCTCGCGCGCTGTATCGAGAAAGAGCCGAAACTTAATCTCTTGATTGCACATAATGTCGGGGTTAGGCGTGCGCCCAGCTTGGTACTCGGCTAGCATGTAGTCTACCACCTTGTGCTTGTAGTCGTGCTCAAAATCAAAGACGATAAAGTCGATACCCAGCTGCACTGCCACCCGCTTGGCGTCGGCCAAGTCTTCCGCCCAGGGGCACTGCATGCCAGGTAGGTCTTGGCTCCAGTTTTTCATATATACACCGGTCACGTCGTAGCCCTGCTCAACCAGCAGCGCTGCAGTGAGGCTACTATCCACCCCACCACTCATCCCAACAAAGACACGCTGTGTCATGATTGCACCGCCTTGAACCAGCCAATCTTCACCAACTCTTCGATCGTCAGCTGCCAACCACTTGGCGTAAGCCACCAGGTATCCGACCATTGTTTGTCTGTGGCTACGGGATGGCTGCGCATGGTGATATGCGGTACATACTGGCCAAACTCCAGTGCAACGCGGCGCGAGTGGTAGGCACTGGTGACGAGGATAATCGAGTCGATATTCTTTTGGCGGAGGAGCTGGCCCGTTTTTTTGGCATTTTGGCGAGTAGTTTCGCTTAGTTCCTCAGTGAGAATGGCACGGTCGGGCACACCGGCCGCCACAGCTTGGCGGCGCATTGCCTCAGCATTGCTGGGGCCAGTCTTATCGGCGGCAGCACCTGAGAAGACGATGAAGCGTGCCCAGCCATTTTGGTAGAGGCGAATCGCTTCGGCGGTGCGGGCCTGGGTATCGCCACCACTCACTGCCACAATGGCATCAGCAGCGTGGCACTGCTCAGCACTGCTCGGGGCTGCTTGGCACGTGGCAAGGTCGTCGCGCGTCAGCCAGCGCCCACCAAGCCACACAAGGAGCATCAGGGCGATAAATATCCCGGCAAGCCAGCGTAATAATTTCATCGCCGCGCCCCCTTCATCCGCTCCTGCTCGTGCTGCACCGCTGCAATAATGCACTGCGCCGCACGTTGGCAATTCTCCTCGGTCGAGAGCCGTCCCAGGCTAATGCGTAGACTTCCGTCGGCTACCTCTGGCGGCAGGCCAATCGCCGTCAGGACATGGCTGCGCAGCCCTTTATTGGCCGCACAGGCACTGCCAGTTGCCACGAGTACGCCATCGCGCTCAAGCAAGAAAATGAGCCGCTCGGCATCCACCCCAGGGAACGAAATATGCAAATGACCCGCCAGGCGATGCTTCACATCACCCGAGACAACTGCCGCAGGGATGTGCTTGCACAGAGTTTGCTGCATGCTATTACGCAGACGCTCAAGGCGCTGCGCCTCGGATTTGCGGTGTGCTTGGGCACACTCAAGTGCCGCTGCAAAGCCGACCACACCAGCCACATTCTCTGTCCCACTGCGTAGGCCACGCTCTTGCCCGCCACCAACGATGAGCGGATCAAGCCGCACCTGGCGAGCCAGCCACAAGAGGCCAACTTGCTTAGGGCCATATATCTTGCCTGCATTAAGCGTTAGTGCATCCACGCCAAGGCGCGCCACATTAATATCGAGCTGGCCTGCCCCCTGCGAGGCATCACTGTGGAGGTAGAGCGGCGTTGATTCACCCGCTTCGAGTCGTCGCTGGCGCTCACGGGCTACCACTGCGGCAATTGCCCGCAGTGGTTGGATCGTTCCTAGCTCATTGTTGGCCAGAGCAATACTGACGAGTACCGTCTCTGGGCGAATCACCTGGGCAATCGCTTCGGGTGTCACTACGCCCTTTGGGTTCGCTTTCACTACTGTCACATCATGCTGGTGCGCTGCAGCCAGCACAGCGTGGTGCTCGATATTTGCTGTTACCACATGGCCATGTACACCAGCAAACATGAGGTTAATCGACTCCGTTGCACCAGCCGTCATAATAATTTCATCTGGCTTGCCGCCCAGCGCCACCGCAAGACGGTGCTTTGCCTGGCGATAGGCCTGCCGCACCGCTACTGCTGGCGCATAGGGGCTGGACGGGTTAAAAAACTGCTCAGCAAAGTAGGGCTGCATCGCCGCCAAAACACGGTCATCCATCGGCGTGGCCGCTGCGTGGTCGCAATATATCATCTCTGGTTTCACTCCAATTAGTATAGCACTCTAGTCCGGATCAGCGAAACGCTGGCCAGTATTGGGGTCAACGCGGTATATCTCGCGCGCCACCCGCTCATAATAGAGGCGCGTCGCCATGACGAAGTTGCGCAGCTCATCGCCAACTAAGTAACTATAGCGCGCCCCTTCTTGCACTTTGAGAATACCTTGGTCATTAATCTCGTAGCGGATAGTATTGGTCTGGATGTGGCGCTTCTCGTCTGTCCATTCTTCGTGCCAGATCCACGTCTTTGTATCCAGGCAAAAGAACTCTCGATGCCGACCCTTCTCTACCGGGCCAAACAGCTCCGCCCCAATCTCACTCTCCAGCGTGATGAGCTCGCGCTCGGTATAGCGCCTAAAGGGCCGCTTCTTCGACTTGCCAATGCTGGTATCACCCGCCAGCAGCGCATAGGCTTTACCAAGGAGTGAGCTTGGCTTTCTCACTAGGCAGCGTGCTCCTCAGGGTAGTAATAGCTACTAGAACTGTTAGTAGGTGCAGGTGCTTCACGACGTGCTCGTCTGGCTGCATATGACGACATATCTACTACTGGGTTATTGCCATCGTTGTTCCTATTTTCTTGGTCAGTTTTCTTGTCGTCAGGATTTTTGTTCCAAAAATCAGGATTGAGATTAATCTCATCGCCAACAGCGAAAGAAGATTTCTTGAGAACGCTGTCCACACCAGTCATTCCACTATTCTCTTCAAGTAGCTTGCTCGCATCTTGGCTACCATACTTCTTAAGCAGATACTCTCGCATCTTCAACACAAGGCTCGTAACACCTTTTGCATACTCGATATTCTGATAATAAGCTTCCTTGGGAGAAACTTTTTTCTCACCTGTTAGGTCATCTGGGTCACCATCATACACCTTCGCAACCCGCATGAGTTCCTCTTTCACACGAGCAAGCCGCTCTTGCTCGCGAAGTTGCTCGAGCGTAAGCATTCCTGGCTGACCGTATGAATCTTTTGTCGCTGTCTCGCCACCAAAATTACCCTCAGGAGCGGGGGTTACGTTTTTCTTCGTGTGATTTATTTGGAGTTCATTCATATATCAAATAACCTCTGTACATTTGCCGTTGTGGTGGCGGCGACGCGTGCGATGGGCAAACCCTTCTTGGCTGCTTGGTCACGGGCTACCTCCTCCACATAAGCCGGTAGGTTGATTCTACCACGGAAGGGCACCGGAGTCAAGAAGGGAGCGTCGGTCTCGAGCAGTATTGCATCAAGTGGGAGATCGGTGTAGAGCTGCTGCTGAGCACTGTCTTTTGTGAAGGTGCTGATGCCATTGACGCCAATAAATAAACCGCGAGCACGGCCCTGCTCAAGCTGCGCCTGAGTGTCGGTAAAGCTGTGCAGAACGCCGCGCACCGGCTGGGCATCGTAGATAGGCCAAAAGTCCTGCCACACTGCACCATGCGCTTTTTTCTCGTCGCGCACATGGAAGCTAACGGGCAGCTGGAACTCCGCCGCAAGCTGCAGCTGCGCCTGGAGACACTGCTGCTGCGCTGGGCGGGCGCTATTGTCATAAAAATAATCTAAGCCAATCTCCCCCACCCCAACAATGACGGGCCGGCCCTGCCGCAGTGGCTTCTCAGCGAGAAGTTCGCGAATAGCTGTAATACCCGCTTCGCCCGCTGCTTCGGCATCATGGGGATGAATACCTACCGCTGCATAGCAGTGGTCGCGCGCCAGGGCAAACTGCACTGCCTGACGCGAGCTGCGCACATCCGTCCCCACACAGATCATAGCAATGCCAGCCCGAATAGCCTGCTGATAAGCTGCCTCGCGCGCTGCATCGTCGTAGAACTCGCTATCGTGTAGGTGGCAGTGCGAGTCGATAAGACGCGGCATGGGTGATGTGCTGCCAAGAGTATGTGTCGTATCACTTGTCATAGCTATGCTCCTTTGTTTATGAGGCGGCGCGAGCTCGCGGGTCAGGAGTGTGAATATAGCGCTTTGGGAACAGCGGTGGGACGTCGGCTGGCACGACGCCAGTACCAAAGATAGTGTGGATAGCCTGAGCGGTGGCAGGCATGAATGGCACGAGCTCATCGGCAATCTGCAGCAAAGTACTGGCCGCATAGGCTAAGACTTCGCTCAGGTGCGACTCGGCATCGTGGTCGGTGGCACGGCGCTTGGCGATCTCCCATGGCTTGACCCGCTCGAGGTATTGGTTGAGGCTGCGGACGGAGCTCCATACTTCATCGAGTGCTTTATCAAACTCCAGTCGCTGCATCATGTCGCGGTAGATGGTCATATCGTGCTCGGCTTGCGGCGCATCGCCAATCACTCCTGCTTGGTAGCGTGTCAGCATAGCTGCCACCCGTTGCACGAGGTTGCCGAGGTCATTACCGAGCTCGCCGTTGTACGCTTTCTCAAATTTCTCCCAGGTGAAATCTCCATCGTCTTGGGTAGGAATATGACGAGCAAAGAAATAGCGGAAGGCATCAGCCCCATAGCTCTGGATAATTTCCATTGGGTCGACCACATTGCCAACTGTTTTGCTCATCTTACTACCCCCAACGTGAACGAAGCCGTGAACGAGTAGTGTCTTAGGTAGTGGGAGGTCGAGCCCGAGCAACATAGCGGGCCAGATCCCCGCGTGGAAGCGCAAAATATCCTTGCCAATGACTTGCACATCGGCTGGCCAATACGCCTGCCACTCGGCCCTATCTGGATAGCCTAGTACTGTAACGTAGTTGGCTAAGGCATCGAGCCAGACGTACATCACCTGGCTGTCGTCGCCTGGCACTGGTACGCCCCAGCTCAGTGTCTTGCGCGGACGGCTAATTGAGACATCTTGGACGCCATTTTTGATAAGCTCGAGGAACTCATTTTTGCGGAACTCGGGCACGATTTTCATCCGGCCTTCAGTAATGGCTTGGCGAATCTGCTCGGTAAAGGCACTCGCTTTGAGGTAGTAGTTCTCCTCTGAGACGCGTTCATACGGCGTTTGATGATCAGGGCATATGCCATTTGTCTCGTGGACTTCCTTGTCAGTAAAGAATGCCTCATGCCCCACGCAATACCAGCCCTCATAGGTGTGCTTGTAGATCAGCCCTGCCTGAGCAAGCCGCTGCCAGATGTACTGCACTGCTGCAACGTGGTGTGGGTCAGTCGTGCGAATAAAGTCGGTGTATTCTGCGCCAACTGCCTCCATCAAGACTTTGAAGTTGCCATACATGCTGTCTACATAGCCCTGCGGGTCGAGCCCATTCGCCTGAGCCTTGGCAGCGATTTTATTGCCGTGTTCGTCTGTGCCAACTTGGAAGCGTACCTCGTGGCCATTTTGCTTCTGATAGCGCGCCCAGATATCGGCCAGGAGATAGTCGAGCGCATTGCCAATATGCGGCTTACCGTTGACATAAGGAATAGCAGTGGTGATGTAGGCGTGTTGTTTGGTCATAGGGGTATTATAGCATGGGGCGAGTTAGGGTGTCTTGGGCTGCTGCCGCTTGGCAATATCAATTGACGCATCAAGCTGATCCGCACGCTGTACAAGGGTGATTGTATCGCCCATGTCAGTTCTCCAAGTGGTTGAGATACGTATATCCTCCGTGATATGTTCAATCTCACCTATATTATCACCATCGACTGGTTCACCCCACGCTGCGCGCCCAGCCTGCGCGTAGCAACGATAAAGGTCAAGACAATCCATGACGGGTAACTGACTTGCAAAACATATCGTTACCTGAGTGACAGTGCCCTTACGACTAGACACTTGTATCGACAGCGCCTCATCATGATACCACCGTACCGCCTTCATATGGGGCATTATGCTCATTATCCGCCAGCCCTGCTGTCGCATCGCGTCATCAAACTGCTCCATGGATAGCGGCCACACCTGGCTCAAAATACGATTGACTCGAGCAGTATATTGCTCTGGGGTGGGATATACCTGCATCTTGGCATCGAACTGCTTTTTCATGAGCCAGTATGTGCGAAAACCAGGCGCACTTTGTGCGTTATGCTGCTGCACCCCAAGACGGGCAAGATCAAAATTGATCATATACGGCTGACCGCTATCGAGCTGAGCAGTAGCAAGTTGATGGTTTGCAGACTCAAGCTGTGGCAGTTGCCACGTCCAATTAAGCATGTCGACTGGCGACGTAATGCCGCTTATATCGCGTAAACGCACGACGCAACCATGGGCTGCTGCACGTAGTGCTTGGTCAGAAGCGGCTCTTGGCACGTGGCACTCCCAGTCATACTTACCTTTTCTGAACCCAAGTGCGCATAATTGTTGTTGCTCATCATTTGTTAGTTGAGTAAAGCCAGTTCGTCTTGTACATCCATCAAATGAGATGACTACATGCGCGTCATCAACCACCCCTAGGCCTTTCAATCGTATGGCAGTCCGTTGTTTCCAGCTTTCCATTGCATCATCTACCATTGTGGCATACTGCCGCGGCTGCGTGCAAAACGACTGCAGTGTCTGATATAACGCATCCTCAAACGCCTCCCATGTTGGGTAGACAAAGTCAGCAGTTAATGATGTGTCGCTTGCGAGCGTTGTATCTAACGCTGGATTATGCCACTCATACCACACAACCTCAAACGTTGCATATAAGATAGACTCCGAGAACAGCTGCCTTTTATGATCTGCTTCGGTGGCTGGCCTGATGCCAAGCGTCAGACGCTTATACGATGGCATATCCTGAGATGGCATAATCCAGTGCGCGACATGACGATCTTGTTGTAGCTGTGCCGTGCCCCATGCGCGATTACCCGCCTCAACATACGTCTGCCATAGTGTATGGACATCATCAGTACTCATACCATCTGGCAGTTGGAATGTGAACGAAAGGGTATATTCATCAGGGTTATCTTCATCTGGCCAATCGATCGCGGCAAGCACACCAAACTGGCTTGACTCGGTAATTCGATGACTATACCATCCAAACACGTTGCTCACCGCCGTGAAGTTTAGCTTCATTGATGGCTTTGTCAGGTCGTTAAACCAATTGATTATATTGACAAAACTGCGTGGGGTCATGTAGTCATGGTATTGCGCTTGTGCAACTTGTTGTATATTAAGTGTTATAGAGACACTCTGCTGCTGTTCTGTTTTATGATGCCACAGCGTGCAAGACTCACGAATAATCTGCTTATCCTTCACATAATGACGGCACCATGTGAGCATATTTTGCCGGGGTGTACTGTACGATGAGTCTACTCCACCCCAGACAGTCGCGCCATACTCAGTACAGTAAGCATAGAACGCCTGCGCCTCAGCAGGTGATAGCCCATCAACGGAAAAGTTCATCACATTCCGCTTGTCTTCACAAATAATGCTTCGACGGTGCTGCGCTGGAGATACAAGGTGAATGACGTTATTGACACATCCTGGCTGCGTATCTATCTCCCAATCAAGCTCCTGTCGAATAGCATCTAATACCTCATGCTTTGTCATGGGCCACGATAGCGACCCGATACCATAAAACCACCCTAACACATCGCTCTCGAGACGGGATGAGAGGCCATAGTTCCTTAGTAGCTGATCTCGATTAAGCGCGCAGAACTTCTTACTATATTGGCGATAGATCGCTTCATTATCAGGGTGCAAATTGACACTGCGCACACCAGCGTGCAGTAAATGATCGTTGGCAATAGAGAGCTGACCAGGATCAATTGCATCCTTTCGCTGCTGCCACCAGATATCCATCTCAATCTCTGGAATTTGTACTGTCCATACCAGTAACCGGCTTGGCGAGTTTATACCTCGGGTATCGCGGAGCCAGACAACACACCCATGGGCGGCCGCACGCAGCTGCTCTTTGGTAGCAGATTGCGGCAATTGACATTCCAAGCAGTACCTCTCAACATCCTCAACAAAACCGCACGCTTGTAGCTGACTTTTTTCTGTCTCATACGGAAGGCCACTTATACTAATTACCATCGCCGTCGCATTGTTAATTCCCTGGCTGGCAAGTGTAATGATATTATTCTTCCACTGGAGCTCTGTTTCATCGCTATCAAATAGCAACGCGTAGTGACGCGGCTGCTCACTTAACTGACGTAATGTTTTATATAACTCTTCTTCAAAGATATCCCATGCTTGGTGAGCCGTGACTGGCACTGGAGGTACTGCTGGAGGCGGCATAACACCATATGGATTGTTTGTTCGATTATGCTGCTTCGTATCTGTGGCGATGATTGTGTACAAAACATAACTCGACGGTAGCCCCTGGTCATAATCATCAGGGGTTGCAGGCCGCATACCGAGCGTAATGACGACACCTGTTGACACTTTCCACTGCCAGCATAGTGATGAGTCAAATGTTGATTGTTGAGGTGTCGCGACACCCCATACATTGGTCCCTGCTTGACGATATTCGACGAGCAGACCGAGTATCTCATTTTTGCGTGCGTCGCCAGGCAAACAGTACTCAAGAGTCAGATGACGTACAGGCCTTTTTCCTCCTGTATTATCCTCATCCTCCGCTTTATCTTTTATGAGGACATCACTTTGCCAGTCACTATCAGCAGCATCTCTATACCACTCCCATCCCAGTGATGATCGCACAGCATCAAGCTCATATTCAAACAATGGCCATGGCAATGCCGTGAGCCAGCTCAGTGCTGCCACCCAGCCACGCCCTGTCATGTGCGGTGGTGACTGCTGCGTGGAGAGATTCTTCTCAACATGCAACGATACCTTGATGTCCCACTGTTTTGCTTTTGTGTCTACTGGGCTAAAATCAATCGTGCATGTTTGCTGTATGATATCGATATCTCTGGCACAAGAAATCTCATCCTTGATAGGAAAGAATCGCCACTGATACGTAACTGGCTCACGCGGTGCATATTGACCCCATTTGCCGTAATCAGTATATTCCTTTGGCTTGCCCCACGCGGCATGGGCCGCTTGGAGGTATTCGTCGTAGTATTTGCGCTGCAACCGTTTGTTCTTTGCTTGGGAGACAGTACGCGTGATGATATAGCGGCTTTCGTCGTCATCACATTGAACGATGACTGTGTGCCCAGTAGCATCTTCAAAAACAAGCGAATGGTCTTCACTTCTCTCATCATCCAGCTTTGCCTTCCATCCATACGAGGAGACCAGTGCCGCTATCTCAGGCCAAGCTGATGACCATGGCATAGCTTTGATCGCATCAATCCACTCAATAAGCGCTGTGGGGCTTTCCAATGACGCTACTGGAGGCTTTTTCCGTATTTGTGATGATTGTTTTTTCTTCATATATCATCCTTGTACTGTTGTCTATATCTTATGAGGTACCTTGTACTATATCACTTTTGATTCTATCGCACGAGCATCATGAGGCACCCTACGACTGAGCGGCAACATCGATGAGTACATAGAGCTTATCTGTACTCTGCATAAGGGTGATGGTAGATGGTACTGTCTTGGTTGGTTGTCCAGATGGTCGAGATAGCCAGACCTTCTGCAGCATGCTCAGCTTCATCTACCTCATCGCTTGGCTCGCCCCAAGCTACTTGCCCGGCCTGCACGTATTGGCGGTAGAGGTCGAGACACTCTGCTGTGGGTGAACCATTAGCAAACCATGCCATCACGAGCGATACCGTCTTATTGTCTTTGCTCGATACCATGACGCGCAACGGCCCATCATAATACCACCAGGTATTCTCCTCTTGCTTCATAAGCTGCCAACCTTGGCTCTGCATTGTAGTATCAAACTGCTGCATAGAGCGCAGTGATGGTTGGCTGAGAATGCGATCGATCCAGCTAGTGAATTGTTCTGGAGAGAAGTATGTCTCCTCATGTAGCTCACTCTCTAGGCGCGGCAATGGATCAGGGCCAGGATAGGGACGAATCGTGCGCGGGCGACGGGCACCATCGGACGGTGCACCAGTTTGCCGACTGGTGAGGACAAACATGATTGTCTTGTCTTCCTTGTTGAGATTGATACTAACATGCTCCCGCGAAGCTGGTGTTTGTGGAGCAAAACCCTTCCACACCGTACCAGTGAGATGACCCGTGTGTCGTACATCGGTCGGCCAGCCCCAGGCCGCTGTGCCAGCTGCGCAGTATTCGTCGTAGAGTGTGCGACACGCGTCTGCTGGTAATTGGTGAATTACATCGATGACTGGGCTACTCGCCACCGACGTTACAACGTCATTTTCTATTGTAGCAAGCAGTGGCATATAACCATCGTAGTGCATACACTGCTCGTGCCCCGTCTGCGGCTCTTGCTCACGTGGCTTGACGAGCTGCCAACCCAGCTCTTGGATGAGACTATCGTACACCTCATACGTCATTGGCCAGGGGAGTTTGCGGAGTGCATTAATGAGCGAGACAAGACGTGCGCCGTCAATCGGCTTAGGCTTGTCAGATGACTGAGCTGATGATTGGTTTGCCTGCATAGTACCTCGTATTTTTACCTTATGACGTGTCTCTCTGGAAAATAAGAGTACTTGTATCGTACCACGTTTTGGTATAACGTGCTACCATTCAGTCATATTATTGACAAAGCTGCAATCTATCGTGTACAATACACTACTCTATTATGGAACATCGCTCATCATCCTACCCTCCCGAGCACTCGCCAGACAATGAGCGGGCAGCGCAGCTGGAGAAAGACCGCCAGTACCTGTTATTTTTGCTTGCGAATGACCTTGGCTATGACACGCGTGATGTATCTATCTCTTCTGAGTGTAGCGACGCAGAAGCATCAGTTAACCCCGCTCACTACATAATAACAATACCGCCGCGTCAGGAGTGCCAGCAACCAGGCCGGACAGTGGCTATCTACCCTGATATCACGCTTGTGTTCGATACGCACGCGACGCAGCAATGTCATCCTGAGCAACATGGATCGCTTGAGAGCTGCACAAAGGAGGGGCTGCTCGATCTTATCAAACAAGACCCAGCCTGCGGCCTAGAGCTCCCTCACGGCCAGCGCTTTACGGCGAGCATGGTTGATGCGCTCACTCATCCGATTGCCGATGCCCGGGCGCGCATCACTGAGGCTATAGAGACAGAGCAGCAGCACCATATAGCTCAAACCCGGCGCTCACTTGGTAAAGTGACTATTGGCTGGGTTGCTGAGAAGCTTAAAGTTGCACCACGAACTATCGAGAAGGCACTGGATAACCCTGCAATCAGTGATAAGCTTGGCGCAATCACTACAATCCAGCGCGGCACAGAATTGCAGCACCTCCTCACATCACACCAAGTAGCAACCCTCGCCGAGCACCTCCAGTCTACTCCACCACCAGAGGGATATCGCACGCTCAATGGTGTTGCTAAAAAGCTTGGCATTGGCGGCAATACAGTGCGGCGTATTATTGATGAGCTTAATAGCGTCGGGGCCGATGTCCACGGCGAGGAGTACCACAAAGCTACTGGGCTATCCTACCGCTACTACTCACCCACGGATCAGCGGAAGATTGAGAAACAGGCGCGCGGAGAAGGGCTCTTTACCCCTGTACCAGCGGGGTATCTGCTTCGCACGACTGTTGCCAAGCAGCTTCATGTGACGCACGCGACGATTAATCACGCTATTGAAGCTCTTGGTATAACACCCGAACGATACCGCGTACGACGCCAGAACGGCCAGCTGGCTTGTACACTAGGCTACCACCTCTCACCCGAGCAAGCTGAGCAGGTGGCAGCCTACCTCGGGCGATCGTTTGATAGAGCAGTGGCTCTGTAGCTTATATTTGCAACAAACGATTGCATTATGTATGGTGGTAGGTATGGAAACACCCCAGCAACCAACACAATCACCCGAGATACATGACAGATATACTACTCAAGCAGAAAAACTCAACGATTTACATAAACTTCTTTGCTTCTTGCTTGAAAACGATATCGGCCTTTCTGTTAGTGACCCAGCCCAGGTGTATATATCGCAAAGCAAGACAGAACCAAGAAGAGGCTATACAGACCAGCCGCCACCTCTTCGCTTTATCACAAATATCCAGCCACACGACACCCAACCCGCTCGTACCATCATCACCTACTCAGAGGTCGCTTTTGTCTTTGACCCAACTCTGGAGAAAGAAGACCCCCTTAGGAACCATAATGCAGGTGATCGCCAACCACTCCACACATACACCAAGGATGAACTAGCGGTGCTTGTTACGAAAGATACCGCCCATGGCATTACCCTGCCAACAGAACGTCACTTTGCCTCGAATATATGCGATGCACTCACAAGCCCAATTGCTGACGTACATCAACGCATTGCAGCCGCACAGGCCGATAATACGCCGCCGCGCCAACTTCGCCCGCGCAAGCGAACCATCCACAGCATTGCACGAGACCTTGGTGTCTCATGGCGGACAATAGAGCACGCTACGGAAAACCCCGAGGTTGCTGCAGCAATTGGTACTGTTGCTATAGCCGCTCGCAGGGATACAATACATAGGCTCTATACGTCGCGCCAAGCTGGCATCATTGCAGACTACCTGAGAGAGCAGGGTCTGCTTGACCTGCCCTCACCACAAGAAGGCGAGCTTAGTGTTACCGAACTCGCCAAGCAGCTTGGTCTGCACCACATGACCGTGCGACGTGCTATTACAGCACTCAACGACATGGCAGAAGCAGACGATATGCTTGTTGGCGTCCGCCGCAAAGCCCGCGGCAGCCGCTCGAGCATACACTACACCCCACGCGAGCAAGAGCGCATTATTGAATACCTTCGCGCGAAGGGATATGAGGTGCCAGAAGACACAATCGGTCAATCGATTGCGTCATCGAGCGATCGATTCTCACGTGCCGAATGAAAACGATGGTACAATAGTATTTATCATGGCTGTACGACTTCCCGACCACCTCACGCCAACTGTCGAAACGCTGCTACCAGATCAGGCAGCAACAATGCCACTGACTGGCCTCGCAATCAACCCAGATCGAGTCCTCTATGCTGCAAACAAAACACCAGTTATACCGCTGCCAGGACGTGATGATACTGCACGTCAATTACCACCACAGCTCGCCAATCGGGTTGTCATCAACCGAGTACCACATATTCCTCCTGCGCACGAATCACAGACGACTATTTCCGAGCATCTCCTCGTTGATATATCGCGCTGCAGTGATGTGCTTGCGACGATGCCTACCTGCCCACGCAACCCAGATGTAACGTTTTACACACCCGTCGCTGGTCTGATTACTGAGATTGGGCCTGATAGCATCGAGTTCTATCCCGACCCCGAGATTGTCGATTTGCGCTACGCTGCTGAGTCGCTTGCCCAGTACGTGCGTTGGCTTCGTAGCCTGCAGAGCGTCACAGTTTTGCCTAACAATAACCATCAACCAGAGGTGTCTCAGAAGGACCAACGGCCGCCTCACGCGCCAACACCGCTGGATTTATACACAACATTGAAGTGGTTAAGAGACCGGCCAGAACATCACTAACTTATGTGGTATAGTTTCCTTATTCTCCATCTCGTTGGGCTTGTCGGGTACAATCTGGTGCTGCGCCGCTCACTGAGTCGACGCGCCGATCCTTGGGTGCAGGCTGCACTCATGCAGACAGGTATTGCTCTCCCGATTATTATCGTATCGTGGTTCGTGCCACTCCATCTCGGTGCTATGACTAGCGAGGTAGGTTTCCTCTTGTGTCTGGCGTTAAGTCTCACCATAGCGCTCCATATTACTAATACGCTATCGTTGCAGCGCCTCGAGGCAGGTGTCCATTCGGTTTTGTATAATGTACGGCTACTCTTTGTGACCATCCTTGGTGTCATTCTCCTTGGAGAATATGTCTCGTTCCTCCAAATTGTTGGCGGTGGGCTTATCTTTATGGCTGCCTTCATCATTCGTCAGCGAGGATCACACAAGGTTACTCGAGCTGGTGTTGCGTGGGCTGTGAGCTGCGCTATGACAATTGCCTGTTTGAATATTGTTGAGAAAAAGCTTGTAACTTCTGTTGGCTACGTTACCTATATGACGCTTATGGCATATATCGCAACACCGCTCCTGTGGAGTATTGTCCTGGTACTTAAACGACCGATTGATCGTCAACTCTTTTGTCAAAAGAAGACCTATCTGCTCATGACATTTCGGGCTTTGTCTGCACATTGTTTTGTGCTCGCCCTTAGTACAGGGCTAGTGAGTATCACGAGCTTCATTTCTGGAACCGGGGTTGTTATCATCATGATACTCGGCGCATTACTGCTTGGTGAGCGTGATCACCCACGACAAAAGATTCTCGCAACGACGCTAGCGACACTCGGTCTTGCCTGTATCGTGTGGAAATAACTACTTCCCTGTGATGCGCACGAATATCATCTCATGTTCGTCTGGCCCTGGGTTGTGGATCTTGTGCTGCGTATCGGGTGGAAAGATAAAGACGTCGCCTGGATTGTAGGTATATGTACCATCTGCGTCAGACGCCTCACCACTGCCCTTGAGGACGATCATTGTCTCCTCGACGCCGGGGTGATCATGCCAGTCAAAGGTCGCGCCTGCAGGCAGCCAACCATGGGTGATCGCCTCGCAATATGGGCTCGTGGCGTGCTCAGGCGACACATAGACTTTGCGTGCCCCACTGCCGCCGTGGGCAGATTCTTTAGGGATGGTGGTTGCTGGACGTTTGATAATGCGCATGGGTTGCCCCTTCTTATTTACTTATTGCTGCAGTTTTTGTTTATAGTAAAAGGCGTTTGCCTCGATCTCTTCCACTGTGTCTGGGAATTGCTGCCCAAGTTGGGTGTGACTAAGCTTTAGCACAGCATCTTGTGGGCTGAGCTCAGATGCAGCCAGAGCTTGGCGCACATATTCGCGAATACGCCAATACTGCTGGCCATCCTTGATAAGCTGCTGCTTTGGTGCACTGAGTGCACCAACCATCATGCCTGTGGCAGTGCGGCTCGCTTTTTTGAATATGGTGATACCGACGGCGACAATCAGCAGCCACAGCCCAATAAGCAATACGATGGCGCTTTGCTTAGGGCTGCATATCGCCACCAGCACAAGCGCACCAGTTATACCGACAGCGATCTTGTGCCGCCGCACGAAGCTACTCTTCTCCCCTGGCTGCTGCGCGGCCTTCGCATTGGAATCGAGCTCAGTAGGAAAGGGATATGACATCTCACTCAGTGCGCTTCGTGCAATAATGTGCGAAATATCGTCGCGGACAATTGGGTCAAAATGCTCTATGCGATAGTCATCCTGCAGCTTCTTGGTCGATCCATCAATAATATCAACTGCCATAGCAACACCGGTCTGAGCCGCCATATCCCCCAGCGTTACACCAGCCCCAATGCCAAACGAATTCTTAAACCATCCCATGATCATACTCCTTCTCTTGCATCCACCCACGGTCGATTGATGGGCAAACCTTTTCTTATCACAGAATAGCTGATGTAATTATATATTGCAAGATATATGGGAGTAGCCGACGCAGTCATACCGCGGAGGAGCTTGATGTTCGGCTATCTGCGGATTGCCGTTACTCTTCTCGCATCATTGCCAGCACCGCAAACCGCCCAGCAGTGTCACCCGCTGCGTGCGAGAAGTAGTCGGGGCTTGTTACTGTATCAATCGGCGAGATATGGATATTACGCGATGCAATGCCCGCGCGCTGGCACGCAGCAGCATTAAAGCCCGGCAGGTCAAGATGGATACCATCAGCGTCGTGCGAGCAAAAGGGCTGCCAGGCTGGGTCAGTTGCCTGGTCAAAATACTGCATGACGTAGCTCTGCCGCTGCGCGCTCGGGCTCATCCAGACAATGATATCCTCCACCCGAGAGCCTTCGTGGACGAGGCGATCAATTGTCCGGACAAGCAGTGGCGAGAGTGTCGAATGCCGCCCCAGATGCAATAGCGCGAGCACCCGCTGCACCGGATCATACAGCACCGTCGCCACACAATCGGCCACCGGCAACAGCAGCCCCACCCCAGGCGAACGCGTTACGAGGCCGTCGGCTACCACCTCCGCAGTGGGGCGAGTCGTTGCGCCGCTATCGACCTCGCAGAGCTGGGCATAGCTGCGGCCTGCGCCATAGACAACCCGCTGATACACCACGTCTGCATACGCAGCCCCACTCGCCTGGCAAAAGGCCTGTCGGTGTGCCACCACCTGCGAGTGATGTGTTTCACCCAGTGTGCGGTCGAGCATTGTGCCATCACTGCTCGATGACACGCTAACGAGGAGTTCTGACGGAAAGCAAGTAGGCTGATCTTGTCTAATCATATATACTATATATCATGTCATTTCATCGTGAAGCAACATTTTTTTCAGTTATTGCACCAGAGATTTTAGCAATACATCAATCCACCCATCAAGCCAATCATATCTACACCATTAAAGCACACCCCAATGATACAACGACCGACTTAGATATCGCCATTGAGCGGCAGATAGTCAAAACGATTCATCAATATTTTCCGAGCGATAAAATCCTCAGTGAAGAAGAGCATACAGACACTACAATAGGCAATGGACGTGTCTGGATTATTGATCCATTATGCGGAACGAACAATCTTAGCCGTCATATCTATCTGTACTGCACTAACATTGCACTTGCAATCAACGGTCACTTGGTTGCAAGCTGTGTGATTAATTTTATGGATAGCAACTATTACTGGTCAGTTGGTGCTGGTGTGTTTGAAGGTAACCAACCATTCGTTCCTACTCCGGCGCTACCTGGAACAACCATCGATGTCGATCTTGGCACGACCGCCAAATTGCCACTAGCCATGAAACAAAAGCATATTCAGATTATTTCATATCTACAGCAGCATACAGACTATATGCTTCTATCACTCAATAGTTCACTTGCAAGCCTGTTTGTTGCTCTGGGGAGGCTCGATGGCATTATCAATATTCAAACAAACCCCTGGGACGTCTGTGCAAGCTCTTTTCTTACACAACAGCTCGGCTGTGCTGTGTGCGCATTAGATGGTTCACCATGGACAATAGATTCACCAGGCTATATTTTTGCTCGTACTGACTCTATCAAGCATACACTCATTACAGCTTGCCGTGCTGTCGCCAAGCATTCATAATTTGTAGCCACTGGGCAATCGACACATCCTCTGCCCGCCAGTCTGGCGATATACCAGCGTTCTGTAGTATCGTCTCGATTTCTGTCTTATCTAGTGCAAGGCCTGCCGCAAGTGCACTGCGCAGCTTCTTGCGCTTAGCTACAAAGCCCGCCCGCACCACGCGGAAGAAGTCCTTTTCGTCCGCTGACGACACGAGAGGCTGAGTGCGCGTCTCAAGCACCACTACCTGCGAATCTACCTTGGGCGGTGGCACAAAGAATTGGCGCGGTACCACTGGGCCTTGCTTCGCCTCAGCATAGAGCTGAGCGCTCACTCCTAATAGGCTCATTGCACCGGGCTCAGCGGCAATTCGCTCAGCCACCTCCTTCTGCACCAGCAGTACTGTGCGGCGCGGCTTATTCTCCGCTGTCAGCAGCTTTTGGACAATCTTGCTCGTAATGTAATACGGCACATTTGCTACCACGATATAGCCAGTAGGAAGCTGGCTAAGGTCAAACTGCAGAATATCCTCATGTACGACTGTTAATTGCTTGCCGGGGAATTGTCCTGGTAGTTTGCGCGCTAGATCAGCATCGTACTCTACCGCGGTTACCCTGCCCGCCCGAGCAAGGAGCCGACTTGTCAATGTGCCAAGCCCAGGACCAATCTCCAATACTGTATCGTCAGGTGTTAGTGCCGCTGCATCGGCAATCGCCGCTAGCATATCCGGGTCTTTGAGCCAATGCTGCCCTAGAGATTTTTTATTTTGTAATGCCATAGTTGTATTATACCAGGGTTAGCAATAGTATGCTCTGCATAACTGATTGATGCTTTCTATAACCATAATTTCTTTTTGTCATAATTCTTATATTCTATCTTCTCCTTCTTTATCTATTCATATCTTTATAGCTATCTCTCTTTCTCTCATATTTCTCTATCTATTTCTATATCCATCTCTATATCTATATATCTGTATATCTCTTTCTCTATATTTCTCTACTTATCTCTATTTATCTATCTTTATCTCTACTTACTCTCTTATTTCTATCTCTATTTACTTATCTTTCTATTTCTTTATTTATCTTTATCTTTTCACTATTCATCTCTACTCTCTATCTTTACCTATATATCCATATCAATTTCTCTCCTATTATATATAAATATATAAAAGAAGAGAAAAAGAACCGGCCGTAACAGAGAAAAAACAGGGTAACTATAGTACAAATCGATTTGTACTATAGTTGGGAGGAATAAAACATAAAAAATGGTGGCTAAAGTGGAAAAATATTGTGTAAATCTATGTACTATGGCATAATCCATACATAGATACCAAAGAAACCTCAGACACACCTTAAGACTCTTATCACTTATCTCTACCCGAGCTACTTGAAGAAAAGCTTCGCAGCATTGAAGGGCAAGTCGCACTCATTGGCTCCGCCGCTGTTGGATATTGGGCTACTCATAAGCATAGCGAAGAAACAGAAGAAACAGAAGAACATCGCCAGCAACGAATTTAAGCACAGCTCGCGCGCATAGCAGAGCTTAGCACGTCATTTATCCCACAGCTTGCTAGTTATGGATCTCAGGCAGTTACCAAGCCAGACGTCTCACTATCATCAGATAGCCCTAAGTCTATTATTGATCCCGCTCCTGCTATAGACTCTCAAGAGCACAACATACCATCATCACTACAATCACTTTCCGAAGCAGATCCTTCTACTTCTTTCGCAGACGAATCTGAGGCAACTCAACCATTGGAAACACTGTCACCATCTAAGACATTAGAGACCACACCCCTAGCAGATGAGGCCAACGCCGAGCTATCATCAGAACCAGCCACTGCAGTATCCTCTGTTGAAGCACGTGATAAGCAGGGAATGCCTGATCTCTACGCTCGTATCGTGTCACCCGACTACATTCCTGCAGTAAACCCACCTGAGGATGTTGACCCAATCACTCTAACAATAGAAAGCGATGGTACTATTGCTATCGGAGATCATCGCACCATCCTATCTGGAGATGAACTATTTATCTTCAATACCCTCCTCTGTCATCGCGATAAAGTTATGCGGCCTCATGACATTCGCGAGTATGGCTTTCAGCCTCATGCACGCAGCGAAAATACAAGACGAACCACTTTTTCCCGCAGCGCTCGCGTTTTGCTATCACAACTTGCTTGGCTGACAGACGAGTCAACCCCTGTTGTACAAGCACTTGGCCAACGGCGTGGGCGCACATATGGGCTTAACCCCGCCGTCGTCGTAGTCGATACCCGTCCGGATACTGATCATGATACTCGCCCGTCTCACCCCAACACACCACCACCTCACGAGCCACTAACACATGCGCCTTACTCCTCGGATACTCACCAACTTAATAACCTAGATACCAAGCACTCAGCAACGACGCTGGCTGATCATAGTCAAATAAGCACAGTGTATGAGCACACTATCACTCCTGATCCAACTGCTATTGCCGATATGGTATACCAATTAGTAACAGAGCTTGACCCAGCACAGCGCCCCACAAAACGCCGTGTTATCAGTGTTCTCTATCATGAGTTTGGCATCGATATGCCGAGCCACGCCCAAGACGAGCTCTTTGCATGTCTCGCAAAACGCGATCTCGTCTTAATGGATTATACTCCTGGTTTTCAGAACCAGCCTACCACGCAAGAACAAGCACCGCCGCCCAAGAAACATTATACTAAACACACTGTGCGGTCAGCAGCAACAAAACGTCGTTCTCACACAACGAAACAATCTGATGAGGCCGCTCATACGTCACTGACTTCGCGTGATATTTCCTCTATTATGCGCGAGATCAACCGCTCAGATGCTGTTGGGCGAGCACGATCAGCCCGAGACAACCCAGAAAAGCGGCATCATGGCAAAAACTTCCGTCGACGGAGCGGCAAACGATTTGGTGGACGAGGTCAGGGTAAAAAGAAGACATTCGAACAACTATACGCTGAGACCATCGCAGCGGCACAATAAATATATCAGAATTCTGCACAGTATCTACTTGCCATCCGCCTTCGTCCAATCCGTCGCGAGGTCAAAGCCGTGCGGATGCTTGGTGGCAAAGCTTCCGGTATCGTACACTTTGCCTGGGCCCATGCTTGTTTCAACCACCGAGCAGCGTGGGTAATTACGATAATTCGCCGCCACGAGGATGTAGCCGTCTTTGTCAACCTTAGCGCCATCACCGCGAATGGTATAAGTGCCGCCACCACAGTTATGCATCGCAACGTTCATCGGCAAATCGTAGTATGTTTCGCGGTGGCTTACCCCTTTGCTGTCAGTAAAGTGATGCGCACCCTTGCTCTTCGTCAATGGATTCTTAGGCTTGGTCCCAACTACTTCTACTTGCGCAATCGGCTGCTTTACCACTGTTTGCGCTGTTAGGCGGCGTTGCACCTCAATGCCATCCTTCATCTCGACTGTATAGGTCAAACGGCGAATGCCTGGCTGACCAGCTCGCTTGATTGTTTTGCTACCGATGAATTGCTGCTTATCTTTGATCGTCTCAGTCGCAAATGCAATCGGCTCCTCCACTGTCACTGTATGTGTTGGTGCGCGGTGAATAGTCATCATCTCACTTGGCCCATCCAGTGCAATGTTGCCAGGTGTCTGGAAACTGACTCTATCCTCGTGGTAGAGTACCATACCAGCCGCCTTGGCAATATCCTGCGGGACCCGTGCTGCGGTGAGCACACGAGAACGTTTCTTGCCGTCTATTACAGTGACTAATCGAGCACGCTGGATTGTCACTGTTGGTGCTGCTTGCGCTAGCGACGCATCAAGGTGGGGCGAGACGGAATCATGCGAGACATCGATCTTCATACCCGAGGTAGCGATGAGCTCCCGCACAGACGAAGCAGTCGAGTACACAGCACGCTCTCGACCATTCTCTACTACAGTAACAAGTCGAGCTGGCACTGCTGCTGGGCTCTGGGCCGAAGCACAGCTTGCCACGATAAGGCCGCTTATGACACTCAGCCCCAGCAAGCAGGCAATCATCGGTTGACGATGCTGCCACAGACGATAGAGGCTCTTCGTAATCATCTCACTCCTCTGGCTAGGCTGCTAGCGGTAGATGTCTTGCAGTCCCATCTTATTCTTACATGTTGGCCAGGGTTGCCAGCCACGACGCTGGTACGTTTCCCAGGCTTTTTGGTCTTGGACCTCTGGTGGTGCTTCTGCTGCATTGGCATAGCCACCAAAGCCACCCCAGGTCTTGATGTCAAATTGGTACGCACCGTAGTAACCATTGCCAGTGTTGGAAGTGTAACCCCCTTCACAGCTACGTAGTTTTGCTAGTGCCCCTGCAAAATCACCACTAAAGGTAGTATCGACTGACTTCTTCTTCGTCCCCACGATCTCGACCCGGTTGACTGGCTCTTGCGTTACCACACTACTGAGCTGTTTACGCGACTCTTCGCGGCCATTCTTCATAATAATCTCGTATGTCACGGCCTTCTTGCCTTTTTTACCCTCAGTCTTGACTTCTTTTTTACCACGCTCGCGGTCGGCGTCCTTAATCTCCTCCGTCTTGAAGTCAACTTCTTCCTCTACTGTGACCGTCTGCTTGCCATTACGCCAGAGCTCTACCGTCATACCAGCCGTTAGTGGCGCGCTAGCTGGCACCGATAGCGTATCATCAGCGCCTAGAGTGATTTTCTTAGCCTTGAGCATTGCACCGACCGTCTTCTCCATCGTATATGCCTGGATGGTTTTGCCATAAAATACAAGGGTAAAGGGCGTTGCGCGGCGGATTGTCATCACCTCTGCCGCCCCATCAGCAATGATATCGCGCGAGCGAGCCAGCACCGCTTGGTCTTCATCGTGCAGTGGAATACCCGCCTGCTCAGCAATCTGCTTGCCTGTGCGATAAGCGGTAATAAGCTTCGTATCTGCTCCGCCATCGCGGATCACCACTGGTCGCGCTCGATAGATATTTACTTCGTACGAGGCGCTCTCTAGTGGTGTATCAAGCTCGGGCTCGGTGCGGTCTTTGTCGTCAAGTCGCACATTTGCCTCACGCAACGCATCACGCAAGGTAGTTGCCTTGGTATAGAACCCGCGCTTGGCCGTACCTTCGTGCAATGTGATAATATGCTCGCCACTACCTAGCTGGCGCGACGCTGCATGGACGGACGGAATCCGCCATAGACCAATACCAACCAGTGCAACCATACCAGCGATAGCAAGATTGCGTGGCGAGAGGAATTTCAAAAATGGAATAGACTGTATCATAATCTGCGTAGCAATATACGCTACGATGTAGTATAGCAAAATGAGGGTAAAAAAGCTAGTGGATAGCCTACAAAAGCTCTCCTTGAATCCTCGTCATATCAGGGGTAAAGATGCCACTACTACTTATGCTCAGCAACCAAACTTCGCACCACTGCCGCGTCATTCCATGGTTGGCGCTGGCCATTAATGATACGGAATTGCTCGTGGCCCATGCCAGTGATAAGAATGGTATCGCCCGCCTGGGCAATGGCCAGCGCCTGGGCAATGGCCTCGCGCCGGTCGGCAATCTCGCTAGTGTGACCTGCCCCGCCAGCCTGGTGAATGCCGCGCAGAATTGCCTGGCGGATGCCAGCTGGCTCTTCGTTATAACTCTCCTCGTCGGTAACGATGATCTGGTCGGCCAGGCGAGCCGCAATCTCACCCATGATGGGCCGCTTCGCCTTGTCACGATCGCCCGTCGCGCCAAACACCAAGATGATACGCTGCTTGGTGATGGCCCGCGCTGAGGTCAGTAGCTTCTCAAGCGCATCAGGAGTGTGGGCATAATCAACTATCACATCGTATGGCGTATCCACCGGTACACGCTCGAAGCGCCCTGGCACGCCAGTTAGATTAGCTACACCCCGAGCAATGTCCGCTGGCACCACGCCCAGCAATTGGCAAGCAGCCGCTGCAGCTGTCATGTTGTAAATATTAAATATCCCTGGGAGATGTGTTGTCAGTGGTAGCTTTGTCGCGCCATCAAGAAGCACCGTTGCGCTGCCACCCCCTTTGCGGGTCGCTGCCTGCGTGATGCGGGCTGTGGCAGCTGCGTCTTGGCCATAGGTGATCTTCTGCTCACGCGCCGTGTATTTGTCAAAGAATGGAAACCACTCGTCATCACGGTTGAGGACAATAAAGCGCGGCTTCCGGGCAAAGAGTTTGCCCTTGGCGGCGGCATAGCGCTCCATCGTCTTGTGGTAGTCGAGGTGATCTTGGGTGAGGTTGGTCATAACTGCAACGTCAATTGGCACACCATCAAGCTTATGCTGATCAAGCGCGTGACTGGTAATCTCTAACACGACGAAGTCCACGTTAGCTCGCTTAGCCTCAGCAAAGAACTGCTGCATCCGCGCGGTAGAGCCGACTGTCGCATTAAGGTCGTTGAGCTGGCGCTGGCCTGCCACCTCGATCAGTGCCGTGGAGAACATTGCTGTGTGGCGGCCACTCGCCTTAAGGATTTCATTGATGTAATTAACAGTGGTCGTTTTACCATTCGTGCCCGTCACGGCAATGACGCGCAGATGCTTAGCCGGGTTGCCATAGCGTGCTGCTACCAGGGCAATGCGGCTCCGCCGATACGCTTCTTCGAGAGTGTGGATCATCGCTGCGGGCAAGAGGCGGCGCAGCTGCTTTACAAGTGTGTTTTTCATTTTTTTAGTATAGCATTTTTTGGCCGATGACGGGCAATTCTAGGGAGTAATTTTCTCAAGGCGGGCATACTGTACATTGAGCTTCTTGGTAGAGCCATTTGCAAAGCGCACACTCACTGCCATACCATCGATGTCGATCACCTCACCATCGCCAAACTGGAGCGACCGTACCATATCGCCAACCTCATATGGCATGACCTCATCCAACGCGTCATCGTATATTGGTGTAGCTGGTTCGGTATGCACCATCGACAGACCAATGCCCATATCATCAAGAAAGCGTGATGGGCTGTTGTAGCTGCGGCTACCAAATTGCAAGCGGCTCTGCGCATAACTCATATAGAGCTCCTGCCGAGCGCGTGTCATCCCGACATAACAGAGACGACGCTCCTCTTCGAGTGCGGCTGGCCCCTCTTCGAGTGCCCTGGCGCTAGGAAATAGCCCATCCTCAAGCCCCACCATATACACCACCGGAAACTCCAACCCCTTGGCAGCGTGGAGCGTCATCAGCGTTACGCTGTGCGCACCCGTCGCTTGGTCGGCCGAAGACATAAGCGCAACTTCCTCAAGAAAGTCTGGCATGCTGGCAAAGGCCCGCGCATCAGACAATAATGCACTGAGGTTAGCCTCGCGATCATCAGCCTGGGGCGAGCCATCGAGGATATAATCGCGGTAGCCCGTCTTAGTAATCACATCATCAATCAGTTGACTTGGATCAGCCGCAGCCTCGACCTGCGCTTGGAAGCCGCGTAACAACTGACCCAGCTGCGTCAGGGTAGTCTGCGCCCGCTTCGTCAGTGTCGCTGCCTGGCTGGCATTAACCAGCGCACTAATGATATCGAGCCCACTAGTGCCCTGCCAGATGAGGAACTTCTCCAGGCTTGTTGCTCCAATCCCCCGCGTTGGTACATTAGCGATCCGGCTAAAACTCACGCGGTCATTTGGCTGGTAGATAAGGCGCAGATAGGCCAAGATATCCTTAATCTCCTTACGATCATAAAATCGCACCCCACCAACCAACTGGTACGGCACGCGGTGCTGGTTGAAAGCTCGCTCAAAGGCATAGCTCTGTGCATTGGTGCGGTACAGGACAGCAAAGTCGCTATAGTCGCGCTCACCGGTCGCCACCTGCGTAGCAATCTGGCTCGCAATGATATATGCCTCCTCTGCCTCATCATAGGCAGCTTGTACTTGCACTGGTGCACCTGGGCCTGCTGCCGTCCAGAGGGTTTTATCCGTCCGCTGCTGATTTTTGTTAATCACATTGCCAGCAGCTTCGAGAATGGCCCCTGTCGAGCGATAATTTTGCTCGAGCTTCACCACCAGCGCCCCCGGGAAATCGCGCTCGAAGTTGAGAATATTCGTAAAATCTGCGCCACGCCAGCTATAGATCGACTGCCAGTCATCTCCTACCACGCAGATATTGCGGCGTGGGTTTACCAGCAGCTTGATGATCTGATACTGCGCAGCATTCGTGTCCTGATACTCGTCAACGAGAATATGCTTAAACTGCGTCTGGTAGCGTTGACGCACCGCCGAGTGGTCTCGCAGGAGGCGTACCGTCTCGAGCAAGAGGTCATCAAAATCGAGCGCACCAGCATCGGCTAGCAGCTGCTCATACAGCTGATAGATCTCTGCCACCGCCTGCTGGAAGGGAAACCGCGCACTGGCTGCATAGTCGCTGGGCGAGAGGAGCTGATTCTTAGCTTTGCTAATTGCTGCACTGGCAGCACGCGGTTTAAGCCTGTCCGTACCAATGGAGAGCTGCTTCATCGCTTGTTTGATGAGCCCTTGACGGTCGTCTTCATCATAAATCACGAAATTAGGTGGAATGCTGATGGCCGCACCATCACGCCGCAAGATCCGCACACAAATACCATGGAATGTCCCCATCCACGGCATAAAGGAGCGAGGTGGTCGGTCGGTTTGGGGCATGTGAGGCGAGCTTGCCTGGGTGTGCCCGGCAATCTGCCAGAGGCGCTGACGCATTTCGCGGGCTGCTTTATTGGTAAAGGTAACAGCCAAGATTTCATTGGGCCAGACGCCCTGCTCGGTTAGGAGGTAAGCAATGCGGTGTGTGAGCGTTTTTGTCTTGCCACTACCCGCCCCTGCAAGAATTAGGACCGGGCCATCAGATGCGACCACTGCCGAGCGCTGAGCGTCATTTAATCCATCGAGTATATCCATAGTAGCCTATTATACCGGATGCCGCTACACTGGCGCTAGCCAAAGAGTGTATAATAAACCGCGCCAAGACCAGCACCAAGCGCCAGTAACATGACGATCCACAGCAGCCAAATCCAGCCAGCAGCTTGTTCGGGACGGCGGCGCGACTTTTTCGGTGCGCGAGTAAATTCTTCAGCACTGTAGATTGGTGCGACTACATTACCTTCGTTCTCTTCCTGAAGTGCTTGGTGGAGGGCGAGCGCGGTATCGCCATTTTGGGTGGTGGCAGCCGCTTCCTCGATGGTATTAACGTGTGTCTGGTCACTTGCATCTGGCTCATCATCCCACTCAGTCTCCACTGTCATTGGCTCAGCCTCGACTCGCTCTGCTTCGCCGTAGTAGTCGATATCTGGCTCACCAGGGCCAGGCACAGGCAAACTTAGGTCAATCTCATCTTCTGCAAACTGCGGTCCTACCTCATCGGTCGATACTGCATGAAAGTCAGCCTGCTCATTCGGGTAGAGCGACTGGTCAGCATTGTCGTAGTCTTCTGCTTGGTATGAGGGTTCATCATGCGACGTGGCAACCTCTCGCGTATCCTGCTCAGGCAATGGGTAGTGACCATCGGTTGGATAGAGTGATGGCGCATTCTCGCTAGTATCTGTCAGCGCATCAATGAATTGCTCAGCTGATGCATGTTCATTATGCGGCGCAAAAAGGTGTGGCGGTGCCGATGGCTCGTTATTATCAGCTGGAGTTACACCAAGTGCGCCAGGCTCATCATGGTACATCCCCATCGGAGTAGTATCGGCTAATGTTGGTGCATCACCCACCAGCGTATCAGCACCGCCCAGTGGGCGCTTATCGACCTTCGTCTCAGCATCGGGCAAGAATGGTGTGTAGCTTAGCGGCTTTTCATCGCCAGGCTGGAGGTCAAGTGTCTCTGCGGATGGCGTTCCATCAGGCGTTACTACATCAGATGCTTTAACCTCATCACCTGCCGGAGGAGTACTCTGCACTGCTCCGAGGTGATGCTGCGCTGGCTCATGCCCAGGCGCAGGGCGAATATCCATGCCAACCACTGGTGCACTACCTGTCAGCGGCTCAACCACCGCACCCTGACGGCGTACTCGTGGGCGGGCCGCTTGAGTAACTGCAGCAGCTGGAGCTGCTCCACCTACAATGTCCATAAAACGACCACGCGGACGTTGAATGGCTGGGGTGGTTGGGTGATCATTATCTGGCTCGGCTGACGCTGTCTCGTCTGCAGTATGTGCGGGCGATGCGCTGGCAACTGACGGTTTAGTCTGTTGGTCGACCGATTGAGAGAGAGCAATTGGTACCGCCTCAGATGCACTCTTGGACACATCTTCCTCTTCTTGCAGAGACACTGGCGCGTCATTGGCTGGCATTTCAGGATTCGCAGCAATGATCTGCTGCGCCTTGGCGACAACATCATCAGCTGGTGTAAACAGTGGTGGAGCAGGTGCGTATGGCTGTTCTACTTGGCTATCAGCAGTACCTGATGATTGCACTGCTGGCGTGTTCTGGACGGCATCGTTCACACTATGCGCAGCGTCAACTACATCATCAGTATTCGCCTCCTCTTGTCGGTATGTTTCAGACGAAGAAGGAGCACTAAAGTATGGTTCAGTAGCCCTACTACGACGTTCGTTATAAGTATCAAGTAGTGGCAATGGGCGATCAACGTGAGCTTCTGGTAGAGCATCCTCAGCGAGCGCTTCTTCTGGCTGTGGCGATGGGCTATCATTGGCTGCCGCCACATCAGGCATAGTGCGCTCGGCCGTCAGCAATTCCGCCGAGGCGATATTACCTGCTTGCGGTTGAGCTGGCATAGTAGTGGGCTCCTCCCAGGAGCTACTCTCACTATCAAACGATTCATGCTCGCTCGGCACATTCGCATCAGCCACCGGAGCTGATATCTGGCTATTGTCCGCAGCACTCGTATTTTCTACCGCTACCTCTGGCCACGCAGGTGCAGCGTGGTGGTCTGCATCGGGAGTTTGCGCGCCTAGCATGTTATCTGGCTCATCATATTGTAGCTCAGGCCACGCTGGCTCGTCGAGCGGCTGCGCTGCGTCACTATCAGAAGTATCGCCACCGCTCGACGCTGCTGGTATATCTGTGTTTACTGGCGTCGCTGGTGCATAGAGCAAGCGATCATCATTAGCGTCATCAGCACCGCGAGTATCAGCTGTGTCATCAGGCTCATCCTGTGATGCTATGACAGATGCCTCGTCAGCAGCAGTATGCGTATCATTCATTGGCTTCACCACCGTTTCGGCAGGGGGTAGCGACGTGTTACCCTCCCCTTCTGTTGGCGGTGGAATGATGAGTGGCTGCGGGGCAAATGTGTCATCAAGATCATCAACGACGGATGTTTGCGCTGGCTCAGTCGCATTATCTTGTGTGTGATTCACCTCATTGAGGTGGCGGACAAGCGCTTCGTCATCGTCATCGCCCCCAGCATCTTCGCCCGCAAATTGATACGGCATCGTTGGCATCTCTGACTCGACTTGGTCAATCGTCGCTGGTGCCTCTTCCTCTACAGCTGTAGCAGATGTTTCGTCACTCACTGCTCCATCACTCGGAGCTGACGGCGCGATGTTGTCTGTCTCTGCTATAGGAGCTGATGCATCTGAATTTGTTGTGGATGATACATCATCTGCTGGCGTTGCTGCGCGGGGCGGTGTAAAGAACGGCCGCGCTGCCGACCGGCCAAAGAACTGCGCTCGATCGGTATATGTGTCGTCACTCTCGTCATCATCGTCGCTGGCGGGGGTAATAATATCGTCAGGGTCAACCGTCACGATCGCTGCTGGCTGAGACTGAGGAGACACATTTTCTGTTGTCGGCGCTGCTGATGTTGCTGTATTTAGCGGAGTCACTTGAGCTGATTCTGTACCATCTGTATCAGTTTGCTCTGGCGTGGTAGGTATCGAAGCTGGTTCACGCTCCGATGCGACGACCGACTCCGACAGCGCCCGGGCACGGTCGACAGCTGGCTCAGGCTCAACTGGCTCATATGACTCCCCTGCTGGCTCTGTTTCGTCCGCTTGTTGCGACAGCGGCATAATTGTCACGCCACGGCGGCGAGCTGGTGTGCTATTTGTATCGGTAGCAGAGACAGTATCAGTGGCCGTGGTACTATCATCAGCCTGCACCGTTTCATTAGTGCTATTAGTATTATCTCGAGGTGCTAATGCAGGTGACTGCTTAGCTGGCGTTGCAGTATCTGGTGAGTCTGCCTGCTGCACTGAACCTGTTGAGGTGTTATTATCCTGGACACTTGAGGTGCTTGCACTTTGCGTACCATCACTTACCTCAGGACGAGCTGGAGTTGCTACTGGCGTTGTTTGTTGGGGTGATGTAACCTGTTGGGCGCTTGATGAGGCCGAATCTTTGCTTGGTGTGGCGGCTGGCGCTTCAGACGGCTTATCTGGCGTCGCTGGCAGCTGACCAGACTGGCGCATCAGATCGTGCACCGCGCGGTCGAGTTCGTCGAAGTCTATATCTGGCATGAACGGTTTCCTTTGTTTGTTTTTATATAAACGCTACAGTTTTTGTGTGGCACACACCAGTCCACACCCTGATACAACGAATCGGAGCCTCGTATCGAGTTTTGGATACTACCCCAGTTGTTGATCAATCGTATGCCCACAATGTATCGCTTATGTTGTTTTCTCTAGTGTAGCTTATTTCACATTGTGGCGCAACTCACCTTGCTCATTTGGTGCGAAGTATCAATCCACCGATTGCTCTATTCATACCATCGTGTTGCGCTCTAGGCAATAGTCTACCTCTGGTCGATTGCCTGATAACTTTGCAATCAGTACTTATCATGTATGATGTTATTTTTACACTACTTTTTTCACGTATGATGTTATCTACACAACACTACCGTATGGGAGACAAAATATGAATGATTTACTATCACTCTTTATCCTTTGGTGTATCAATCCTTGACTACAAATAGCTCAGAACATCTCACGTTTTGCCTATATCCCCTTATAGGAGAATAGGACAGATAGCGTTACACAAATAGTGTCCTGTTCTCGCCGACAAAAAGCACCCACCATAGTGATAGATGGGTGCTTCTGTTGGTTGCTTGAGCGAAGCCTAGCGCTCGAAGGTGCGGACACTCAGCGTATCTGTCCCACCGGTCGCGCCAGGTTGGCGACCACTGATAATAACAGCAGTAACCGATGAGACATCACCGAAGGCACCTTGGCTGAGTAGCTCGCGCGTTAGGTCGCTCCCAAGCTGCTGGCTGTCGGGCCGGACGAAGCTGCGCGTTGCGTACGACAAGGCGAGCTGCTGCGCCACGCGAGCATCTGATGCCACAGCGATAATTGGTAACTCTGGGCGGCAAGCGGCAATACGTGCGGCAGTTGCACCAGAGCGTGTCTCGGCGACGATCACTGTTGCATCAACTTTGTGAGCAACATCAACGGCAGCATGAGCAATCGCATTGAGCCGGCGGTTGGTGCGACCCTCCTTGATGGGCATGTCATTCATCGGCCAGCGCGACTGAGTATAGCGCACGGTGTCAGCCATCATCTTGACAGCCTCGACTGGGTAGTCACCATTGGCTGTCTCGTCAGAAAGCATCACAACATCTGTTCCGAGGATAGCAGCAGTTGCAACGTCACTTACCTCAGCCCGGGTTGGTTCGGGGTTATCGACCATGCTGGCTAGCATCTGTGTCGCAACAATCGAGAGCTTGCCATACTTGCGGCAGAGGCGGATAATTTCACGCTCGACGATTGGCACAATCTCTGGGCTCGTTTCGACCGCGAGGTCACCGCGAGCAACCATCACACCATCAGCCGCCTTGACGATTTCCTTGAGTGTTTCTGGCTCGATAGCCGCCTTGGTCTCGACCTTGGCAATGATCTGTGCAGTCGAACCATGGCTTAGCAAAATCTGGCGTAGGTTGTTGATATCCTCCGCGCTCTGGATGAAGCTCAGCGCCACGAAGTCAATATCTTTATCTGCCCCAAACTCGACATCAGCCAAGTCCTTTGGCGTCAGAATGTCACCACCAAAGTCGGTGTCTGGCAAGTTGAGCCCCTTGCGACTCATCAAGAAGCCATCATTACTCAGGCGCACCTTGATGGCAGTATCGCTAACGCGCTCGGTCATCTCACCGCGCAATTTACCATCGAAGAGGTAGACAGGCTCACCTACCTTAACCTTGTCGGCAAGGTTGTACTGAATAGGCAGACGATTGCTGCCATCGTGCTCCTCTACCGCATGGTCAAGGATGATTTCATCGCCTGCCGCAATGTCGAAGTGGTTATCCTTGAGTACGCCGAGGCGAATCTTTGGCCCCTGCAAGTCTTGCAAAATAGCGACAGTGCGACCAACAGTAGCGCTTGCCTTGCGAATCCACGCAATCTGATCAAGCCGCTCTTCGTACGAGCCGTGGCTAAAGTTGAGACGAAAGCCATTGGCACCCGCCCGAATCAAAGCTTCTATTTTCTCTGGTGTGTTGGTGGCTGGCCCCAGAGTAGCCAGTATCTTTGTACGTTTTGTAGAGTTATTCATTGCGTACATATTATAGCAGCATAATGCCAAATAGTGAAACATAGGCGGGATTGCCTAAGTGTGCACCCTGAGCGATGGATCAAGGATCTTATCTAACTCTCACCCCCTTTCGTCACCCTCTTCTCTGACATAATAAAAGCCTCTTATCCCTTTACACTAGAACTCAAAACAGATTAGGGTGGCCTATTCTCATTCACCGTTCAAAGAAATAGTGCAAAAAGTAAAATAAGTAGAAACGTAGAGGTTATGGTATTTGCACATTAATCATTTGACAGCATTATATAATCGCAGTATGCTAGGCTACAATTGCCGCTTTAGCAGAAAGGAGACTTGATCATGGCCCCACCCTTTGTCCATACCATTGTTGCACTCGACTGCTTTGGCGGTATTCTCTATCTCTTGTTTGCGCCGCGCATACCGCGAGCTTTTTTGCCATGGCTGACGACAGGAATCGTCGTGCTTCATCTTGTGGCAGCTGGCATATTATACTGGCTGGGGCGAGATGGTGCGCTCCTCGTCCTACCTGGGGCGCTATATCTTACGGCACCAATTGTCCGGCGCTACCAGGGCAAATAAGATTATCTATCTCTCTTGCAAAAGAGCTTCTCAGAGACAAGACCACTAGTGTAAATAGAGCAATACCGCAGCGTCATCTGCTGCGGTATCTTGCTAGCGAAAAAGGAAATAGCGCTAAGCTTTGCTTAGAATAAAGCGCTTTCTCTACGAGAGAAACGCAAACATAATGGCCCGCTCATGAGCAAAAGAGGAGGAATGATCACCCATCGCGCCTATCCACCTTGGTGGAGACCTCTGGCAAATCCGTTGCCAACTGGCGATAGCGCCCACGGCTGATCGCTGCACTAGTAGCCTAACCCATAGCTACCTCTGTGCTAACATGTGTTCGAAGTACCTTATCAGTACCCCCTACGACAGTGTAGCACTATATCGAACAATTAGCAAACGTTTGTTTTATTTTTAGGTTTTTATAAACTAAACGTTTTCCTTTGTTTTCTTATACATGAAACAAAACGCCTTTATTTCCTATATCGTACGAATACTCGCTGCTTTTCTTAACAATACATTTTAGAATCTTAGGTAACACTCTGTCGTACACGATGATACTGAATATAGCAAGTGCAGCAGTAGATAATGTTGCATACGCTGAATTATTTGGTGGGCATATTATTTGAAGAGTATCTTGGAATATAGCACCAGCTAAAACAACAACCAATGAATAAGAACCTACAGTCCAAGTTGCAACTTTATAACCAAAGAAATTGATTGTAGGTTCGGGCATTTGTGTCTCACGTCGCTCTTGTGTATCGCTGCCCTTTCCAAGATACCGAGACTTAATGACATCGTAAACACTATACTTAAATACCTGTCCCTTCAGCAGAAAAAAAATACAGCCGCAAGCAAGTGCAATTATTATGAAAAACCAACTCGGTAAAGTACGAAGGGCAAACATTTTCAAACGCCTATACAGGCCGGTGAATGTATAAACACTCGATATATGAACGTTGTAGAATCTCTCATATAGATACCAACTATCTATTTTTATAAGTCCTTTTTTGGCTCTTTCATAAATCATTCCATCTTTAAGACTCACAAAAAAATTTTTATCATTAACGATATTTATTGGAGCCATAAACCCTTTTGGTAAATTACTAAACACATAATCATATTCGTTGTTAGAGTCGTAGTATCTTGCAACCTTTCTTGTGACATGTATATCAAATATTATTTGAGCAAGACCTTCATCTTTTACACTGTCTTTAATGACGTAAATTCTAGAGAAAGGAACTAATATTCCTTCGGAATTATCTTTGTATTCCTTCTGATAGTTGCCGATTATAGAGCATCCTGTATTATCATCTGCAAAACGAGTAACTTCTAAGTCGTGTTCCCTCAACTTCTCGATTTCTTTATAAAAATTTTCCTCCCAGTCATCATTCATAAATATTTTTCCTTGCAATCAGATGCATTTATAATTTTATCTTTTGTCATTATACAACCATACACGAGCTATGAGCTTTGTATTTTTTTCCTGTTTACTTCGCTTAAATAGTTTTTACGCGCTATACCTGTCGGCGCATCAGCCACGCACATAGTCCCACTCCCACCAGTGCCGCTATGCTATCGATCATTACATCGCGCAGTTCACCACTGCGCCCTGGTACGAAGAGTTGATGGATCTCGTCTGTCACTGCATAGAGACTGCAATTCAGCAAGGCAAGGCTCGCCACAGTGCGCTTTTGCCAGCGACGGATAGTGATGCGCAATGCACGATACATCAGTATACCAAGGATAAAATAAGCAATAATATGAGCACTCTTGCGCACAAAAAACGTCAAGATAGCCGTGCTCACTCCTGGCATAGCCTGCTGCAAACGCCCAACAATCACCCCACTCTGCCCGCTAGAGACAGCGGCAGGCTGATTGGAGAGGATGAAGATAACTAAAGCCCAGCCACAAACAATCACGTAATTAAGTATAGTGACTGTTTTCTGCTTTCTACTTATCATATAGCATATATTATTTATGATGGAGCATCTTGTCTAGGTTTTTGCGAAAGTATTTTTTGACGGGCATCTTTGCGAAGAGATCCTTTGTGCAAACAATACCGACGAGCATCGCAACCACACAGGCTACTATAGATACGATCTTTGGCACATGAGTATAGTAGATAACCCCCCCGGCTATTAATACAGCTCCAGAGCATATAATGCTTTGTGCACGATAGCGCACTTTAACATACCGTTGGACATGAATATGCCGTATCACTGCCATGCAGGCAAAGGCCATAGCAGTCGAGAGTGCCGAAGCATAAACACCAATAACACCTACCAAAGCAAGGTTGACGACGATGTTAATTACTGCCGCCGCAAGGGAGCTATTGGCAACCTCTTTTGTTTTTTTCTTAGCGATGTATATCGCAGAGTAATTGCCAAGGATCGCCTGGAAAAAAGCCCCTATCGCCAAAATGGGTATTAAGCCATGTGCATCCGCATACTCTGCACCGACGATTCGTGAATAAAATATATCTATTACCAACACATACACCACTGTTGCAAATGAGTATAGCCGCAAGCACATGTCGGACACCTTCGAAAAAAATGCATCCCTATCTCGCGAAGTAATATGAAGAGAGGCAGATTCGCTCCAGCTCATATTAAATATGCCAAATAGTATACTTGGGACAAATGCAAATTTATTCGCAATCGCATACATGCCATTTGCGGCTGCACCAATAAACATCGAAATAATAGTCCTGTCCGAGACATTGAGTACCCACCATGCAATATTATTTGGCAAAAGTGGAATAGCGTATCGCAGCATATCCGAACGCAATGATTGGTGCGTCTCGCCGTGTAGCAAGCGAATGCGTTTCTTCTGACGAATAATCACCAATAGGTAGCATGTGCCTATTAAATTCGCGAGCACCAACGATATCATCAAGCTAAAGGCAGGTAGTCGCATGACTGCGACAAAGACAAAGGAGCATAGTGTACTTACGACACCAATGAGTATGCTCGCGATAGAAAAATGCTTTGCATCACCAACTCCTCGCGTAAATTGCAGTAGCACTGCAGATACGACAGAGAGAACAATATTGAGACACACGAGAATCAAATACGGGATAGCAACAAACAGCGACCCTACAGCTAACAAAGCAATAGCTAGTCCTGTTATAGGCAGAACTATTTTAAATATCGTCGATAGAATGCTACTGAGCCTGTCCGCATCATTGCGCGAATCGATCGCAAACCGAAATGCTGCAAACTCAAGTTGAACCGATAATATTGGCGCAAACAAAGCAATATACGTCAAGATAAGGTCAACCTGCCCATAGTCACTTGCGGACAAATAAAATGTATACAGAGGAACAAGCAAGAACGCTACGGCCTGCGTCGTGATCTTGCTAATAGTGAGGAGGGCGGTGTTTTTTATTAGCTCGGCAGATCTGCTCATATGTTTTTTACCGCCTTGTCAAGAAACTCAAATGACTGCTGACGCCTCTTGGCAAGGTTTTTTTCGTAGACTGTATAATCAACGGTAGATCGTAAATTCTTTTCTGTATCATCTTCTGGCAGAAGTCGATCTGACAATGCAAGGCTATCCACGAGCGAAAGAATACGATCGTCTTTGTCATAATTCATTCCTTTATTGTACAAGATCCAGAAATTCTTTCTATACTGGGCACAAAATATCACACCATGGAAAGACGCCGTAAATACATATTTGGCATGACGTATATACCATAAGTATTTCCCTGGGTTCTCATCTTTTGGTAGCATATAACCCTTTGCTGCCCCTTTCATTTTGAGCCACGTATCAGGCTGCCATATAACAATCTTGAGCCCTTCTTCTCGTGCGAGTTGCTGTATCCATTGTTCAAACTTACGCGACACACTCACTGCGTAAATAAAGATATAGTCCTTCTTAATATACTCTGTGGGTGACTCTTCTCCATCGCGATAATCGCTCCCATCAATGAGTAACGTTGGGTCGAGAACCACGGTGCTTTTGATTGCAAAATCTTCGGCTAGCCATTTTTGTCCATTTGGCTCTCTGACCGAGATGTAGCTGAAGTCCTGTATCATATCACGAATTGTTTCGGGATGATTAGTGTTGCTACTTACTCGCCGTGCACCAAATGAGGCCGCGTATGATATCTTTGGCTTCTTTTTTTCAACAAAATTCAAGAAATAGGCAGGATCATAATCATCGATCATTATATTCCACACCTGATCACTCCCCGCAATATACGCATCATACCCAAAATGAGCCTCTTGCAATTCTTTATTAGTGGTAAATGTGCGGTCAGACAACCTAAGGTACTTCTTTATATACGCATCGTAGCTTATCTGGTTCTTCTTGAGCCTATTGTAGATAAATGCCCGCCCGATATTACGCAGCATACCCTTTATGCTCTTATCTCCACTGAAAACTGAGTATAGTTTTTGCTGGCCAGAACTTGAGAAGTCGATGAATTCGGGCTCAATGCCGTATCGCGTCTGCAAGACTTTTTGCAACGCGTATGCCTGCATAATAGACCCGCAATTATGTGAACGATGAAATGTGATAATGCCGACTTTTTTCATAAGAATATCCTCGTCTTTTAGATTTTTATCAATTTTCTAATTACAATAAACCCAAGGTTGGTGCCAAGACAAATAATCAGTGCCGCACGTATTCGACCACTGTGCTTGACGTCTCGACTCAATAGTGTGCCCCACTTGAGCCTCCGAACGGTACGTTTGATTTCATCAAATTCTCTTGGGAATTTTTTGCGGCTTGCATACATCAATGCACCGTATGATGCCGAGGCAACAAATAGGTTGTTATCCATCGCCTGAACGAGTTTCTTTGGTGGATTGCGGAGTGCTCTGCCTGTCTTTTGCATATTCTCAATTGCTTGGTAGTGCCGAATGTTAAACTCCTGATGAACGGCGCTTGTTGGGTTAGCTCGATAGTAATAGAGTCTGCGATTGTCAACCGCAATACAGCGCGCCGATATAATCGCGCGAGCCAAAAAATCAAAATCCTCCCCTATCGCCATCTGAGAATCAAACCGGATACTATTACTCATAATAATCTCTGTTTTGTACAATTGGCAGCCATTATTACCCTTCTCGAGCCGTCCATTATATAGCGCGGTTAATGCCTCGGTGCGAGTAAGGACCGACGCCGACGCAGCAACTGGGATAGTCGCATCCAAGAAGCTCTGCCGTTCTGCATCGCCAAGCAGGTGCTTTGGTGTGCTCACTATGTCAGCATCAGTTGCCTGTGCATCAGCCAGGAGATTCTCAATATACGTTGGGTGGATTGAATCATCTGCATCAACGAAAGTAACGTAACTTCCCTTCATTCGCTTAATACCTTCGTTGCGAGCTGAGCTCACGCCGCCATTTGGCTTATCAACAACGATAATCCTCTGGTCTTTCTGGGCAAGATCATGAGCAATATCAAGCGATCTATCTGATGAGCCATCATTGACGATGATAATCTCTAGCGCGCGGTATGTTTGAGCAATAACACTATCGATGCATTGACTAAGGTATTGCTCCATATTGTAGACCGGTATAACAATACTAACGAGCGTCTTGCTGCTCATACAAAGCTCCTTTCTGAAATAGTGAAACCATAAGAATCGGTAGGATGAAGTTCTTTGCTGCAATATCGAAGAAGGCTTCTGCAAACCCATACAGGATGATGAACAAGAATAGGATGTACATCTTCGTCGAATACTCTCTCCGCATCCCCTGCCAAAAGACGAAGGCAAATATGATAAAGCCAACAATTCCATAGCGGGCATATATATACACAGGGAAATTATCGACTGGGGCTGTTCCGTACTGGGCTTTATTGTACACCTCGTCCGATCCAAATACCGACGGAGTGTACTCTGACTGCAGATATTGATCGATCAATTTGGGTCTGTCAGACATAACCCTATTTACCAGGTCATTATCAACAAACAGTGCCGCACCAATGCACGAAACAAGAAGGCCAATGATAAACAGATACGGTGCTACCGTGTTTTTCTTACGCGTCCCATGCTTACGAAGGAGCAGCCTATATGCTGGAATGAAGGCAAGACTCAGCAAAAATCCAGTGCGGCTACCAGTCAAGATGCCAACAGCAATGCAAGCAACCAGCGCAATACCCGTAAACATACGACTCGCGCCATAGAGGTACATACCACTGAGCAGTATTGGGAAGAATGATAACGATGCCTGGTTTGGTCCATCAAACCCAAGCGAGTATTTTGCAAATCCATATCGCTGCGATTCATTACCATCAAACCCAACATACACCATGGGTAGCACTCCAAAAAGTGCCAAAACAATGACAAGTAGATAAAACCCCACAGAGGTGTAGAAAAATATCTTGATAAACTCGTCTCTCTTGAGGATCAAAAGCGTGCTCGAAGTTAGTGCGAGCCAGGCGACATTTGGCCATTGAAAAATGACTGAAACTCCCAGTACCGCGATATAAAAGAGCAGGTATTTACAATGCCACCTGGTAAGCTTGTTTGTTATGGCAAAATCTACCAGAATAATTCCTGATAGAACAATGCCAATTATCAAGACCAGTGGCAGCCACGCTGTCAACTGTGGTGATACCACATAGAGGTAATAGTACGCGATCATCACAAACACGAGCGTGGTCGCGAGTATCTTTTTCAAATTTAGCTTTTGTAGTGTGCTCATAAATTTTTATTCTTCTCCCAGCTTCTCGAGGAGCTCTCTATAATAATTGTATAGTGTCATATCTTTGGCAGCTCTTTGGCCTGCTTTGCTCATGGCTTGCAACGCGTCGTCCTCTCTGAGAAGTTTTTCTATATTTTTTGCTATAGACAGCTCAAGGTTCTCATCTGTATCAAGAAGAATGGCCGCTCTATCTGAAGCATATTCTGGTATGCCACCTCTGTTTGTTGTGATCATTGGCAGGCCTGCTGTAATAGATTCTATAACCGTTAATGGCGCAGCATCATTACATACCGAGGGTAACACTGCAAAATCACAACCGCGGTAGAGTAGCGGCATTTTGTCATAGTCGATATATCCGGTAAATGTTACATGCTCCCGATGCGCCTCAGTGAGGTCGCGAAGTTCCTTTAAGAATGAGTTTTTAATATCAGTCCCAAAGAACGAGCTACCAACCACAAGCAACTGGTAATTTTGTTCTTTAACCCGATCAAGCGCCCGCAGTAACACATCAATACCTTTCTCAGGAGTCAGTCTACCACTGAATAATATAATCTTTTTTGAAGCATCGATTTTATACTGTTGATGCAAGAGCTTCGACGCGCGCTTCCTTGTCATTGCAGTAAACTGCGTATTGTCGACTGCATTCTTGAGCACAGATACATTTTCCAATGGGTCACTATGCGTCTTACTTTGCGTCGATTTGGCGATCAGACTGTCTTTAATGAAGTTACTGACGACAATAATTGTTGCACCTGCTAGGTACTCATATGTTTTATAAAAGTTAGTTATTTCATTATGAATATGCACATAAACTCTACCTTTGTACCGTTCCTGGTTTTTGTGCCACCGTAGTATGTGCGTCTGTATTATTGCATTCTCAAACAGTATTTTATGATGATTTTTGATGGCAATATGTTTTGACACCCTCCTCATAAAATACAGCCGCTGCAGGAGTGCTCGCAAAGATGCACTCTTGTTTGTGTTGATGAGACGCTGGAATACACTATAGAGTATAGTATCGGCTGCTCTGACCACCCATGGGGTTTGTATAAAGACAAAGTCTGTATGTGTATACGCTTGAGCTTTCTCTATAGCATCTGGCGTTGCAATGCTATATACGGTCAGGCGAGCACTACCCTGCCGCTCGTTCTCATCAATAAAATTTTGGACCAGATTCTCTACTGCACCCCCCATCACCGAAGGCACTGGCAAGAGGCCGGTTGTAATGATCGCTATAGTTTCTTCTTGATTCATTGAGCAGCATCTCCCTCGTATTCATACAGTTGGCGCATATTCTTCATAATATTTGGTGTTGTGTATCGTGATAGTGTCGATTGGATTGCTTCCTTCTGATGCTGCAGAGAGCGGTGCTTTTTGTGGTACTGAACAGCAGCACGGAATGTCTGCATATCATGCGCTGGCATAGTACCTACCAATGCGAGAAGCTCAGCAACTCCTCTGCATTCCAGGGCAACGATCGGCATACGACCCATCATCGCCTCAAGAACATTAACAGGCAGTCCCTCTTGCTTTGATGTAGAGACATATAGATCCGATGCTTGGAGTAACTCTGGTATATCCTTTCTATACCCTAGGAAATGGACTTGACTCTGTATACCATAGCGAACAGACTGCTTGTGGATCTTCCCTTGCATACTGTCTGCACCAACCAGCAAAAGATGCATTGATGCGTCCTGCTGCAAGGTTGTCTTGAGCGCACTGAGCAGCCAAGACTGGTTCTTTCTTTTTGACAGCTCAGCAACATAGATTATTACAAAATCATTCGGCTTAATACCCAGCTCAGCACGCATTGCGCGCCGTAAGTCCTTATTGATTGTGATATCAAATCGCTTTGGGTCCACCCCCACCCCCGGCACATACACCACACTGGTGGCGAAGTGGCGGTTAGCTCGGGCGTAGTCCTCGGCATTGATCGTGATGAGGACATCAGTGTAGTGTGCCATCAGGCGCTCGATGGGATAGTATACCAACCAGTTGAGCAGCGGCGCACCCGTAAAGAAGTGAAAGCCATGAGCAGTGTAGATCACCCGTGTGCCGCGCTGTCGAGCCTGCCGAGCCGCAAGACGCGTCACGACACCCCCCACTGGCGTATGAGTGTGGATGAGGTCGTACTGTTCGTGGTCGATAATCTGCTTGAGTTGGCGATAGGCCCGGATATTACTGAGCGTGAAAGGGCTACGCGTAAATGGTACGACAAACTGCTTATCACAATCCTCAATCTGCTCCTCGCCCATTGAGGCATAATGTACCTCATACCCCTGTTCGCGCAACATCCGCATGAAGGGACGGTTGAACTTCTGGAAGTTGGCGGTGTGTGAGGTGAACAGGACTTTTTTCTTATTCGAGGACATTATCGGCTCCTGTTACTGTTCGCTCGCTTCCTTCCGTGTGACCACTCATCATCAATACTGCTCCAATCGTCTTTATCATGATCTTGACGTCGGTCAGAAAGCTCAGCCGCTGCACATACTCACCGTCCATCTCGGCTTTGCGCTGGTCATCTAGGTCGTCGCGACCATTTACCTGCGCCCAGCCAGTTATACCTGGCTTAACGGAATTAGCACGGTATTTTTGGCGCAAACTAATAAGCTTTTTCTCTGTCTTGATGACGGGCCGCGGCCCAACGATACTCATCTCGCCTTTGATGACGTTGAGTAGCTGTGGTAGTTCGTCGATAGATAACTTACGCAGTACCCCACCGAGCGGTGTGATATAGCTATCTGCGTTGGTAAAACTATTGGTTGGCATATTCTTTGGTGCTTTCGTAGACATAGTGCGAAACTTATAAACTGTAAATAGCTGCTTATCTTTGCCGAAGCGCTTCTGGCGAAATAAGGCTGGCCCTTTCGATGTGAGACGGATTGCCGCCGCAACCAGCAGCATTGGCAGTCCTAGAATCACCAGCGCAGCCAGCGCAATGCTCACATCTTCGATGCGTTTTCCGTATTCCCGATACATGGTATACCCCCTTGTTACCCTGTGTTGTTATCATGCCGCGTACCCATGCGGCTGTATGCTTCAGCAAAATAAGTTTTATTAAGTAGCGCGACTAGCGCTTAGCCTTGGTCGCCGCGGATGTAACTGCGGCAGCTGCTTCGGCCACGCGCTGCGACTGCGCATAGTCGTAGGCAAAGAACAATCCTACGATGGCAAGCAACAGTGCGCCACCGCCACCAAGTGCCATTGCCTGCCACAGTCCTATGCTTGCTGGTGCACTTGGTGTATTGACAGTATCGACAGTTTTGATACTAATTTTGGTTTTGCCATACAATGCTTTCGTTTGCTTTTCAAACTCGGTAATTGCCTGTTTGAGTAAGGTTTCGCTCATCTTGGGCTCGCCAGCATTCATCGAGACAGTGATGATATCGGTGTTCTTTACGTGCTTGGCAGTCGTGTTGGCTAGCAGTGTCTCATAGCTCCCCTTGTACTGGGCACGGTCGATTACCGGATCGAGCACCCGCCGCGAGGTAAAGAGCGTGGTGTAGTTGGTAAGTGTAATGGTGTTTTGACCCTGCTCTACCCCTGTTAGCAGCAATGTCGCCGAGCTTTTATACTGCGGCTGCTGGATGGATAGCACATAGGCTGCACCCAACCCAATACCAACGAGAATGGCAACAATCATCACCGGCCACTTTCGTGCATAATATCGTATTAGTTGGTAGAAATTGATTGTTTCCACAATGCCCCCTGTGCGTTATGTTCTCATATTGTTTGTCCCACCTATGTTCGACTATAGCATAGATTTTGCTGAGCTCCAAGCATATCTTGCAACATATGGCGATCATACATTTATAGAACAGAGGTTATACCATAAATTGTTGTGGAAAATTCAGCAACGCCTTAACTAGGTTGTAATGATATAATAGCGATATAGAACAATAAAGCTGATATAATTCAAAACGTAAGGATCATCAATGACAAACTCAACCTCAACCAAAATGAAATGGAAATTCTGCGAAAACTTCAATGTCAAGCTCCAGGACGCAATGCCAATATCGAAGCTATTTGAGACGGAGAACTATGAGCCATATTGGCTCAGTGAAGACGAAGCCAAAAAGTTCTACACAATGCCGCTCAAAGATATCGCTATTGTCGCACCAGACGAAGAAAAAGCAGGCGTAAAGTACGCGCCATACTACATCAACGTTGATTCAGGAGAGAACCCCTCTTTCACAGTACGCCGCTTCCTATTTCTTGATATGCCCCTAGAAACACTTTGGTGGAATAATGTGGGCAACGGTCGTCTATTCTGTGCACTAATGCAATTCTATGATTATGGCGACACTCTCGGTAACGGCCAATGGCTTCCACAAAAGCCAATGGAAATCATGATTACGAACCATCAAGATGGTAGTGGCGAGTTTATGTTCATCGACGGAAACAACCCAACAAAACGCATCCGCCATGAATTCAGCGGCATGGACGTATCTGACCTGTATATGGACGTGCCTGAATGGGGAGAATGGCAGACGCTGATTAAAGACTTTAGATCTCGGACACCTACAGTCTAGTTAGCGTTTGGTCGACAAAGGATTTAGGGAAATCAAGTTATCTAGGTAATTAGTAGAGCAAATGCTCGGTATCCCAAGTTTTATTCCCCACTCTCTCCACCCTGATACTCGCTCAGTGTCACGCGCATGACGCGCTCTTTACCATCACGGAGGATGGTGAGGGCTACGACATCGCCAGGCTGGTATTCGCCAATCAGGCTCGAGACGTCGCCTTGCTTACCCACGACGAGGCTATTGATCTTGGTAATTACATCCTTCTCACGGAGGCCGGCTTTGTCGGCTGGGCTACCTGCTACAATCGCGCTTTTGTCGCCACTTGTCATCACATACGCGCCTTCCTTCGCTGAAGTACCAACCTGCTTAGCAATATCTGGCGTGAGCATCACATAGCGCGCCCCAAGGTAGGCCCGACGTACTCCCTTACCCGCCAGGACCGACTTGAGCGTCCCCTTCATCGCATTGACAGGAATAGCAAAGCTAATGCCCTGAGCGTTTGTTGCCACTGCTACATTGATGCCAATCACCTGCCCCGAGCGGTTAAGCAATGGCCCACCAGAATTACCAGAATTTACGGCAGCATCGGTTTGGATAAGATCAGTTAGGCTTTCCGTTCGCTGGGTGCTATTGCCCGATGTAGAGGCCGTCACAGGTCGCCCTTTACCAGAGATGATACCGCTGGTGACAGTGTTTTGGTAGCGGCCCAGTGCGTTGCCGATTGCCACAACCGACTGCCCTACTCGCACCGTTGCTGAATCACCGAGCGACAGTGGCGTGAGCACCGTATTGCCCACCTCAAGCTTGAGGTAGGCAATGTCATTGAGTGGGTCCTCACCCACCACTCGAACGTCATCATACCGCGTGCCGTCCGAAGCAATGACACGGATGGAGCTCGCCTTAGACACAACATGTTTGTTTGTGACGATGTAACCATCTTTGCTGACAATAATGCCAGTGCCCGCTGCAGCTGATTGGCGAGTGGTCGTGCGGAGCGATGATGATTCTTCGATATTGGTGATGATAGACACGACGCTCTTTGATGCTTTGTCGGCTACATTAGCTACTGCAGATTCATCGGCGGTGGGAGCGAGGTTACCATCGGTGCTAACCTGATCGCGCTCAGTGATGGTCGCATTGCGGTCAATTGTTCGCAAATAAACCCACATCGCCATCGCCACAACGAAAACGAGGGCAAGCGCACCCGCTGCAATAATAGACATGATTTTTGATTGACGCATGGCACGCGCCGCTCGCTGGTCTTGCGCTGTCATCTGCGGTTGTTGATTCATAACCTCTTTTCCCCTTACCCTTTTTCTCACTTGCCTCGGCTACGCAAGGCCAGTGGCGCTTAGGCTGTTAAACAACAGCAAAAGCGTCAGCACAAGCCCAACCGCCAGTGTCGATGGCAAGACAATATCTACTCCGCGCACCACACCATGCTGATAGTAGCTATTATAGGCACGCTCACACACAAAGCCAAAGAGCACCAAAAAGAGCGGCAACTGTGCAAGCTTGATCGCCCCCAGACCAGAGATGGTATAGGCAAACATCCAGTGATAGCTCACCCAGCCAAGCTCTGCAAAGATCGTTGCGGTAATCAGCGCGTAGGTACGCGTGAGTGGTTCCTCATAGCTACCGAGAATATGCCGCGCAGCACAGTACCCCAGCACCCACAGCGGTAGCACAACTAGAGCGGCATCCCACCGATAGGAACTCATAGCAAGAGCAGTCGCCCCAACAAAGACACCAACACCCGCCTGAATAGCCACCGAACGGCGATCCGATCGTGGCTTGAGCACTACGAGCCACAACGCATGCAGCACTGCCAAGACAACCTGTAGCCAGATCACTCCACTAGCAGCATACATCAACATCACAACACTAATACCTACCGTGAGGTCGATCATATTTGCCACAATATTGGCAAGCCAAAAGCGTGGCCGCACTGCGAGCGCGCGCCATTTACTCGCAATCACCAGTGCCAACGCAAGCCAAGGCGACTGCACCTCTAGGACGATCAAAAACAGCAGCGTCGCAAGCCCAAGATTGAGCGCCACATAAACGACCTCACTGACTCGAGACTGACGATGTGTACCATGCAAAAAATCCATTGCCTTTTATTATACCATTTTGGACGAAAAAATAGGAGCCTAGGGCGAGAACATTCTACTCTCTACTGTACTGACTGTGTTAGTTCAGTAGTTTGTCTTGCTACGTCTAAGTTTGCAGAGTCTCACCATAAGATCGCACGCCGCTTCTCTCGCATTTCCTCCGGTGGAGCGTGAAATTGATTGTAATAAATGTGCTTTTTTAGATAAGTGTAAGAGAGTTGATGCCCGAGGAGCGCTAGCTCTTGTTGCAATTTATCAGAAGGAAGGTGAAACAAATACTGAGGAAGAAGAATTATAAGATTCAGGCAGTATTTGCTTTGTTTGACTCAACCATACTATAAGTTCTATACTTATTGTACATGACAAGCAAACTCCATTTTCGCAACACCAAGCAACACTGGGTGGCTGCCGCCATCCTCGCACCTCTCCTTCTTATTACTGTACCGGTGACTGCCTTTGCTTTGACTGGCTACATTAGCAGCGAGATACCACTGCACTTCCCATCAGGTTCGTACAAAGAGGTACTGAATGTACGGCAAGTGACCGATCGCAAGCTATTCGATGCAACTGCTCAGTGCTTTGCTGGCCGCGGGTTGCCACATCGCATCATAAAGAACTCATCAATCCAGGTTCAGGAATCACTCTTTCGTACCAGCATTGAACGATGCTGGAATGAACTCAATAACGCAAAGCTCTCCACTCAGGACTCTGAGTGGATGAAGACGCAACAATATTGGTATCGTGGGCGATAAGACGATAGGTATTTTCGTATCTCGCAGCTTAGCCGCACAACTCGTCGTAGGTAAAGCTAAGGCTGGGTAACATAAAACCGTGCAAACACTACCATATTTTGGCAATAGCAGTGATGCTATACAATCGGCAAATCACCGTTCTTGTACTTCACAGATGGAAATAACCCCCTTCTCACTACCTTACTCGACGGAGGAAAGGGTTATTATAATGATCTACTTTGATTCGAAGGTTAAGAGCTAATACTCTGCACGGCCTTGTAACTATACGCCGAACACAGAAGCTTATCGGCTTATTAAACTACCACTCACTAATTGCTAATTGCCGACGAAGTACCCGTCGTGGACTGGCCGACCACGACAACGAACTGCGTGTGGCTGCCAGTAGTCACTGGTGGTGTGCCGGTAGTAGCCTGAGCATGATAGATCGACTCTAGCTTGGCCTTCGTGTTCGGCGCACTAGCTCTCCCAGCCACTTGGTAGATCTTGTTACTCCCTGCGCTGCCGCTGCTTGGAGCATTATCAATGCTGTCAATGACCATGCCAAGCTTCTCTAGCTTGTCTGCCTCGCGCTTGGCTACCCCTGATGCACCTGATGCATTGAGGACGACGACATGGGCCGACTCTTTAGATACCTCTGTGGCATTGAGCGTCTTGTTGATGTACGCTTGGATCTGGCTATAATCGTATGTGCCAGCTGCGGGTACGACCGAGCTAATACCGTTAACTGTCTGTGCTACCACTAAGTCACCAACGGGCGTATCGAGCAAGCTCACACTCTTGATAGCATCACTCTTGATATTTTGCCCCAGCGACATAAGTGTACGGATCTCACTTGTCTCAAAGTTGGTACGGAGGTTCTTGCCTAGTGCATCAATGATCCCCGTCACCGCACCAAAGTTCGTCAGGGTGCCAGCACTTGTCGCCTTTTCTTTGATAGCCACGAGCACCTTTTGTTGGTTCTTTTCGCGGTCGAAGTTAGACTGCTCGAAGCCATACGATATACCTGAGGCACCGCGTGCCTGCGCTAGATAAAGCGCATGCTCAGCATCGAGATTGACTGGTCCGTTAGGGTAGTCGATAAAGTGACCATTCGGCGGGCAATTCTTAACCATCGTGGCATGGCTCGCGCGAGGGTTTCCACCCCTACACTTCCAGTCGAAGTTACCATCCATCTGGCCACGAGGATCACGGCTCTCAATCGTTACTTTGATGCCACCCAGTGCCGAGACCAGGTCGCGCAATACGGTGTAGTTCACATGCACACTGTACTGCAAATCCAGCCCCACGATATTACCAAAGAACTTGCGCGAAGCAGCTTGGCGCTCATCCTCTGCCTCAGTGCTCGACCAGTCGCTATTAACGCAGTTGAAATACTCATTAATCTTACCTGCATTGCCAGAGTTACACGACCGGTGATACTTGACGTAGAGGTCGCGCGGGATGCTAATCATATAGGCATCCTTCTTGCTCTGGCTAATACTCAAGATCATGATGGAGTCGGTCAGGTACGACCCCTCATGGCCTGGGTCATCCTCCGACGTACCAAGCAAGAGAATATTGCTCCGACCATTGCTATCTGCCTTGAGCTCCTTTTGTTGAATCAAGCCAAAGATATCACCCTTAAAGATATGTGAGCTCGCCATAAAGGCCCGCCACAGCAGCATACCGCCGAAGCCCACACCAATAATAACGAGGGCAATAATGACACGCTTGATCCATTTGCGCCGCGTTGATTGCGGCTTCTTACGGCCCCTGCGGCCACGCTTGCCGCTGCCCTGCTCTAGGTCAGCAAATATATTGTCACTTGGATTAATATCGAAGTCGGTCAGGCTACTACTGGGGTTATTGGTACTGATAGACGCACTGCGGCGCGGTGCATAATTCCTCGGCTGTTCTACTGTAGTCAAGCTGCGGCCAGAACCAGCCGTGCCCGTCATCGAGCGACCCATCCGCGGCATCGAGCCATCGGCACGACGAAGCGAGCGAGGACGTCTATCCACCGCCCCGCCATCTTGTGACCGAAAACCATCTATCGAATTGCGACCCGCCATAAACTCTCTCTACTATACTGGATCTGCCCCAAAAAATAAATACGAAACCGCACCCAAACTTGCACTTTGCAAGCCAAAAATGCCGCGAGAGACTGTGGTCGTATGGAGTATAAGCACATATTTGCACAATGCAGCACTATTTTGCATACGGACATCACGATACAACACGAGCCTCAACAATATTTTCATAATTTTTATATCGCAACATACCCCATAAGAGCCGCTGGAATGTTACTGAAATAATTACACTTATCTTTATAACCCGAGGAGGTAACCGATGCACTACAGACTAACGATTTATGTTATAATTATGTCCATGAGCGAACAAGTTAAACAAACGATAGCACTTTACAGTTATATTGACGAATCTCCTTACTTGTCTCAATCACAAGCCGAAAAAGCAAGGGAATACGCAAGGGTCGGCGAGTGGGCTATTTCGTTAGAATACATTTGTCTCTGCGTCGCCTCTAACTTATCTAAGCAAAACAAACGCTTGACAGAAACAGAGATTAAAACACTCGAGAATTTAGTTGCCATTGTAGAAGAAGATGAGGAGGGTGCATTTAATCACGACTACTTTAAAATCGTAGTAGATCGATAGCAGCAAATAGCATAGCCCGAGAGAGCAGCTACTCATTCTAAGTAGCTGCTCTATTTATAAAATTTCTATAGCTGTCTGCTTGACTCCACCTCCATATATTGATATATATATTAATCTTTTGCGCCGACCCGCAGGAGATGGTACGTTTCCACCCAGAGTTATTTAGAGAAAAAGAAAGTAGCTGATCATCATGATTATCTGGCTATTCTCAGCGTTTGCAGCGATTGTTGCAACTATTGTTGGGTTCTTTATGGCTACAGGCCTTGTGTTAGAACAAGATGACAAGGAAAGTAATCAATCCACCACAGTAGGATTTTTTACAAAGGTAGTCGCTACTATGCTTGTCCTCTACGGCATAGCAAATGCAATGCTCTATCCAGTGTCGTCTAGTAACAAGACGACGCGCACATCTGCTACTATTGCACAGGTCACCTCCCACTACGGGCTCAAGCCGGATACTCAATATCCGCTTAAGCTAGGCCAGCGCTTTGCTGGTACATCTGGAAGTGTGACGGTGAACGGGAACTTCTTTTTCGTTCATGGCAGTGGTTCCTGGGCGCCAGCTACCGCTATTTCTGTTGGCTTTGCGTCGCAAGGCAATAGCTACATCTTAGAAATTCCAACATCTAAGATAACGTTTGTTCAATCAAACGAAGCAAAGTCTTCTGTTAGCATCCATATCGACTCGGATATTAATGCGGGCCACAATTACGTCGTCAGAGAGGACTATGGCTCGTGTCATGCGCGTGTTAGCTTCGGCTGGTGGTATTGCCACCGGACGCTCGAGAGGTCTTCTATCAGCACTACAGATAATGTAAGTCTACCTGAAGTCATTCAGGGAGCCTTTACAGATGGCCATGCTCGCGCTACCATAACTCTTTCTCCTGAGCAGTACAATCTGCTCCTAACGGGCGGAAACCCCGCTCCGTCATCAACCTCGCGTTGAGCTTCACAGTATGCGCTCCGCTAGGTCGGTGGCGGAGCGCATACATTGCAATTATTCCTCCCCTCCGCCCGCATTTAGTGATATAATACTTCATGATGGAAGCAAGTTTTTTGACCCGCCACCCTAGGCTCAAGGATATCGGTGGCTTTGTAATTTTTGTGGTGTGCGTCATTGTTGGCACACTCCTTATCAATACCTTTGTATTTCGTAGCTTTAGCGTGACTGGCCCGAGCATGGAGCAGACGCTCTACACTGGCGACCGGCTGATTGTCAATCGCCTACCCGTCACGATGGCACATTTGCAAAATAACTCATATACGCCCAAGCGGGGGCAAATTATCGTCTTCAAGAACCCGCTCTACAGTCCAGGTAGCGAGGATATGAACCTCGTTAAGCGCGTTATTGCCTTTGCGGGCGAGCGCGTCACAGTTAAGGATGGGACGCTGACCGTCTATAACAAAGAGCATCCGCAAGGCTTTCACCCCGACGACAGCTGGGATGGTCCTGGCTCTCCCACCAATGGCGATACAGAGGTGACGGTGCCCGAAGGATCGATTTTTGTGGCGGGTGATCACCGTCAAGGTAGCTACTCGCTCGACTCACGCAATGGCCTCGGCACCGTGCCACTCTATGATGTGATTGGTCCCGTCAGCCTGCGTCTCTGGCCGCTGACGAAAGTTCAAGGATTTCAGATATAGCATCTGATATCGCTCTAGTGACTTCTCCATTCAGAATCTGAATGTTGTAGAGGTATATTCATCAGGTCTTTACCAAAAATAAATAAACCTTCTACTTTAAGAAGGTTTATTATATGCTACATTTTATCTTGCTACTTCTCGTCCTGTGTATGCTCTAGCAAGCCAATGATCCGCTCGAAGTCATCGTCGCTAGTGAAGCGGATAACGATCTGCCCTGCCCCGCGGCGGTTGCCGCGGATCTGGACTGGTGCACTCAGCTGCTGCTCAAAGCGCTGGCTAGCAGCCGTATACTGCGGTGGCGGTGCTGGGCGCTGCGCCTTGGCAGTCTTTTGAGCAGAATCACTTTCCTCGGTACGCTTAAGAATGGCCAGGTACTGCTCGATCCGCCGCGCGCTCCACTCTTCCTGAATAATCTTGGGTAAAATATCTGCAATCTGCGCTTCATCCAAGCTAATCAGCGGCCGGACTTGCCCCTCGCTCAGCTTGCCATCGACTACTGCTTGGCGCACTACCTCAGGCAAGCGCAAGAGGCGTAGTGTATTACTCACTGCACTGGGTGACTTACCGCCAACGCGCTGACCGATTTGTTCGAGTGTGAGGTTGAATTGATCGCGCAGCTTGAGATACGCCGTGGCGGTTTCGATGGCGTTGAGGTTTTGGCGTTGGATATTTTCGATAAGCGAGAGCTCGAGCTTGTGCTGATCAGACAACGTGCGCACCAGCGCTGGAATCTTCTCCAGCCCCGCCTTGGTAGCGGCTCGGTAGCGCCGCTCACCAGCCACAATGACATATTTACCTTTGTTATCAGGGGTAACAACGATAGGCTGCAGCACACCATGAACACGGATAGACTCAGCGAGCTCATCAAGCAGCGTTTCGTCAAACACCCGACGCGGCTGAGTAGGGTCAGGCATAATTTCTGCAAGCTTGATCTGACGCAGGTCACTAATCCGGTCATCTTGGTCGGCGGTTGGGTCGAATGATTCGTCCAGTAGCTCCGCTGGAATCAGCGAATCAAACCCCCGCCCTAAACCTCGTTTTGCCATTTATACCCCCGTTCGTTCGATTATTTCTTTCGTCACGGCTTTGTATGCCCGTGCACCCCGACTAAAGCGATCATATGCCCCAATCGGCGCACCATGACTTGGAGCCTCAGCCAGGCGGACATTGCGCGGGATAGACTCCGCAAACACCTTCGCTGGAAAATGCTTCGCAATCTCAGCCAAGACCTGGCTCGAGAGCGATGTGCGACCATCTACCATGGTGGGTAGCACTCCAATAAGATCAAGTGTTGGATTCATATTTTTGCGCACCAGCTTCATTGTCTCGAGCAGCTGCCCGAGCCCTTCCAACGCATAGAATTCCGCCTGGACTGGCAATAGCACATAGCGTGCTGCAATGAGCCCATTGACAGTGAGGAGACTGAGGCTTGGTGGGCTGTCGATAATGATATAGTCATAGCCAGTTAGTTCATCGATCGCCCCTTTGAGACGGCTAAAACGGTGCTGCGCCTTGGCCAGTTCTACTTCGGCATTAGCCAGCTGCGGCAGGGCGGGTGCGATGAAAAGATTTTTATGCTCGGTAGGCTGGATGATATCAGCAAGCTTCTTCTCGCTCTTGACGACCTCTGTCATGGTAGCATCAAGCAGCTGCTTATCAATGCCAAGGCCACTAGTGGCATTACCCTGCGGGTCAAAATCGACGACGAGGGTTTTCTTACCGGCCTTTGCCAAATAGTAGGCAACATTAATCGCTGTTGTCGTTTTGCCAACACCACCTTTTTGATTTGTTACACAAATTACTGCCGTCATGTCCCGTATTTCCGTTTATCCTCTCCATTATAGCATAACCCACATTGGTTAGTGAGGCGAGGTAACAGAGTTATGCACAGGATAAGGAGGCTTTTTCGCGTGATTACCTCTGTGGTGTTTCCGCCGGCTGCCTAAGGCCTACCTCGCTATGCTACCCACTCGAGGGTTTTCTTAAGTCTGATCATATTATACCTTCGTGTTGAGAGGAAAATTCGCTATACTCCTCACACTCCTCTAGGGTAAGGTAACACAATAGTAACCTAAGAGAAATTAGCGTTACATATCTAACGCAAAGCAAAGAAGGTTGGGTCATCAAGCTCATCGTGCGTGTGCGCTGAGGTTGCACTATCAGGCTGCTTGGCTAGCGGCACCGGGCCATCTGACTGAGGCTGCACAGTATGCGGCTGGTGGTGTAAGAGCTGCGCCGGGATTGTGGTGCGTGGCTTGGCATGCTGAATGGAGAGAAGTGATGGATCGCGTGGCGCAGCTGACTTAGGCGTGGTGCTCGCTGGTTTTTTGCCTGGAGAAGGAGTGGCTGGCTTGGCAGCTTTACTGGGGGCAACAGGCTTCTTCACCTGCTTACTAGATTGAGCACTTGATTGCCCAGTAGTCGCCTGCTCATCGCGTGCTTCGCCACCAGCTGGCTTGCGTCGGCGACGTCGACGGCGCTTGGCTGTACCTTCACCCGTAGTGGTGGCTGACGATGCCGCTGAAGTCCCCGTTTGACCTGCCAACGTTACACTCACCCCGGTACTGCCCGGGTGGATCCGCTCATTGATGGTATCCTCTACTGTTTGGCGCGACTGACTATACAGTTCGCGGCTATGCTCAATAATACGCGACAAATGGCTCCGCTTGGCCTCAGGCAAATTAAGTGTAGTCGCACTAAAGGCTGGTGCCTTCTCGCCATTGATCACCATGTTGATGATGAAGTTGCGATTATGCATCTGTGTGAGGTCGTTCTCCTCAAACTGCGGTTCAAATTGTTTGGCAAGAATCGGGCTGTCGTCTGGCGAGACGCGGAAGCTAATCATTGTCCCGACGTTGCCAAAGACCGCATCGCGCACCGTTGGCTCCATCTGCGAGATATATTGATTAGCCACAGTGAGGTTGAGCCCATACTTGCGTGCCTCACTCAGGATAGTGGCAAAGCTATCAGTTGCGAAGTTTTGGAACTCATCGACATAGAGATAAAATGGTCGCCGGTCATGGATATCGAGGATATCGCTCCGACTCATCGCCGCCAGCTGGATCTTCGTCACCAAAAATGAACCAAGAATTCCCGCATTATCCTCGCCAATCAACCCCTTCGACAAATTCACTACCAAGATCTTGCCCTCGTCCATAATCTGGCGAATATTAAATGACGAGTGCGTCTGACCAATAATATTGCGGATAATGGGATTCGCTGTAAAAGCCCCCACCTTGTTGAGTACTGGCGCGATGGCCTCCGTCTGGAACTTCTCCGACCAACTGGCAAATTCCACATTCCAGAACTGCCGCACCACCACATCGTTGCAATAGCCGATCGTCTCTTTGCGGAATTTTTTGTCCGTCAGCATACGGGTAATGTCGAGCATGGTAGGCTCAGGCCGATCGAGTAGTGCCAAAATAGTATAGCGCAAAATATATTCCAGCCGCGGCCCCCAACTGTCACCAAACATCCGCTTGAGCACACCAATCACCTCTGATGAGATCGTCGATTTCTGCGCTGGGTTGGTAACCTCCAGTGGGTTAAAGCCAATCGGGTGCTCGACGTCTGCAGGGTTAAAGTACACGACATCATCTAGCCGTGCCTCGGGGATGAACTTCATATTCTCGATGGCAAAATCGCCATGCGGGTCAATAATGGCATAGCCTTGATTATGATAAATATCACTCAAGGCAAAGAGCTCTAGCAGGCCACTCTTCCCCGCTCCTGTCTGGCCGATGATATAGACGTGGCGCGAGCGATCGCTCCGCAGCATGCCAAACTGGTGATTGATCCCCCGAAAGTTGGTCAGACCAAAGGCCGAGATCTTCTCGTCGTCAGCTGCATGACCAGTGAGGACAGGCAGACGGTTGGGTGGTTCGGCGGTTTTGTTGCTTGCCCAAACGATATTGGGCGTCTCAACATTGGTGTGCGGCAGGTGAAAGACACTCGCCATCTCCTCAATATTAAGCAAAAAGCCGCGGTCAGCAAAGAGACGCAGTTTATAGCGGTTGAGGTCTTCCTTGCGGAAGCTATCGTGACTCATGGTAAAACCATTGAGGTTGGTGCTGTTATACTGTTTGAAGGTGCCAATGATTGCCTGCATGCGCAGCCGCGCATCAGTGGTGCTATCGCCAAGATATGCAACGCGAATCTTGACCTGGTAACCCAACTTAGCAGCCTTTTTTTCGGCCTCGGCGATGCGGGTTTTGTCGCGATCGGAGAGCTCCGTTACTGTCGTCATGTTGCCTTCGGGTGGTTGCCACAGCGCCATGAGGAACTGGCTAAACCACCGCGCCTTTGGGTGAAATGCTTCGCCAAAGAACCCACCGCCGCGCACGCGCTTGACCCACGCATCGGATGCTTTGTGCCAGTCATCTGCCACAGGGCGTACTAAAATCTGAATCCAAATCTCATCATCCGTATCCTCCAACTTAGCTAATGTACCTGTAATGCCCGCCAGCGGATCAACCTCAAAGCTCTGAAAAGTCTTGATCGGCAAAAACTCACTCTCTGCCAGCACAACCTCTGCTGTATAAACGACATTGTGCTGCTGCTCGTGCGCTGTATAGTCGGCTGTGGCGGTGCGAATTTGCACCGTGGGATACTGCGAATAAATCTGACTCTCAACGAAGTTGCGTAGTGCGCGCGGCGTCCAGACATAAAACTGAATCTGTCCACCGACTGACGCAATCTCAAAGCTGAGATGTTCTTGGTAGCCATCATTAATCTTGAGCTCGCGCGCATCGCGCAAGATGCCATGGAGGCTGGCAAACATTTGCTCAGCTGCTAGCTCAGACTTGTCATTGGCACGGGGGATCTCGAGAATAAGCAGTTCGCTCTCGACCTCGCGCAGCACATCAACTTGCCGATTGTTGCGCCACGTCAAATAACCGAGGAGGATCACCACTGGCACCCACACATACCACTGCAGAATAATCGTGAAAAACGTCGTAAAAAATGCCATAATGACGCGCTTTGATTATAGCATGGGACATGTGTTTTGACAAGGTATGTACGCAATTTGTTCAATAGATTTGCTAAGACGACGAACATTAGCCCATTAGAGAGTACTCTGCCCTACCCTGCTGCTATAAATTCACCACGCCCGTCTCGACCTGCTCGGCGACAAAGGCAGCGCCTAGGACGCGTTCAAGGCTAGAGATCATCTCATTTTCAACTGGTTGGCAGGTTGTCATCGTCACGTACGCCAGACCGGTCTCGGGCCAAGTACGCGCTGCGATATGCGCTTCGGGCAAGAGAAGCGCCACACCAATGCCATACGGTACATAGTCGTGGCTCACCGAGCGCACCGCCGAGAGCCCCGCTCGCCAGGCAATCTCACGCAGCGCTTGCTGCACAACAATCCGGCTGTTGAGACATACTGTGCTCCCACCGGTGATTTTAAATGTCATTGTTTGCAGCCGCTCTGCTTTCATGGAGATATTTTATCATATTTGCAGCCACTTCTGGGGAGAATCGTGATGGAATGGTGCTTTGCTTTTGCGATATTATCGACACAATCATCTCTGGTCGCATGGATAACATCTGCCTTGACGTTCCACTATAGGAGCATTCCTGAGACAATAACAAAGATAGCTACCAAATGAACATTTCAGAACGTTTTAGCACTAGCTCTCGCTTTTGGTAGGTTAGGATTGGTAAATAGGCCATAGCAGGTCTCCTTTCTGTAACTCGGTAGTACATCTTACAGTATACGGGGCCTGCTTTTTATGTTGGAGGGGTGGTGAGTTGGGACGGCAAAATTGACGACTTATCCCAAGATGATATACTAGCACTATGATTGATGTACTGACGACTACTCTCACCAAACTTTGCCAACCCCTCCCCCGCATGAGCGCCGCCATGAAGCAGTGGTTTCGTGATAACCTCTGGATTATGATGCTGCTGGTTGCGGTTGTTAATGCTGGATACGGAATATCCTTGCTTGTCCAACTATATCAGGCTTTTACATCAAAGGTGAGTACTTGGCTGATGATGGTTGCGCCACAAGTATCTTCGTCGCTGACTACGCGGCGAGTTTATCTTGTCGTGGCATTGTTGTGCGTTATTACTCAAGGAATCATTGCTAGCCTTGCGGTCCTCCCCTTGCGCGAACGGCGCAAACAGGGTTGGGTGCTTGCGGTGTGTAGTGCGCTAGTGATTGGTCTCTTTGCGGTGATTGGCTTCATCCTCAATATATTTATGATGCCACTGGCCGTGCTGGTGTCGCTCATGTCGCTGTTATTTGCACTGGCAGCACTATATGTTGCACACGAAGTGAAGGATGAATTTTAACACTCCTAGATTACACACCTGCCATCTTGGTTGATAACGCCTGCTAAGGTTACACTCTCTATTCACTCCCCACTAGCGCAATGAGAGAATAAATATCTCTATTGAGTTATTCATTTCGTGTGCAAAGCTAGCGAACTTATTTGCTTGGCGACAAGCTACCATTCTTCGAATGAACGACAAGCAAGAGGGTGAGTGGCAATACTATAAGCCACGTAGTTTCGACGCAAACAGCTTGAAAACCACCCCTGCCTGTGCTACAGTATTCTGTAGCGATGGGGTGTCGCCAAGTGGTAAGGCAACGGGTTCTGGTCCCGTCATGCGGGGGTTCGAATCCCTCCACCCCAGCCAAAAGGAATTTTCCGCATTTTTTGTGACAATGCGCCAGCTTGCACCGAAGGTCAGGCTGGCGCATTGTCGTTAAATTCTTGTCGTAGGCTGAACTTGTTCTGTCACCAAATACCTTGCGCCACTCGTTACAGGCATCTACGAACTTCTCATTCTCCTCATACTCAATCGCCTTCGCTGATCTACTTAGTGCTATCTGGATCTGTGAAACATCTTTGTTGGACGTGGCTACGAACCGGTCAAAGTACGTGTAGACAATCGTCACCCATATCTTGTCTGAGGCATCGTTTGTACCATTCACTGCATATAGATCAGCGTGTGCGTCAAACGATTCCCAGTTTCCGCCGTCTTCGCTATTAGGTATCATGAATACATCACCAACATCGAAAACTGCCAGAAGTTCTCCATTATGCTTGTCGTCAGAGAACTTTACTAGTACGGCTTTACTCCATGCGGAGATTTTTTAGCCGTAGTATACTTTTTGCCAAGCTTTATTCCGATGTCTTATAAAAGGGCTAGCGGACCATTGCCAGAGTGATTATAGTATTGGTCAAAGACTTCCGCAGGAATCTTGAATAACAGATCTACGTCTGTAGGCGGACTGACGTTTGTCTTTTTACCGTATGAGCCAATCAGCGATTTCGTACTGCCGGTGTATTTTGTATCGTAAAACTAATTATGCAAATACCTGGCTACCCTTGTGTACTTTATCTTAGGTGTCTTTTTTCTGTTTTTTGGTCAATTTGAGACAGTGTAACATCTCCTCAAAATGTTCGTTCATTTTATTTCTCCCTCACTTTGGCCAAACGGCTTATGTATATTCCTATAGAAAATGTATTGTTTAGGTTTTCTTTAGGTATTATAATGAAAGTATGAAACAGGCGTCAACAAAGCCATCTAAGCGTCAAGCGGAAATACTCAACTTCATCGGAGTATTCCAAAAAACAAACAAGTATTCGCCATCACTCGCCGAGATAGCAGAGCACTTTAGCGTCTCAATACCTACCGTGCACCAGCACGTGTCGCATCTCAAGGGAAAAGGGTTGCTTTCTGGCGACAAAGGAGCGAGGCGGGCTATCGAGATGACTCAGCCACATTCTCGCACTTTTAAAATTGTTAATATCCCTCTACTCGGCACTATCGCCGCCGGAGGTCCTATCGAAGCAATTCGCACGAATGAAAGTATTGACATACCATCAACAATGGTCAAAAACGGTGCCAGATACTACGCCTTGAGGGTTAGCGGTACAAGCATGATCGAAGAAGGTATATCTGATGGGGACATTGTAATTGTGAGAGATCAATCTACTGTTGAAAACGGCGAAAAAGCCGTGGTGTATTTGCCAGAAAAAAATGCCGTAACACTCAAGAAATTATACCAAGAAGCTAGTAGAACAAAGCTGGTGCCTGCTAATAGCTTTATGAAGCCTTTTTATGAAGATAATGTTGAGGTTCAGGGCAAAGTTGTTGGGGTTATAAGGAGAGAAGTATGAGCGACACACGAACAGTTGCAGACTTTTTTGCTGGAATTGGTTTAGTATCGCTAGGACTTGAACGCGCTGGCTGGAACACGGTCTATGCGTTAGATTATGACCAAGAAAAAGCAAACCAGTACGCAATAAACTTTGATGGCAACCACTATGTCATTAAAGATATAGCGAAGGAACGCGGTGATAATGTGCCGAACGTCCAACTGGCTCATGCGTCCTTTCCTTGCACTGATCTCTCAGTTGCCGGTGCGCGCCATGGTATTTACGAGGGTGAGTCGTCGGCTTTTTGGCATTTTGTCCGTATTCTTTCTGAAATGAAAGAAAAATATGGCGATGAAAATCCTAACTTTGTACTACTTGAGAATGTTGAGGGTTTATTGACGTCTAACAATGGCAAGGATCTACGAGCGGTTATCGAATCATTAAACAAGCTTGGCTATCGTGCAGATTTGTTAAGGATCAATGCGGCGCATTTTGTGCCTCAAAGTCGTGTCCGCATATTTATTATTGGTATTCATAAGTCATTAGTTGAAGGCTATGATCAAAACGATCTCCGCCAAGAATTCACTATGCGCAGCTCAAACGCCAGGCCTCAAAAGATTATTGACTATGTACACAAGAACAGTGATTTGGATTGGTATTTCCATAATTTGCCAAACTTGCCGGTAAGAACTATGACACTCAATGAGGTAATCGATACGGCGGAAGAATGGTGGCCAAAACAAAGGACAGCGCTGCTACTGGGGCAATTGCACTCTTATCACGAAGATTTGCTTGAAGCTGCCAAAAACAAAGATGAGTATTCATACTATCCAGCGTTCCGGCGTATGCGTATTCGAGACGGCAGGAAACAGTCGACCGTTGAACTTAGGACGGACGGCATAGCTGGTTGCTTAAGAACCCCGAAAGGCGGTAGCGCTCGACAGATACTTGTCAGGGCTGGTAAAGACAAAATTGATGCTCGCCTTATCAACGGCAAAGAAGCTGCCCTACTTATGGGAGCAGATAACTACAATATACATCCCGATTTTTCACTCAATCAAACCCTGTTTGGATTCGGTGATGCCGTTTGCGTATCTGTTTTACAGTGGATTGGAGATAACTATCTCAACTCCATCGTTGAGGTACCCGAGACTACGGCTGAACTAAACGAGCCGCCCGTCCTTAGTCTTCAGAATCAACCTGCCTGATCGTTCTACACGCCCAAAAGAAATGCTTTTTCTGTAACGTTGACGCCTGTTCGGGCCTTCGTAGTTCTTGATCAGACCGTCTTCCCAGCTTTCAAACAAATCTTTCAATTTGTCTCCTTCGACGAGTCTCACCTCTATATCCCTATAATCGGGACTATAAGATATGAAGATATGGCTCACTTTCATATCATCAGCAAGCTTGGCTCGACCGCCATACAAATGATATTGATATTCAAAACTATTCCTACCTACCGATGATTTCACTTCATAATTATTTAGATCGGAGCCATAACCATCTTTGCCTTTGTCTCCAGTGAGAACGGCGCTAAAAAGCTCCCAATTAATCGGGTGAACACTGACTGCCCGCAATATGAAAATTATTCTCTGTAAGCAATGCTTGGTGTTCTTTGTTGTAGATAAACTTCCTATAGAACTCGTATGCTGCTTGAATATTGTATTTCTGTGTCATAACTATGCAATCAGATCTTCCAATTTCTTCTTGTATAATTTTGCAAACTCTTTCACTTCGATGATATCCAACCTGCGGTCGCCAGACTCAACTTTGGATACGTAGGATTGAGGCTTGTTTAGCTCGTCAGCAACCACCTGTTGTGAAAGGCCGGCATCAAGTCGAGCTTGCTTAAGCCGCTCAATGAGTTTCTTATAATCATCGTTATAAACAGACGTGCTCATTACTATAATCATATATCCCAATATGGTATAATCCCAAAATAGGATATTGTTGAATTGTAGAAGAGTAAAAATGGTAAACCAAACCCGTTTTCAAATACAATTTTCTAAAATCACCGCCGTCGACGCGGACGTACCACAGCGTGCCCTTTGCCAAAATAGGTGCGCCCAAGCCACTTGTGCCCTTCGATAATCGCAAGTGGGACGAAGAATGCCACGATCCAGACAAAGACACCATCGCTCCACGAGATAGGTGCCACATGGAGCCACTGCTCAAGCGGCCCAAACAGCGCAACCAGTTGGAGCGCAATCGATACTGCCAAGCCACCATAAAATGCTGTGCTCCACCGCCGAACGCGCCGCCAAACAGGTTCGTAATCACTACGGGCAGCGAGAGCGCTCGCCCACTGCATTACCACCAGCGCACAAAAGGCAATAGTGCGCGCATATCCTTCGCCATGCGAGTGATAATACATACCGTAGAGCCCCAATGTAATAACCGCCATCACCACCGCGATGAGCCCAACCCGACTCAGCATAAAGCGACTGAGCAGTGGTGCTTTGGGATGGTACGGTGGTCGACGCATTGCTTGGGGTGAGCCTGGCTCAACACCCAATGGAATAACCATCGTTGTATCCGTCACCAAATTGACCCACAAGATCTGCACTGGCAAGAGTGGGATAGGCAAACCCACCAGGAGTGAGCCAATCGACACCAGCACCTCGCCAAGGTTCGTCGCAAGCAAATACACCACCATACGCTTGATATTAGCGTAGATCGTCCGTCCCTCATGCACAGCACTAATAATGGAGCGGAAGTTGTTATCAAGCAGGATAATATCACCAGCATCGCGCGCTATCTGCGCCCCCGAGCCCATCGCGATACCGACATTGGCATTGGTCAGTGCGGGGATATCATTGACACCATCGCCCGTCATGGCAGTGATGTCTGTTGCATTGAGCGCTGTGAGGATACGATGCTTGTGCTCTGGTATGACCCGTGAGAAGACGTGTGCTCGGGCCACCACTGTAGCGAGCTCGTCGTCGCTCAATTGGCCAAGCCGTCGGCAATCATACACCTCATCGTGTCCCTGCACGAGGCCGAGTTGCCGCCCAATCTGATACGCCGTCTCAAAATGATCGCCAGTAATCATCCGCACTGTGATACCTGCTTGGTGTGCCCGAGCAATCGACGGCCGAGCCTCTGGCCGCACACTATCTGCAACACCAACTAACCCCACAAACTGCAACCCCTGGCGCGCTGGCAGCTGCTCCAGCGAATCAATCGACGTGCGAAGCGCCGTATACGCCAAGGCAATTACTCTATACCCCTGTCCCGTGAGCTGCTGCAAAGCCTGGAGCGTCGCGCGCTTATCTGCACTAGAAAGCCGCGCATGACGAATGATCGCCTCTGGCGCACCCTTTACACACAGGCGATATTGCCCAGTGCCAACTGCCTGGAGTGTGCCACTCATCGCCAGCTTATGTTCAAAAGGAAAGAGCGTCAAACCTGCTCGGCGCTGCGGCCGCGAGACGCGCTGCTCGTTGCAATAAGCGGCAAAGGCTCGATCAAGCGGATCATACATCTTGCTTCGGCTATTGGGCAAGGTGCTGCCAGCCAGTGTCTGGAGTAGTGGCTCAGTACGGTTGCCCGGTGCCCAGACGGCCTGGACAGTGAGTTTGTTGCGCGTAAGGGTACCCGTCTTGTCTGTAGCGATTGTCGTCACGACGCCAATTGTCTCAATTGCCGCCATCGTCCGCACTAGTGCCTTGCGCCGCGCCATCCGCTGCATACCAATAGCCAAAATCACCGAGATTGCCACTGGCAACCCCTCCGGCACTGCACTAACGGCAAGCGCAATCACAAACTGCAGCGCTGCAGTGAGTTCCATACCACGCCACAGCGCCAGCCCCAGCGCTACCACTGACGCCACCAACACAACGATGATAATTTGACTTACCAGCTTATTGATCGTGCGCTCCACTGGGCTCGTCTCACGTGGGTGACTCGAGAGAGCAGCCAGTTTACCATACTCAGTCGCATTTCCGGTCGCCGTCACAATAGCAAGCGCACTGCCACCAATCACAAATGACCCCTGATACAAACAATTCCGCCGCTCATAGAGCGCCGTTGCCATGGGGAGAACCGCACTATTCTTCTCGATCGGGAGCGACTCACCCGTCAGCTGCGATTCATCCACCCGGAGCGAGCGCTCCTCGAGCACCCGCGCGTCAGCCGGGATCTTATCACCCTCTTCCACGATGATCACATCACCTGGCACCAGCTGCTCCGCATCAAGTGATTGTTCACCTTCATGCCGACGGACACGCACCTGCAAGGGAGCGTGCTTTTGTAGTGAGCGAATAATGCGCTCGGTAGAGAGCTGCTGCGTGTAATCGATCAGTGCACTTACCAGAATAATCGCCAAAATAATCAGTCCGTCCACCACTGCCTGGTGGAAGAAACTAATCGCCGCTGCCGCAAACAGCACCAGCATAAACACCGAGCAAAATGGCTTGATGAGCCGCCGCCACAGTGGTTCGTGCACAACGCGGATAATATTAGGGCCGTAGTGTTCCAGCCGCTCAGCCACAGCAGCGTCATCGAGACCACGGACGCCAGACGATAGGTCGGCCATCGTCTGCTGAGGGGTTTTGGCATGGTATGTCATAATAGATCTATTATAGCACACCAAGCATAAGCGTTCTGGACAAATTACCACACATCGGCGTATACTAGAGCCATGACAAAAGCTCCACACACCACTGTAACCAAAACTAGGGCAGCAGCCAAAAGATCATCGAAGCGCACCAGCACACCAGTTGCTCACCTCTCGTTGCACCAAGCCGAGCAACCCAAGACTGTTGACTACTACCCCAACCGCATGACTATTGCTGTCTCAGTGCTGGCTGGCACAGGACTTGTCTTGCTGTGTTTGATGGTGCGGATGACAGTGATTGTAGAGTAAGCGCACCCACTTCTCATTCTGCCACATCTAGTATGGTATGATAGAGTTATGGTCCATATTCACCAACCAGTCAAGCGAATCTTTTCTTCACAGTATTTCGTATTATTAAGCAGCTTTTTCTTACTATTTGGTAGCGCTATCATACTTTTGCTTGCGATGTATAGCCGCCCCAACCTTCAGCTACTCAAGAACTCTACACCAGCAGTTCACTTTTTCTCTACTACCTTTGTTCGTCCACTAGATCAGGCTTATCATCTAGCAGCTACAGATTCGGAGAACGAGCAAACTAATCATCAGTCACCAACGACAGAGGACAAAGAGCTTGGCCGAGCTATTACAGCATTCTTTGGCGGTACATTACTAATTATGCTTATCTCAGCTATTACCATGGTCTTGATCATTATCCTCATTCCAGTAACGATCTTCTTCGTCTGGCATAAAATTGGCAGAGTTATTCTCGACAGAATCTCGCAGCCACCACAACCGCCTTATTACTCGCAACCACCGGTTGCTCCACCAGTTCAGCCTCAGCCACCACAGCCACAGCAGCCGCAGGCTAGCACGTCGACAACACCAGCTGAACCATCTACCCCTCCCTCGCCCGAGCAAAAATAACACAGAGTCAAGCACTACCCCACCGCTATGTTCTTGCCACTAATCCATTAGCAAATCGTGGTATACTAAAAGGCATGAGAGTACGGATAGAGATAGATACGAAGACCTTTGTGCGGTTTTGGCTGGTAGTAATTGGTTTTGCATTTGCAATCCTCGCGATTTATCTGGCACAGACTGCCTTGATTATGATTGGCACAGCGGGGTTCCTCGCGCTGGCGCTCAATGGGCCGGTCAATGCTATCGTCGAGCGCCTGCCTAACCGTAGTCGGACACTCAGCACCGCACTCGCTTTCATTAGTATTGTGGCACTACTTGGAGTGGTTCTCGTGCTCGTAGTACCACCTATCGTCCAGCAGACGAGCAAGTTTGTCGATGCCCTGCCGGGGATGATCCATACAGCAGGCGAGCAGTGGCACAGCTTTGGTACTTTTGCCGAGCAGTATCATATTCAGGCACAAGTCAATCAAGTAGTCGAGAGCGCTCGCGGCAGCGTCGAGTCATGGACGCGTGGCCTCAGCGGCAACCTTCTCGCTGGTATTAGCTCTGTCTTTTCGGCAGTTGGCTCTGCATTCTTAGTCCTTGTCCTCACCTTCTTGATGTTGACGGAAGGACCAGCCTGGGCTGAGCGCTTTTGGGGGCTCTACCGCGACCAAGCCACGATGGAGCGCCACCAAAAGGTCGCTCACCGCATGCACGCTGTGGTAGCAGGCTATGTGACGGGACAGCTCACGATCTCAGGCATTGGTGCCCTCTTTGCTGGTGCAGCGGTCTTTGTGCTCAGCCTCTTTTTCTCGGCTATTCCAGGCAACCTTGCACTTGTCACCATTGCCGTCACCTTTGTCCTAGCACTCATCCCTATGTTTGGTGCCACGATTGCCGGGGTGATGATCTCTCTTTTGCTTGGCTTTAATGCTTTACCAGGCGGTCTCATCTTTGCAGCATTTTTCATCATCTACCAACAGATCGAGAATAACTTCATCTCGCCTACTATTCAGTCGCGCAAGATCGAGCTCACACCACTGGTCGTCCTCGTTGCCATCACCATTGGCCTTTACATCTTTGGTATCATCGGCGGTCTCATCTCTATCCCCATCGCTGGCTGCTGTAAAGTTCTGCTAGACGACTATCTCGAGCACAATGCCCGCGCTCGCGAAGAATCCACCAAGCCACTAGCCAAACTGGTGGAAAAGATTAAGGGCGAGGGATAGAAACCTCGCAGCGAGAGCCACGCCAGTAAGAATCTTATGATACATCTACATATAAATTAGAGAAGAATAGAGATTTAAACACTCTAACTAATAAATATTTCCTGTCCGGGCCGTGGATGTGTAACTCTCTCGACATACCCATCGAAGAAGAAGGGAATATTGTCCTCATCGCCATTATCAATCCTCCCCTTAGCCTTGCTACATGCACCAAGAGAAACACTATACTCTGGCTCTCCTGTCACAATCGTCGGCTCATTCCACTCAGTAATCCACGCGTAGCGTCCACCAAAGTTTTGCTTGGCCACTTCAAGGATATAACAACCTGCATCCATCGCTACCGCATCTTTTGTCTCAAGAACAAACATATGGTTCTTTGATGTAGTATCGGCAGCTTCTCGATAGAGTACATCAAGCACATCATCTACCACTGCAAGACTCTTTACTGAATAATCAAGCATACTATAGAGGTCACACCCCAACACTTTCGACATATAGTCGATGAAATACTGTGCATGCTTCTGTGTGTATGCTGCAAGCTCGCGTTGACTATCTGATTGGGTGCTATTGTCTGAATTCGTTGGCATATTATTTTCCTGCTATGTAACAATCTATAATAACTCTGGTCGCCTCGACGCCATCTCAATCCCCAAATCAACCTCAAGCGGATCCTCACCTTCGTCTAGTTCATCTACCTCTTCTGCGGAGTAGTAACGACCATCTTCTAGTTCTTCAGGAGCACGCCATGCGTAGTAAGTCAATGAAGTTGGTTCACTGATCTGAAGGATGTCACGCAGGATGTGGATCGATTGTGCTGCGAGTGAGACATACGCCGAACTATACGTCGGCAGCAGGAGATGGCGCGAGTAAACTTCAATATTACTACCCCGTTGCCGTTCCCAACCGAGTGAAGTATTGATAGTAGTGCAGCGAGCTGATATATCCTGAGACGGCTGAGACAGATGCAACTCACAGACAAGCGATGTCCCGCTGGTTGCATACTGAAGATATGGTGTCGTATTTTTCACTGGAATGTCGGGGATCAGTGTGATGTGCACGCGATCGCCTGCCAGCATGAGCGCATTCTTTAACTTATTCTCAAGTATTGTCCAAGCGGATTGTTGCATCTTAACACTTCTAAGTTAGGCGTATATTAAATACTGTTCAGAACCCTTGTGAACTGCGGTGAATGGATATACAGCGCGATACCTGCATATCTATTCGCAATTTGAAACTCACAGCCATTTGCTGTATTCCATGTCGCAACTTCACGTTCCGCCTTGCGAGAAATTCGGGGACGACCCCAAGCGGCAGTGCCAGCTTCCACATAACCGACAAAAGTGTCGTTCATAAACGCATTACGGTCGACCGACTCCGTTGTATCGACGTCTGTCAAACTCCAGGATATCGTGTTAAGCCCAGCAGTCGGGTCAGAGATAGTTGCCGATAGTCTTGGTTGGTTAACTGGAATATCTTTTGCGATAGTACTTGGATCACTTTCGTCCCAGCCCAGTTTCTCCATAGCCGCTGTCAACTTATCTTCTGTGAGTGGCCAATCTTGGTTGACCCAGTAATTTACAAGTTCGACAAATCTTTGTGGGGTAATGCTGTTCCATGTCATGATGATAGTATATCATCATTTTCTACACGCCATCGCCATTTTGTGCTACCGTACTCCTGTCGTGTGCGTGGTTCATCGCGTCATAATACTCTCTCGGTACGCAGCGGTGCACCACCGTCTGACCTCGCATGCATAGCTGCACAACTGGTGCAATAACCCCTGTCATCTCGAGCGTATCGGGCAACGACCAATCGTAGCATGGTTTCCCTTTATTACCATATTCAATTGGCGCAACGACTAGATTGTAATAATGATGCATCAGCACCAGCGCACGCAACGGATCGACAAGCGACGCTGTTGCCATCGGCTCATCAGACATATCAAGCTCTAGTGTTTGCCATTCTTCGTCAGGTATCTCCTCAGGTACATTATACTCATCGTAACCCACAGCCAACCCACTGCCGTCGTAGCCAAGACCTGGCAGTTTCTCAGCATAGTCTGGCAGGTACGCCGCGATGGCAAGGTCGATATTCTTGGGTAGAGTTTTGCCTATGTCATAGCCCGTCCGCTCAGTCAGCGGCAGATCCCTGGGCAGCTCTCCGCTGCTCAGGGACGACTCGCAGGCAATAAGGTTACTCAGGGTAATAATGGCTTCATGTCGAGCAATATTATTGCTATAGGTATCATCATGCTCCCACCCCCAGCGGTTTACTGTGCCAAAGACTGTACGTAGCGCGTGTATCTTGTGGTCTGTACGTAGTTTTTGTTCCACTGATGGAGCGTGTGGTGTGGTCTCGTGATTCACGTTATTTCTCCGCCCACCACCACACCGGCCCTTGCGGTGTGTCACGCACGGCGATGTGTTGCGTGGTGAGATCAGTACGCAGGCGGTCGGCTGTGGGCCAGTCGCGGGCTTCGCGAGCACGCTGGCGCTGGAGGATGAGCTTCTTAGTCTCATCTGTAATGTCTGGCGTCGACTCACAGAGATCGAGACCAAGTAGCTGATCGATCGCCACCAGCAACTCCTCCAATCCACGATGGTATACTGCTGCCAGTGGCCGCGCTAGCACCCGATCAAATGCTTCATCGATGAGCCGCAGCGCCTCGGGGGTATTCAGGTCATTTGCGAGCGCCTCGCGCACTGCCCCACTTGCTGCCAGAAGCGATACATGGCCCGATTGTTCGTCACTCTTACGCTGGTCATCATCCAGACTCTCGTACGTCTGGTGGCGCAGGCACGCCACTTCATACCACTTGCGCAGGCGGTTGCGCGCTGCACTGAGGTTTTCCCAGCTAAAGTTCCCCTCGTGCGAGTAGTGGCTTTGTAAGACGAATAACTTGTACGCCATGGGGGTGTAGCCCCGCTCAGCGAGGTCGGTCAAGGTGTAACCATTACCCAGGCTCTTGCTGATCTTCGTGCCATTAACCTTGAGGTGGTTGCAGTGCAGCCAGTAGTGAGCAAAGGGTTGGCCCGTCGCAGCTTCGCTTTGAGCAATCTCGTTGCTGTGGTGTACAGGAATATGATCAATCCCACCAGTGTGGATGTCGAGCGTCGCGCCAAGGAAGTGCATTGCAATTGCCGAGCATTCCAAGTGCCACCCCGGGAAGCCCATCACTGGGGTACCGTCTGTTGGTGGTTGGTCGAGTAGCTCCGGTGGCGTGGGCCACTCCATGTCGCGCTTGACACCAGTTGGCGAGAACTTCCATAGGGCAAAGTCGCTCGCGTGGCGCTTCTCGCTATTGGGGCCAATCCGTGCCCCCGCCCGCAAGGCTCGCAGATCGAGCCGGGCAAAGTCTGCATAGGCTGGGAAAGTACTGGTATCAAAATAAATCCCATCACTCGTCTGGTAGGTGTGCCCCTTACGCTTGATAGTAATGGCAAGCTGGATTTGCTCGTTAATATAGTCGGTGGCACGGGCCAGCTGACTCGGCGGTGTTAAGCGCAACGCGTTCATCCCGCGGATGAAGTCATCGGCGTAGAATTTAGCAATCTGCCAAGCAGTCTTACCCTCGCGGCGCGCACCCTTCTCGAGCTTGTCTTCGCCTTCATCGGCATCGCTTGTCAGGTGGCCAACATCAGTGATATTCATCACACGCTCCACCTCGTAGCCCTCCGCCTGAAACATGCGCACCAGGATATCCCAGTAGATATACGCCGCCCAGTTGCCAACATGCAAATGGTTATATACTGTTGGTCCACAAGTGTAGAGCGACACCTTGCCAGGCTGAAGCGGTACAAATGTATCGAGGCGACGAGTCAGTGTGTTAGCAAACTTAATCGCCATGGGTTGCCTCGCTCTCATCATACTCAACGAAGGCCCGGCTGGCTGCCTCGACGATCTCACGCATCGCCAGCTGGTAGTCTTCATACATCCGCCAACCCGCTGCATAGGCATGACCACCACCACCAAAGTAGCCAGCGATCATTGCCGCTACTGGCGCATTGCTACGGATCTTGCCGGTCAGCTTGCCATCGGGGTAGGTCTTGATAGCAATCGCCACATCTACCCCCTCCACCAGACGCATCTCGTCTAGTACAAGCATACTGGGGTTATATTGGTCGCTATATTCCTGGATCTCCTCCCACGGGATATGGATGAGTGCCAGGCGGCCATCTAGCACATACTCGATCCGCTCGATCAAGCGCCCTTTGTAGCTAAGGATCTCTGGCGCTTTTTTCATAAAGTCACGGCGGCGCACCTCAATGGCGGCATTGCTTGCACCCAGCCGGGTCAGCTCTGCGACGGTCTGGATGGAGTCGGCTGTGGTGTTTTGCGTTGTCAGACCTAGGCTATCGCTCATGATCGCGATGAGGAGATTCTCTGCCGCTTGTGGGTTGATCGCCCACTGAGCATGCTGCGCAAGATTGTAGATGAGCTCGCCAGTCGCCACTACATCTTGATTGATAAGTGTATGATCAAAGCTTAGGGTACTCTCCGTCGCGTGGTGGTCCAGCACGAGCACTGGGTGCGTCGTGAGGAAGGCGCGAGCACTCGGTGCTTCGAGCACCTTACTGAGCAAGATATCTGCACTGGTATCAACAATAATCACCAGCTCAGCACTGCTGTCAAACTCATCAGTAATGCGATCCCAGCCGCGAATATACCGCAAATATTTGGGCACTGCCACCGGGCAATAGAGCGTCACCTGCTTGCCCAAATCGCCCAGAATCTCCTCCAGCGCGAGGCTACTGCCGACACTGTCACCATCGGGATTTTCAGCTTGGATAATAATAATTTTGTCTGCGCGTTGAACCGCGCGTATCACTTCATCAAACATCCTCTTTAGTGTAGCAGAATTTGCCAGTAGGCGCGAGGTATGGTACGGTGGATTTATGGCCTGGTATATAAGCCGCGGCAGGTCATACAGTAATAACTAACAATCATGGATTGTGAGGAAATGCTATGAACGAATGGAATTTGTTTCGGAAAATTTTCCGGTGGTAAGATAGTTCCGCCGAGTGATTAGCGAGGTGTGGTACTACCACATTTGGCGATATGCGTTGTAGCTAATCAAGAAAGAGTCAAAATATGCATTATTGTGAAGCTTTTAAGGGCACAAAATTTCAATTGCTGTTCTGCTAAGCAGGCACTAGCCCACGCCCCGCTTCTGGATGGAAGTGGGGCGTTTTTGTTTGCATAGTATCGCAGGAATATGGTACGGTAGTTTTAGTTGTACCAGCAAAGGAGGCTTTTATGACAGACTACGAGAATAAGAATACTCAGCACCAGCCAAGCACAGGCGAGACCGATCAAGCACACGAGAGCGGGTGGATAGCAGCTGTGCGAAAGCGCGGTGCGAAATTTCTAAAACTTGCCAAGGGCTCATTCCGCACTGCACGAATGATCTACCGACACGGCCTCCCACTCCCTCCTTATGTAAAAGAGAGGCAACGGCAACCAGCAACCTCTGAAGAAATGAAGGTACTAAATAACGTTCTCTCTACTGTTGCTCGAGCAGAGACCGCGGCTGCACCGACACATACTGCTACAGCTCATGATTCAATTGACCAAACCTACCAGCCAGACAGCACTGTATCGCCTGAGGATTAGCGAGCGAGTAGCTTCTTGATAATATTGCTTATCTTCTCTCAGAGTTATTACCGTTGTATCAACCCTAGCTCTATCAACCTTGCTCATCCTTGATTGTGATTAGACAATTAGGTTAATAGGTGCACAACATTCAATTTCTCGCACCACCGTGCAAGGTACGAATAGTATCAAATGTCACCTTCACCGCCTCTTAGGAAAATGGATGTAGGGCGATAACCAAGCAAAATACCAGAATCTATATCAGTACTAACGATCCTTAGTTGCCTGTCTGTGCCTTCTCTACCAGCTTCTTGCCGCCACGCTCAAACCAGCGTGTATAGGTGGGGCTACTGCCGCTTACTCGCTCACGCCACAGGTTCATGGCATCGCGGCTGTAACTGAGAGTCTCGATCGCTTCCAGCCCACGGCCATGATATAGGTTACCCGCTGCACCTGGGCCACCATTGTAGCCAGCAGCAACGAGCTCAACGCACTCATTTTCGGATAGATTGCCGAGCGGCACACACAGCTGATCGCGTAAATGCGCCAGGTAAGCCGCACCAAAGGCGATGCTCGTTGCTGGGTCAAATAAATCATAGTTCGTGCGCGCCGGCTTCACGAATTTAGCGGCAATCTCCTTGCCTGTGCTATCCGTCACCTGCATCAAACCACTCGCCACACCACTATGCGCCTTGGGGTAACCACCGGATTCCAGCGTCATGATAATCGCTACCAGCTGCGGCGAAATACTGTACTGCCGGGCCTGCTTGGTAATCTCGCCCTGCCAGCGCTTAACGGTATCTGGCATCCAGGCGGGCAAGGTGTTATCTTGGCTCGTGAGCGCTACATTTGCAGTGTCCTGTGGTGTTTTGACAAACTGTGCCAACATACCACGCTGCCACGCGAGATACACACCACCTACGAGCACAAGTACCAGCGCTGCACTCATAAGGCCCCAGCGATTATTCTGCGCCCAACGTGTTAGCTTTTTCGTCCATTTCTTTGATTTTGCCATTGTTTTAGTATAGCAAATAAACACATATTGTTTCTCCTTTCGGTGCGACACAACTTTTAATGATTTAATGATTTTTTTACCTAAACTCGATTATGCCCCCCTCTAAAATGCTAATAAGAATGAGTTCTGAAAGTATTAATCTCCTGTCAGACTTGGAGACTGTCGGTTCTGGTGGCAGAGCGTTGCACTCCACTCGAATACGCTGATAAGTGGAGAAACTAACGGATAACGCAGAGGTCTTGATATTTAAGGTTCTTTTGATTGACAGACTCCCCTTTCCTCGCTATGGTATATATCATGACAAATTCTTCAGATGATACCACTGCTACCCAGCAACAAAGACTACAGGCAAGCCAGCTCCCAATCGATCCAGTCAAGATAAAAGCAATGGTCGACTATTACATCGCAGAGTATCGCGAGCGACTGCTTGATCGGGATTTGCTCGAGCAGACGGTAGCAGAGGATGAAATGCTCTGGGGTATCAGAGTAAAGAGTGTAGTTACTGGGCTTACCACTGCTCTACGCCAGTCTAATTGTGATCCCTACTCTGATAGTTATTTTAATGAGCAGACCATAACCGAATGTAGACGCTTCGCAACCGATCTCCTACGCGACCTGCAGAAGATTAGCAAAGATATCCCCAGTCTTGCTGCGAAGCTCCCCGAGATTAAGCAGAACGTCTGGGAAGTTCTTGATGTCATTTTGCCAAATTCGCAGCCAACACAAGCAATGCGATCAAGTACTCTTGAGCTCCAGCGCGATAGGTCTGGCGCTGTGTCACTCCAGACAACCCCTGCCGATCTCGAGCCGCAGGAGCTCTTTCATCAGCGATACCGTGAGTATATCAAAATGGGTGATACACCAGATGGAGTAGCCCGCTTGCAGGAGCTACGCGAATCGCTCGATGCTCGTATTGCTGCCGCCAGAGATATGCAGCGCGATGATATCGATTGGCCTTTTTATCACCTTCTCAACGATGCCGATACCCTCCACTTGCGCACTCAAGATGCTCATGATTTTACTCGCATTTGCATGATTGCGAGCCTTTGCCAAGAAATGGCCTATCGGCACTTTGGATATAACCCTACAACAACAACACCCTCGCAAGATCGAGAAGTTAGTCGATATATTTCATCAGCTCAGCAAAGAATGTGTACGATCATCGAACTCCTTCTCGAATTCGATGATGATGGTGTAGCGAAGGCACAGCAACTCGAGCATTATGTCATCAGCCCCTATATCAGGGCAGAAATTGATGCCGAGTATGTCATACATGGTAAGGATCCAGACGGCACACGCCAAGCCCGCGCCTCTGCTTATGTTATTGCACCCGAGGATGAAGAGTATACGCTCCACCCTGTTGTTAATTCCTTGAACGACCGGCGCTTTATCTTCGATCAGCGGATTCGTGATGCTTACATTACCATCATCACCAAGCATCCAGCAGAGCAATCTTCTTCACAATTGTTTGACGACTACTATATTGTAAGTCTCTGTGCAAAGCATGGTGAGCAAGCGGTCGCTCGGAAGGCTGCCTGGGACAGAGTGAATTATTATTTCTACCAAACAGATGAGATAGAGGAAATCCATTTCTATGTGCTTTTGCTCAAGGACGAGCTAGGAGAAGATGAGCGAGTCAAACAATGGGTTGCGCAGCAATTTCGCGACAACCCAAACAGCGAGATTGCAACGCTTTATTTCGAATGCATTGGTTATGATCATGATGTATTTCGCTTTTTGCAAAAAGCAACTGCGCGCGAAGCAACGTCGCCAATAAAGGCGCTCGACCAGCAAGTTGAGAATCTTAATACACTCGAAAGTACTGTCAGCGATTGCCTCTATAACTTTGTCGAAAAACAAGAAGCCGCCGAAGAGCAGCGGCGTCTCCACGCAGAATCAGCACAATAGCCTCTTCACTATACCGCGCGCCGCCCCTCTAGCGCGTGGCCGAGGGTTATTTGGTCGGCATATTCAAGGTCAACGCCGACGGGGATGCCGCGTGCCAAGCGTGTCATCCGCACCGTTAGGTCTGCCTCGGCAATGTGCCGCTGTAAGAAGAGCGCGGTCGACTCGCCTTCCACACTTGCATTGGTAGCAATAATCACCTCCTCTACTGCGTCATGAGTAATACGCTCCAGCAACTCGGGGATGTGCAATTGCTCTGGCCCTACCCCATCAATCGGTGAGATGACACCGCCCAGTACGTGATACGTCCCCTTGTAGTGGCCTGTGCGCTCCAGCGCCACGATGTCGAGTGGCTCCTCCACCACAGCAATCTGCTTGCGATTGCGTTCTGGGCTACTATAGAGCGGCGAAACATCTTGGCTGGGATCCATCAGAGCAAAAGTGACGGGGCAGGTTGCAACAGCAGTGTGGAGCTGTGTGATGGCCCGGGCAATCCCCTGGCTCGTCCGTCCATCGGCTCGCAGCAAAAAATACGCATAGCGCTCCGCCGTGCGTGCGCCCACTCCTGGCAGATGCCCTAGCTCGTCTATCGCCCGTTGCAGGGCCTGAGGCAGAATATCTGCCATACTAGCTAGAACCCGAGGTTACCAAGCCCACCCATCAGTGGCTGCATTTTCTTGGCAGCAATCTCTTGCGCCTTGGCCATACCGTCGCGGATTGCAATCTCGATCCAGTGCTCCAGCTGGTGGATGTTATCCAGGTCTACCTTAGTTGGGTCGATCTTCACACTCTTAATCTTCAGCTCGCCAGTGATCTGCACAATCACCGCACCATCGCCTGCCTCGACCTCCACGATCTCCTTCGCTAGTGCCTTCTGCGCCTTGCGCAAGTCATTAAGCATCTTCATTTGATTCATGCCCATTGCCATACTTCTTCATTTCCTCCGTTTCTTGGCTGTCGTACTCGATTTATTATACATGATTTGGCAGACGGCTGGAAGGGATAGTAACTATACATGTCGCGAAATGATAGCTACTCTCTTAGAGATTATATATGCTGTTTGTTTATACGCACTATTCTAGTCTCATCGCGATATTTAATAACAATGTCAAACACTTCTTCTGATTTCTTTAGGTCAGCACTGATCATTCCTTTTCTCGTGATCCCTTTGTTTATCAAGCCACCTAAATCACTTCTTGGGCTTGGCGTATACTGGAGCTCACTATTACCAATTTCATACCCAAGCGGCCATAAAAACGAAAAAGTATCAGTCTCACTGTTGTTTATGTCTGTTTCTATTTTTCTACCACTATCTGGCACAATCTCTATTTTTATGTCTTGGCCTTGTATCGGTTCCTGTGCTATGATCTGATAATTAATGGTAGCTCTGTAGTATTCATTTATGTAATTTTGCGCGTTTCGTCGTGGCCAGTTATACCAGTCGCAATCATGCTTTTTATCGGCTGAGACTTGTGTGCAATCCTTCCGGCTGTTTAGGTTAATCCCCTTTGTATCAAGTGGGATTTTATCGCTTTTAGCTGTCGTTACTTCAATTTCAAAACCTGGCATATTGATCTTATCATTAACAGAATATATTTTGTCCTTTACACTCTGTTGATACGCATGATAAAAATACAGCCCACCACCGCATATTATAGCGACAATGACCGGTGCAATGAGCCATTTTATGGTTTTGAATCCTCTTTTTCTTACTGTATTAATGCTATAAAGTATGTACCCTACTAACAATAATGCTAAACCGATAATGATAGAGAAACCTATCGCAGAGAGTGGATTAATAAAAAATAAGGGTATTGTGGTGCCAAGTACTACTATTATTAGGCCCGTCATGATTATATGTTGAGGTCTTACTCCATTTTTTTGTTGTAGTGTCACTTTTATCTCCTTAACCTTAACACCCCCTTGACTGTCATAATTTCTCCAGCCAAAGACATCTGCATTATATCGTGAGGGTGTCCATTTTGCTATAGGTAAAAATAAATAAAAAAGACTCAATAAAGAGTCAATTTATTAATAAATCCGTGGTGACCTCACCGGGAATCGAACCCGGGTTGCTGGGATGAGAACCCAGTGTCCTAACCGCTAGACGATGAGGCCGCCTAGTCACTATAGCAAAAAAATCGACACTTGTCTAGCGATAATGTTGTAAAAAAGGCTTGACATGCCATAATCATGATGCTAAACTGATCGTGTCATGCACATGCATGGTGGAGACAACTAACACAAACAGCACGCGATACAGCTAAGGCAAGCCAACGTACGGTGCACCCACACTGTATTTACTAGGAGTTTGCCATAGGCTATACTTGTGCAATTTTACATGTTTGGCACCCGTGCGAGAGGTGCCAAGCAAAGGAGGACTCCTCGGGTATCTTACCCAGCCCAGGAGATGTGCGATTTTCACTTCCCACGTGGGGAGTGATTTTCGTTTGGTGAAATATTCTGGTGCGGCGTGAGGCGATCGATCGGCAGACGAAAACCAAAGGTACTACCCTGCCCCTCCCGCGAATGAAAGATCAGCTCGCCATGGTGCCCCAGCACGATCTTCTTTGCCAAGAATAGCCCAATCCCTGTACCATCGGGCCGCTGCAGCTGGGCATTGTGCGCCCGGAAGAACTTCGTAAAGATCTTGCGCTGCTCACCCTGCGGCACTCCAATGCCATGGTCTTGCACCGTGCACACCACCCAGCCGTCCTTGCGGTAGAGTCGTACCGTAATAACATCAGCACCAGGCGAATAGTAGATGGCATTATCAATATAATTAACGATGACTTGTCGGAGTTTATTCTCGTCGATTAGCAGAGGTGGGATAACCCCACGCGGTCGATAATCCACCCGCAAATGGTGGCGCTCAGCAATGAGCTGGATAGACTCGATACTCTGTGCCACCAGCGCGGCAACATCACCTAGGCGGAAATCGATTGTGAAGTTGCCAGTGCGGATGCGCGACACATTAAGGAAGTTGCCAATCAGCTGCACCATTCGCTCACTACTCGTAAAAGCCTCGGTAAGGAAGGTGCGCTGCGTGGCATTAATCTCACCAGCGTCACCCTCCAGCACCATCGATATATAGCCCTTCACACTAGTGAGCGGTGTACGAAGCTGGTGGCTCGCCATACTGACAAACTCATCCTTTGCGGCATCGAGCTCGCGCAGGCGACGGTTAGAGGCGCGCAATTGGCGCGTTGCATGGTCTACCGCTTGGGTGAGCTGCTGCTGGAACTGCTGAGTGGTATTGTGACACTGCTGCGCCATCAGCGTCACTGCACATTGCTGGGCTATCATCGCAAGAGTGGCTCGCTGCGCAGTAGTATACATGGCTCGCTCAGCTGGCGGGCCTAGCACGATATATCCACAGTGATTGCCCTGCCACACCAGCCGCAGCACTACAGCAATGTTGTAACGACGAAGTGTGTGATGCTTGGGTAGTATGGCGGTCATTGTGCGCACCGTTGCTTCTTTACATAGCAACAAGAGTGCATTAACAGAGGTAGTATATTCATCTGGTAAGTCAATTAGCGGCGACGCTCCATCCACCATTACCATCACTCCATACCAAGTCGGTCGGGTAACTGCCCTTAGCGCTATGCGCACCGCTGCTACCACTTCTGTAAAGTCGGTCGCACAAGCTAGCGCGCTACCCAGTGCCACCAGTGGTCCAGCTGGTGTGGGCGTCATGCTCGATTTTGGGTGATTTTGTTCCATTTTCATGCTACACCTGCTATTATAAAGCAAATGGTTAAAATTGCCATCATCGAAGACGACCAAGCCATCAGCCAAATGTACCGCATGAAGTTCGAAGCGGCTGGCTTTGCGGTGGAAGTTGCAGGCGATGGTAAAGCTGGTATCATGCTCGTACAACGGACTCACCCCGATATCATCCTGCTCGACCTCCAGATGCCCCACCTCAATGGTGCCGACACACTCGAGCACATCCGCGCCTACTCATGGGGTAAGAATATCCCAGTTATCGTCCTCACTAACCTTGGTCACGAAGAAGCCCCTAAAAAACTCCAGCACCTCGGTGTCCACAGCTACATTGTCAAAGCCGAGCTTACCCCCAGCCAAGTCGTCAAGCGAGTAGAGGAAGCTTTGACGGAGCGTGGGATAGTCGTTGCTAATATACACGGGTAGGTATCAACCATCAGCAACACGAGAGTGGCGGCTCTGTCCCACATACAATTACATTGCTCCTTTTAGCCTCTATTACTATCGTATACATCAAATTATTGCTTGCACAATCTCAAGAGTCATAGTCGTCTCAACGACTTTCTCAAATCTCGCAAAGCCATCCTAATAAGCCGCTCATCGTATGCCTTTGGTTCCACAATCGACAGTATTTTTGCTCGCTGCTGCTTGCTGGGTTCGAGTTCGTCCGTCAGATCGACTATCCCCTGCAGGACGCGCTGGTCAGTTTGTGTCTCGGCAAGTCGGTAAAGGTCTGGCATGATGGCACGGATCTTCTCTCGGCAGCGGTTAGCTAGGTCAGCATTGCCTCGTTCTTTTTCTGATGGTGCTGACCAGCCGCAGGCGATTTCGACGAGGAGATCGAGGCCGTAACGAAGGCCGATGGTTGTATAATTGCCGACGTGTATTTCATGGGTAATGACAGTCGTGACTGGTTCGGTTGCTTCATATAGTTCGCGATTGAAGAATGCGTTGTTTTCAATTGTCCAGTACACTTCATCAGTACTGGTATCTTCTGATTGAGCATGGAGTACATGCCAGATTGCTGCGGGAAGGATGCTGCTATCTTTTCTTGCGCGTAGCTGCGTCCAATCTATCTTGTATTCTTTGTACATCCCAAGGTCCTCGTTCTTATATTTTTTATATAATACCATCCAATCCCTCAGCCTCGCCACTCCCTAGAGCATGTTCTCAGGTAGGCAGTTTGGATTCTCACGTCAGTGGTGGTACAATAAGAGCTAGTAAGCACCCGTAGCTCAGCGGATTAGAGTACTTGGCTTCGAACCAAGTGGCCGCAGGTTCGAATCCTGCCGGGTGTACCAGTTCTGTTCCATATCACCCAGCTTGGTCTGGGTTTCTTTATACGGCACTATTTGCTATTCATTTTGTGGCCGCACCATACAAAAAAGGGTTAGCACACCGCTAGCCCCTTTTGTTACACTACCATCACAATAGCTATTAGCGAGGATAATAGTATGTCGATGACTGCATAGGTCCTGTTGTGCTTGTCGTATGCCACAACACAACCACCCCAGCTGCCAGCAAGATCAAGAAGACAACAATCGCCACTGCTGCTAAGACAAGACCAACAATGTAGGCGATCTTAAGCCCTTGCGCCCACGTCTTGTCGCGCTCGGTCGCAACGTATGGCGTACCGTTTGCATCTGCTGTGGTGCTCGTTAGCAAGAAGAAGTCGATAATGCCCCAAACAGACAGGATAAGCATCCCCAGCGCCGACAAAACATTGAGGTAAATGATTGGCATCGTTACCGTACAGCCCACTGCAATCCAAAAGCGGATCTTGCCCAGCTCGTCGCCACGGTACCAGCGAGCCAAGCCATACTGCCCCATAAACGCAGCGAGGACTACGACCGCCAAGTAGTTGCGCGGTGAGGTATCAACCGGTGCAGGCGCAGCGGATGGTACTGCTGGTTGGCTGGCAGCTGGAGCTGCTTGCGATGCTACCTCAGTTGGTGGTGTTGGTTGTGCTGTAGGTTGTTCGTTTGCCATTGCTATTCTCCCGATTAAACTCTCTTGCCCCATGGTAATGCGTTTTTGGCAAAAAGACAAGCAAGCGCGAGCAGTGCAGTAAGAGAGCCTTTTAATTCACCTCGCCACCTCTTGACAGAACCCCAGGCTATCCGCTATAGTAAAAGGGCTTTGCACGGGTAGTGCAGACACGACATGGGCCAGTAGCTCAGCTGGTTAGAGCACCTGCCTCTTAAGCAGGGTGTCGAGGGTTCGAGCCCCTCCTGGCCCTCCATAGTATGTAGTCCTCGGTATTGCCAGAGGACTGTTTGCTATAGAGATACCTATCACTAGTGTTAACCATATATTTACGAAAGGATTACGCCTTATGCCTACTTCATCACTCAACGGCCGCGAGCTCTCAAGTTTCATCAAGCAGCGCCAAGCCCGCCAAGTACGCCACTTACGCCAAGCGCATGGTATCACCCCCAAGCTGCTCATTATCACTCCGCTTAACGCATCGGGACCAATCAATGCCTACGTGCGCTACAAGCAAGCCTATGCTGCTGATATCCTCGTTGATACAGAGGTAGCACCAACTGCCGAGACAGATATGCCAGGCGCGATCGACCAAGCAAACAACGACCCACACATCCACGGTATTATCGTCCAACTACCGCTCAACGACCCGTCACAAACAGATACCATCGTGCAGCGCATCTCTTCCGCTAAGGACGTCGATGGCCTGAGTGGCCCGCAAGCTGCCTATACGCCAGCAACAGCACAAGCGATCGATTGGCTACTGGCGGGTTACAACATTAGCCTCGACGATAAGCAGCTCGCCATCATCGGGCGAGGGCGGTTAGTAGGCGCACCACTGGAGCGGCTGTGGCGCGACCGCGGCTTGACGGTAACAGTGTGCGACCGCCAAACACCTAATACCACAGAGATCATCGCTGCAAGTGACGTCATCGTCACTGCTACTGGCCAGCCCCATCTCATTACAGCGGATATGGTCAAAACAGGTGCAGTGGTAGTCGATGCTGGCACAGCAAGCGAAGGCGGTGTTATCGTTGGCGATGTCGACCCAAGCTTGCGCGAGCGCAGCGATGTCACTCTCACCCCAGAAAAAGGCGGCGTCGGCCCTCTCACTATCGCCGTGATGATCGACCACGTTATCCAAGCGGCGCAGGCAACGATTGAGTCGAGAGAAGAGTAGCACTAGATTCCATAAGAGTCAGCAGTGCTTGCAGGCTTGTTATTATCTAGGTTTAGGTCGACACACCTTGCAGATATATATCATGGGTGATATATTATACCTATGGATATTCGTACTGACGTTTCACTCAAACCATATTTGACAATGCAGCTTGGCGGTAACGCCCATACTATGGTCAACCTCTATACCAACGATGATGTCGTGGCGGTGTGCACGATGGCCCACCAACAGCAGGCTGAACTCTTTGTTCTTGGCGGCGGGAGCAACACTCTGGCTCAAGACAGCGGATTTGCTGGCATTGTAGCGCGTAACCGTATCCCAGGCTTCTCGGTTATTGCTGAGGATGACGAGTCGACGACAATCACCGTTGGTGCAGGAGAAACTCTCGATACTATCGTGGCCAAGACAGTAGCTAGTGGTCTGAGTGGCATTGAGGCGCTATCGGCTATCCCAGGTACAGCAGGCGCTGCGCCAGTGCAGAACGTTGGGGCATATGGGCAGGAGATTGCCGACACACTCGTCTCGCTAGAGGCATATGATCGCCAGCAAAAGCGGTTTGTATCGCTGAGTGCCGCCGACTGCGAGTTTTCGTACCGGCACAGCATTTTCCGGGGCCGCGAGATGGGGCGATATATCATCACAAGCATAACGCTCCGCCTGCGCAAGGGTTTGCCGCAGCCACCCTTCTACCAAGCCGTTCAAGATTATCTCACCACCCACGCTATAGCAGAGCCTACCCCGCAAGACATTCGCCGAGCTGTCATGACGATCCGCGCTGGCAAGCTGCCTGACCCAGCCAAGCTCCCCAATACTGGCTCGTTCTTCAAAAATGCGATTATTTCAAGTGAAGAATTTTCTCAGCTTCAGCAGCACTACCCCACAGTGCCGCACTATGCGCTGCCCGATGGGCGCGTCAAGGTACCATCAGGCTGGCTCATCGAGCAAGCGGGGCTCAGAGGCAGCGTTCTTCACGGCATGAAAGTACACGATAAGAATGCAGTAGTGCTCATCAATCAATCGGCCACCAGCTACCGCGATCTTGCTGCCGCTCGCGAGGAAATTATTCGCTCAGTGGAGGAAAAATTTGGCATCACCATTGTGCAAGAACCGCTAGAAATACCAGCGGCGTGATGAGTCAAATAACATACAGTACCTGTAGATATTTTTGTCTTTTTACCCTTGTTCATCAATAATTTTTGCGATACATATATAGTCAAGAAAGTAAAATTGACTATATGTTCTTGAGCATTTAGTGTCTCACTACTTTTTGCTTATTCTCGGCCGGCTTTATATCTTCTTTCCTATCGGACGAGCACGAAGTTCATTTCGTCCTACTAGAGAATTCTTTTCTTATTGCTCCCCTATTTGATAACCTATGGAGCGCATATGGGGCGTAGTCGAAGCAAAGCAAGCCATAATCACCTCGATTCGACTTCTCACCTCTTGCACTTTTACCTCAAAACCCTTATGCTAATTGCATGAGGGTACGACGCGGGTATACAATCGTGGAAATTATTATTGTGCTGGCAATTATGCTGGTGCTGTTAGTACTGGGTGTGGTGACGCTCAATAATACGCAGCGCTCCTCGCGCGATACTGCTCGCACGACTACTGTTGAGACAGTAGCACGCAGCCTTGAGTCTTTCTACAACGGCGACGCAACCGGCACATCGGGTGAGCAAGGACACCGCTATCCGTCGGCCGAACAGTTTTTGACTTCGCTTAATGGCACGGCAATTCGCCATATCCTCCCTGGACTATCTGAGGATAGCTATCAATATCCATCGCGCAGTGGTCAGCAAGCACTCTTCGTCCAGTCGCCAAGCAATGGTATTAGCAAAGATAGTACATCGATTGACCGCTTCGTTTACGAGCCACGCGCTCGCGATGGTTCGCTCTGCGTCACCACCAGTCAAGAGTGTAGCCGCTTCTTCCTCTACTACCGACTAGAACGCGCACCAACAGTAACGCTAACCATTACGAGCAACCACCAATGAAGCATAGTCCAGACGCTGGCTTTACCCTGGTAGAGATGTTGGTAACAATGGTACTGGGCGTGCTCTTTGTTGGGACGCTCTACCAGCTCTACATTGTGACAATCCAGAGCGCAACAGAGGCCAATCGCGATGCCAAGGCGAGTATTGTGGGGTATGAGCTGCTCCGCCGCGAAGTTGGTGATGGCACACCAACGCCGTGCACAAACCGCACGGCCAATCGTAATCTTACGAGCGACCACTCACTCGATACCGATGGCTTACCTCAGCCCATTAGTGCTACTATCGTCGTTGATTGCCCATATAGTACCACCGCACCACAGGTAAGCCGTGTATCGGTACTGGTGCGCTATGGGCAAGGCTCTAGCCAATCGGAGGTTCGCCATGCGATTCTCAGCAGTCACTAATATACGAGAGCGAATGCAGCAGCTCATCCGCTGCATCTACCCTGCGCGGCGACAAGAGCGTGGCTTCACTGTAGTGGAGATGCTAGTAGTGATCCCTATTATTGTAGTGGTGGTTGGCGTATTGGTCGCTGCCTTGGTGGGGCTGCTGAGCTCGATTGTTATTTCCAACCAGCGCGGCTCACTGACGTATACTATGGAAGATGCACTTGACCAAATCGAGCAAGACGTCCGCTTAGCAACAAAAGTCGAGAGTAAGGCTGTCGCAGCCAACTGGGCACAGCACTACGCGAGCGATAATGTCTTGATCCTTACTCAATATGCCACCGACCGCAACCCATCCGACCCTCAGCGCGAGCTCATTTATCTCAATAGCCAAGCCAGTCCCTGTCGCAGTCAAGCTGAGTTAGCTGCCAAACTCTACCGCACAAACAGTCCACTTACCGTCAAAGTTGTCTACTTCGTGCAAGGTACCACTCTCTGGCGGCGAACTATCGTGCCAAGCCAGTACGAATTTAATGCTACCAACCCCAGCAACAACACAATGTGTGGCCAACCCTGGCAGCAGAGTACCTGCAATTATATTGGTGGCACCTGCAAAGCACTCGATACACGCGTCGCGAGCAATGTATCAAGCATTCGCTTTGGCTATGCAACGGGTTTTAATCAAGCAGCCAGCACTACGCCAAATGATAGCACCACTGTCGTCTCTGCCACAGTAGATATTGCTGCTCTTAGTACTGGCCAGACCATCCACGCCCGAGGGTCGATGCAGGCCCGGCGAATTAATAATTAGCTGAATCGAAAGAACAATAGGCAGTATGTAGCTCAGGTATCCTAGCTATACTAGCGCACCATTAGCTACAATTCGGTCTATGCTAGTGCGCGTGCACTATCTCTGAAAAAATATTCTCATACATCTGTACTCAAAAAGCTTGTGTTTAATAAATGTTCGTAGTATGATCGTAATATAATCAGTAACAAGGAGGGGTAACTCTGTATGACAACAAAAACTCAACGTAACCTGCGCGGTTTCACAATTGTCGAGCTTCTCATCGTGATTGTGATCATCGCCATCCTAGCGGCTATTACCATCGTCGCTTACAACGGCATCCAGCAACGCGCTCGCGACTCTGCAGCCGCTGGCGCTGCATCACAGCTCTCGACCAAGGTAGAGGCATGGAACAGCCAGAAGGGTGAATACCCAACAGCCGCACAAGTCAATGACAATCTTGTTGACGATAAAGTGACTGAGGCAAAGATTGATCCAGACCTCAAGAAGAAGATCATCACAACTGGCACACCAAGCAACGACACTCCTGTCTTGTACACCCAGTGTGGTAGTGGTAAGGGTGCAAAAATCACCTACAAGAAGGGTGATAAAACCGAGGATATCGTCCGAGGCACCTGCTAAGGTTATCCTCTCAATCAACAAAAAAACACCCGCTCTCTGGCGGGTGTTTTAGATATGCGGATGTATTACTACTGCGCCTAGCGAGACACGATTATCAATGACGGCGACAAACTCCCTAACCTTCTGTCTATTCCGTCGGCACTGGGAAATCCGCCAAGAAGTGTGCAACATCGGTGCGGAGCTTAGCTAGCTCTGCCTCATCATCACGGTAGTCGATGGCTTGCTGCATCCACTCAGCAATCTGCGGCATATGCTGCGGCTCTAGGCCGCGCGTTGTTGCCGCTGGCGTACCAAGGCGAATGCCACTAGGGCGAAATGGCGGCAGTGGATCATCAGGGATGGCATTAGCGTTAAGCGTCAAGCCGATCTTATCCATCGCAATCTCCGCCGTCTTGCCATCAATCCCAAAGCTCGTGTGGATATCGGCCAAGATGAGGTGATTACTTGTACCACCCGTCACGAGCACAAAGCCGCGCTGCTGCAGCTCCTGTGCTAAGACAGCGGCATTAGCCACCACCTGCTGAGCATAGGCACGAAAGGCTGGTTGGAGCGCTTCACCAAAAGCCACTGCCTTGGCGGCAATCGTATGCATATGTGGCCCGCCCTGAATACCAGGAAAGACCGCTCGATCGATGAGTGTCGGAATATTCTCGAGAGTCTTGGCTGGGCGCTTGAGTGGGTTGCTCGCTACCCCTTTGCTAACGATGAGCCCACCACGCGGCCCGCGCAGCGTCTTGTGCGTCGTTGTCGTCATAACGTGAAAGCCATAGTCAAGTGGATTCTCCGCTACCCCACCAGCAATCAGCCCCGCGACATGCGCCATATCGGCCATGAGCAACGCACCAACCTCGTGGCCGATCGCCGCAAAGCGTGCAAAATCTAGCTGGCGCGGATAGGCACTAAAACCTGCCAGGATGATCTTTGGTCGATGTTCTTGCGCCATCCGATGTAACTCATCGTAGTCAATCTCGCCCGTTCTCACGTCCTTCATTTTGTAGCGAACAAAATTATACTCACGAGCACTATGTGTCACAGGCGCACCATGCGTCAGGTGACCACCATGACCCAGATCCATCGCGAGGATGGTATCGCCTGGCTCGCACCATGCAAAATACACTGCTTCATTCGCCTGAGCACCACTGTGCGGCTGGACATTAGCATGGTCAGCCCGGAAGAGCTGCTTGGCACGGTCGATTGCCAGCTGCTCTACTTGGTCGGTATACTGCTGCCCGCCATAGTAACGCCGGCCTGGGTAACCCTCGCTATATTTATTAGTAAAGACACTCCCAAGCGCCCGTAGTACATCACCAGAGACATAATTCTCGCTAGGGATGAGCTCCAAGCCTTCGCGTTGGCGTTGCTGCTCACGGGTGATAAGGGTCGCAATAGTTGTTTCGTGCATGGGTAATACTCCTTGTTTGTTGGTTATATCTTAGGATTCGCTATGCACTTTTCATCAGATCATATGTGTAGTATAGCACAGCTACTCAATGTGGGGAGTTGCAGTACTTGACTACGTGCGTCTTGAGCTTGCGATAGCTCTCTTTTTCTCTAGTAGTATTGACGTGCTATCGCATCTCTTTTGATATTACTCTCTGATGTGAAGACTAGGCACTTGCTCGTGTAGTAAATATAGGCCTTGCGCACGGCTAGTTGAAATAGCAGAAAGGAGCTGATGGGGTTATTAGAAAAACTTCGCAGCCTAACCTCTGTATTTCTTTTTGCAACACGAGATGCTTGTGTTTGACAATATATCACCGATGATATATTGTACAAGCATGGGAACAGCAAAATATCTCCGTAATATCGGAACACTCATCCAAGAAACCCGCCAAGCGCGCGGTATGACGCAAGCCGAGCTCGCTGCAGCACTTGGCACGAGCCAGTCGGCCATCAACCGCATCGAAAAGGGTGGCCAAAACATCAGCCTAGAAATGATTGCTCGCATTGGCGAAGTGCTGAGCAGTGAGATTGTCCGTATCAACAAAGCTGGTAAAACAAACTTCGTCATCAATGGTGGTGGCTCGCTCCATGGCGAGATTGAGGTAAAGACGAGCAAAAATGCCGCTGTCGCTCTGCTCTGCGCAAGCCTCCTTAATAAAGGCAAGACGACACTCCGCCGAGTGGCACGGATCGAGGAAGTTAATCGCATCATCGAGGTGCTCGAAAGCATTGGCGTGCGCTGCCGCTGGCTTGAACACAATGACCTCGAGATCACCCCACCACGCACCCTCCATCTAGACGAGATGGATATCGCCGCAGCCAAGCGCACCCGCAGCATTATTATGTTCCTGGGGCCATTACTACATCAATATGAGTCATTCCAAATCCCCTTCGCGGGTGGATGCAACCTTGGCACACGGACGGTTGGACCACACATGGCGGGCCTCGCACCCTTTGGCCTGACTGTCGAGGCAACGACCGACTACTACCAAGCAATAGCCAACCCACATATGGTTGGGCACGCTATCGTCCTTACCGAGCGCGGCGACACCGTCACTGAGAATGTTATCATGGCGGCAGCGCTCCACCCAGGCGTCGTGACGATTCGCAACGCCAGCCCCAACTACATGGTGCAAGACCTCTGTTTCTTCTTGCAAAAGCTTGGGGTACAGATCGATGGCATCGGCACAACGACCCTCACCATCCATGGCGTCAGCGAGATCAACCAAACAGTCGAATATTGTCCAAGCGAAGACCCTATCGAGGCAATGAGCTTCATCGCAGCAGGTGTAGTGACAGACTCTGCTATTACCATCCGCCGGGCACCAATCGAATTCCTCGAGCTCGAGCTAGCAGTGCTGCGCGGTATGGGCTTACAATATGAACTCTCCAGCGAGTACCCAGCGCGTAATGGCCAGACTCGCCTGGTCGATATTAGCCTGCACAAATCGACTCTCACCGCTCCACAAGACAAGCTCCACAGTATGCCCTTCCCAGGCATCAATATGGATAATCTCCCCTTCCTTGGTCTCATCGCCACGGTAGCAACGGGCCGTACTCTAGTGCACGACTGGAGCTACGATAACCGCGCCATTTACTTCACCGACCTCACTCGCCTTGGCGCACAAGTAGAGATGGTCGATCCACACCGCGTTTACATCAGTGGCCCCACCCGCTGGAAGCCTGCCGATGTCGTCGCACCGCCAGCCTTGCGCCCCAGCGTCGTCGTGATGCTAGCTATGCTCGCAGCCCCTGGGCGCTCCATCCTGCGTGACGTGTACAATATCAACCGAGGCTACGAAGACTTTGCTAACCGACTCAACACTCTCGGGGCGGATATCGAAACAACATGGGAATATTAGCCGCTTCTTAGCTTGTCTTACCACGCCAATAGAGAGACCTCTCATAATGAGAGGTCTTTTGCGCAGACTTTAATAAATAGAACCTAAGTCTTAGAAAGTCTACCTTCTCAGTATCAGCTTCCGTCCGCCAGTGTTTTGCCTGTTGAGCTGCGAAGATCGATTCTTATCTCGCATAGCATGAGAAAAAGAGTACAAAAAGCAAGAAGTACACAAAACAGACACGTCAGGCATACGCCTTGAACTTCTGGCAATAACCAAATAAAATTACCACTGTTTATAGTAGTAAAGCAGTATCAAACCAAAATAAAACCCCGGAATCATCCGGGAATTTATTTTGGGGTGGATAATGAGACTTGAACTCACGGCCTCCGGTGCCACAAACCAGCGCTCTAACCAAACTGAGCTATATCCACCAGACAATCGCACAGCAAACCTTACTGTGCTGCTGACATGCTGTATTGTAGCAGAGATAGCGCAGTTTGTCTATTACCTACGGCTATTCATCCTCAATCTCAAAACTTTCCTACCTTATACCTCTCTCCTCTCTAAATACCACCAGGTTGCTTGCTTCTCCTCAGGCTTATCACCGCTTCTATAGTGAGTCTTCCCATCAGTAATGGGGGTCATCACTATATTTCATTGGGTAGAGCAGATGATTAAAAAATGACAAATGGATAAGGTAGGTAAATACTAATACTGAAGTTAACTAACTTAGCGCGCATTCTTGCGACGCCACAGTGCCTCAACGCACATCACCAGCCACAGACCAAGCGCAATCGCCCCAACTGCCCCACCAAACCACACATGCCCCGCACTATAGCCATGCTGATTAACCATCCGGGTGAGCAAGCTAATCGCCACGACGTCACCAAGCAACGTAAACATATTGAGCGCGGAGAGGAGCGTCGCTTTGTATGTATGCTGCAGCTCACTGAGAATCTTTGACTGCAAAACAATCGGTCGCACTCGCGTATATGCAGTAAATAGCACAACAGCAATGACCGCGATAATCGGGCTTGGCGTTACGCCCATCAAGACAATACATAGCGCCATAATCCACGCATCGACCCAATAAAATGCCAGTGGCCGCAGGCGGTCAAACCAATGCACATACCAGCCCAGCAATGCTCCGCCCAGGCTCCCGACCGCCGCAATTACCCCAAACCACTCTACCGCAATACCAACGTGCTGGAAGAGGAGCTCGCGATATTCTAGCCCCTTATTGGACACACCAGCTAAGAAACCAGCGAAGGTAAAGAGAGCAAGATTTTTCGCAGTAACGATTGCACGAGCAGCCTGCCGTGGCCGCTGAGCCTGGGCAGCTCCTCGGCGCGGTGGATAAGCAAAGCTCAGCGCCAACCACACTGTCACAGCAAGCGACAAAAAGCCAATCAAAAACGGGAGCGTATGATGAATGCGGTACGTGAGCGGCACCACAATAATGAGCACGGTATTGCCAATCAATCCATACGTCTGGGCGCGACCCATCACCTTGGTATAGTCGCGTGCTCGCCCTAGCGCCGTCAAGGAATCGTGCATAAAGGCCTCGACTGCACCAGACTGAAACGCATAGCCACCAAAGAACAAAACTGAGGCAATCAGCCCACCCCAGAAGCTCGGCCACACAGCATACAACAGTGGCGACACCACAGCGATGCTCGCACCAAGGATAATCGCCCGCCGATTGCCAAACTTATCGGCCACATAACCTGCCGGCATCTGCAGCGCCGCCTGGACGATAGACGAGATAACAACCATCAGTGCTAGCTCATCCAAACTCACTTTACCAACATTCACCAGCTGCACCGTAATAAGCGGCAAGTAGACACGCTTGGTAAAAATCCGAAACCACGAATATTTGACAATGTTGCGCTTAAGGAGGTCGTGGTTGGTCACATCTTGCATAAATCTCGCTGTACTATAGCATGGCTTCGCGCAGCATGTAAATGCATTTTGTATGTAATAAAAACAACCCCATCGAGATGGGGATATGACAATAAAATGGCACCCCGAGTAGGATTCGAACCTACGGCCTTAGGCTTAGAAGTCCTCTGCTCTATCCAGCTGAGCTATCGGGGCATGGGTTTATTATAGCAGGTTTCTTGGTAGGTGTGGTATGATAAACGAAGCATGAAACACACGAACGAAAATTATCGATACTTTAGCGTCATTCTCGCAGTATATGTTGCGGCGCTACTCATCTCCAACATTGCCGCCACCAAACTGGTGGCACTCGGCCCACTTATCCTTGATGGTGGAGCAGTACTCTTCCCGCTCGTATATATCTTTGATGATGTCATGACAGAGGTCTACGGCTATCGCCAGGCACGCCGCGCTATTTGGACAGCCTTTGGGGTAATGCTGCTAGCGATTGGCTGCTTTACACTAGTGCGCTATCTACCCGCGGCGGCAGAGTACCACGATCAAGCCGCTTACGAGGCGGTGCTGGGCTTCTTCCCACAGATTGTCATGGCGAGCTTGCTTGCTTTCCTGACAGGGAGCTTCCTCAACTCGTACATCGTTGCTAAGCTCAAGGTTGCTATGAAAGGTCGACAGCTATGGCTGCGCCTGCTTGGATCGACAGTAGTGGGGAGCTTATTTGACACCGTTATATTCTGCGTTGTTGCTTTTGGTGGGCAGCTTACAGGAGCGTCACTACTCAACTATATCGCCGTTGGGCTTGGCTTCAAGCTTGCCGTTGAGGTCGTCTGCCTGCCACTTACCTACCGCGTCATTGCTATACTTAAGCGACGCGAATCCGTCGATACCTACGACACCACCACTAACTTCACACCATTTCGTTTGCGTGTCTAGCGAGCGAGTTGCTCACTGCAATAGATTCGCATCTCTCTCAGAATGAATATGAAGAACACAGTACTTTCATCCTAGTAGAACAGAAAATTACCCGTGGTGATTATTGCAGTATGATCATTGAAGAGCCCAGTATTTTAGAAAAAATACTAAGACCCTTTTAGCGTTTTTAAAGAGACGGTGGCGAGAGAAAGGGCTGATAACGGAGAAAAAAGATTGACTATGCAAACTCTTTTCCCTAGTTGTTATGTGAATGCATACTATAACCTATGAACTTATCAATCGCTATCGGCGATAATACTGTGCCAAGAAATGATCTCGAAAGGCGTAGAATGTGCCATCTTCGAGGCTGTGGCGAATGTTGTCGACAAGCTTGATGATAAAGCGCTCGTTGTGGATCGACAGCAGTGTCCCCGCCAGGCTCTCCTTGGCACGAAGCAGATGACAGATATAGGCCGCAGTGTAGTGCTGGCAGGTGTAGCAATCGCACTCCGCCATAATAGGCGCAAACAGCTCGCGATATTTCGTCCCACGCATATTCACCCGCCCATGCGGTGTGTAGGCTGCGCCATTGCGTGCTACGCGGGTTGGGCTTACGCAATCGAAGGTATCAATACCCTGCTCGATCGCCGCAAAGATATCATCTGGCTCCGAGATACCAAGCAAATGCCGCGGGCGACTCTCGGGCAAGATCTCGTTCACCCACTGGATAGTCTGAGCCATTGTTTCTTTCTCCAGCGCCCCACCAATACCATAGCCATCAAAATCCATTGCGCCAAGGCGTGCTGCGGTTTGCTTACGCAGGTCTTCATAATTCGCCCCTTGTAAGACACCAAAGAGCGCTTGATACGGCTTATCTGGCCGAGCAGCCCGAAGACGCTTGACTTCTGCTAGGCTGCGCTCCGCCCACGCATGGGTACGCGCCAGTGCCTCCACTTGGTATTCATACGGGTCAATCAGTGACGTCAGCTCATCAAAGGCAAAGGTAACATCCGCCCCAATCCCTGCCTGGATTTGCATCGACAGCTCTGGCGTAAACTTATGTAATGAGCCATCGAGGTGTGACTTAAACATCACACCATTATCATCCACCCAGGCGTGCCGACTCGACTTCTTAGCAATCGCAATCTCTTCATCAACATCAGTACTCATCGCCAACACCTTCTTAAAGCCCGAGCCCAGGCTCAGCACCTGGAAGCCACCGCTGTCGGTAAAGGTTGGGCCGCTCCAGTGCATAAACTTACCCAAGTATCCGGCCTTCTCTATCAGCTCGTGCCCTGGCTGCAGATAGAGGTGATAGGCATTAGCCAAGACAGCCTGTGCACCCACGCTAGCTACCATCTCGGGCACCATTGCTTTCACGTTTGCCTTTGTGCCCACGACAATGAAGGCTGGTGTCCTGATATCACCATGCGGGGTGTGAATCACACCTGTCCGCGCCAACGTCTGCGGCATGCGGTGAGTAATGGTAAATGAGAATGGTGCTGGCATAGTATGATTGCGTTCCCTATACCCCTAGGGGTATTTTACATTGAAATAATCGTGCTTCGTGCGAGGAGAAAAGCTCCCTCTCGCAAAAATCTTCCTCTATTGTACCACAAGGGCTCAATGGTATGATGCGTGTTCTCTTCCCTTCTATCGCTCTAAATACATAGAGCATACGCATCTGCTATGGTCATTGCTCCACCATTATTTCGGGAGACCACTACTTGAGGAAATGCAGAACTTTATGGGTGACATAAGCAGAATTATCTCTAAAGTACCCACTATAATACCAGAATAATACAATCATTGCTTCTCCAGGTAGAATAGTGAGCAAAAATAGCCTATTCTGGCAGAGAAAGTGAAGGCTTTTGGGCTCATGTTACGCAGCGCGCCGTGCAGGCTGAGTGTGCGCTTGTTGCAGTGCCACCACAACATCGCTCTCCGCACGCTCTTGGCCTGCTGACGCCAAGCCTGTCTTAGCCTGCAGCCATTCACGGGCAGACCGCGGCATAAGCTTTTGCGTAAGATCAGTTGCTACCGTACCAAGCGTTGCAGCAACAACCATACTATCAAACTTGAGTGAGGCTTTTTCTTTAGCATACATAATATCCTGTTCCATTATACGGATGATATGAGTTATATCCAGCTTGTAGCCAAGCCCATGCTGATCTTTGCTATAGGGTGCCATAATGCCTGGGCGAGCCGTCTTGCGTGCGTCGATCCACTGCTGTTTGAGACCTTCAGGGATGTCGGGGTTAGCAAGGATATCATTATACACTTCGCCTGTGGCTAGCGGCCTTGGCCCCACGATTGCCATCTTACCGCGCAATACTTGCAGCAGCTGCGGTGCTTCGTCTACATGTGCTTTGCGCACGAGCTTACCAATTGGCCCCGCACCACTGTGGTTATAGCCATTAGCCGAGGCGGTGTTGCGCACCGCGCCGTGGAGTGTCCGTAGCTTTGGTACCTTGATGGGGTTATCGAGATGACTCCCATACCGCTCCTGAATGAAGAGCGTTGGACCATCGCCAAGCTCTCTATGCATTGCTATTGCTGCAACGGTGGCTGCCGACCCCATGCCAACAAGGAGCTGTGCTGCTACCATACTATCAAACCAGCGCTTCTCAGCACTTTTGTTATAGTCTTCGCCGTGTTTAGTTCTCGTTTTTTTCGACATCCGTTCGATGGTAGCACAATGTTGCGTATTTGTCAACAGTATCGTGTCTATTCCTTCCTTCTCTGTCTAATTTGGTCTGATTATTTACAAAAACATTACATTCTTCGAGGATGAGCTAAACCAAAGAAGAGGATAAGATCTCTTCTTGTCCAGTCTAATTCGCTGCTCTCAACAAAAACATCGCTCCATTTGCGGAGCAATGATCATTTCCTTGCATCTGTGGTGCGGGTGCGGAGAATCGAACTCCGATCCCAAGTTTGGAAAACTTGTATACTAGCCGCTGTACGACACCCGCATGCGCTATCCATTATATCACTTTTTTATGTATAATAAAGGTATGACCCGAGGACTCCATCGCTTGCGCGGATCGAACATACACACCAATGGTGTCGCGCGCAATACCCGCACCATCGTCAACGGCGCTAAGACGTCGTCGCTACGTGTTGACCAGCGCCAACATCAATCTATCCAAGAGCGCCGCGCCAACCACTTGCGCTACCAAAGCTCGCACACTATGATGGGCTGCCGGCCAGTCGCCGCCGATAGTAGCCGTATTGATGACGAAGCACCTTATATGAACAACGAACGTCTTCGTGGCAGTAGCGAGGGGCCACGTGACCCATCAGGATCGCGGCCAGGCACTGCCACCTACGCCCGCCGGCGTGATAACACAGTACACACGCCGCGACAATCACAACCAGCCTATAGTAAACCAGCCACGAAGCCAAGCTTCCGCCCAGGATTTATGCAACCAAACCAAGGTCAGCAATCACGCGGCTTTGGCTCGTACCGCTAGAAGCATACGTCACAAAAGAGGTGTGGTGTGGTGTGGTGTGGTGTTATTTCTCGCTCTTACATTCTTTCAAGGGTAGAAAATTTGCGCTTTCAAGTCTACTTGAGAACCCCTTCATACCTTCGTTCTTCTTATCTAATGTGTGCGTAATAGAATGGGCACTTTTCTCAATATCATTTCTTTGTAGGGCTAAAGCTAATTACTCGAAAGTGCCGCACTTTTACTGTTTATACTCTGGCGGAATGATTTCATCTGCTGTCACAACTTCTGGTGTACCATCTCCCTGGAAAGCTTGGCGGGCTTGCTCAAGCGTGACAGTAATGGTACTGCCAGGCACCACACTGCCACTGAGCATCTGGCGTGCCACGGTATTTTCCACCGCTTTTTGCACCACGCGGCGCATTGGGCGAGCACCAAGCCGTGGATCATAGCCACGTTCGACGAGAAAGAGCTTAGCATCATACTCTACCGCGACCGAGACCTTTTGCTGGGCGAGCGTAGCATTGACCCCCTCGAGGATAAGGTCAAGCACTTGCACTAGCTCTTCCTTAGTAAACGGCCGGAAGAGGACGATTTCGTCAAAACGGTTGAGGAACTCGGGACGGAACTGACCACTGTTAATGAGCTCGTCGGTAAACTGCTGTTCGAATTGCTCAAGTTTATAGCCATGCTCGATATATTCGCGGATGCGGTCGGCCCCAGCGTTACTCGTAGCAATAACAATTGCATCACGGAAGCTCACTTCACGATTCTTAATATCGCGCAGGATCCCCTCGTCCAGCAGCTGCAGCAAGGTTGCTAATACCTCTGGCGCGGCCTTCTCAATTTCATCCAGCAATACCACGCTAAAGGGCTGTTTCATCACCTGGGCGGTTAAGCTGGCTGGGTCATCAGCGCCATCAGCAATCAAGCGCGACACATCCTCAGGCCGGACATATTCGTTGAGGTCAATCCGGACAATCTTGCCCTCACCACCAAAGTACACGTCAGCCAGAGCCTTACTTAACTCTGTCTTACCTACCCCTGTTGGCCCAAGAAAGAGAAAGGTGCCAATTGGCCGATTTTGGTTGCGCACACCGGCTCGTGCTCGGCGCAAGGCGTCACTTACTACGCTGACCGCTCGCGTTTGGTTGACCATTCGCTGGTGGATGAGCGCTTCCATATTGAGCAGCCGCTCACGATCATCGGCAGTACTCGCCACACTTATCTTCACATCCATCGTCTGCTCAATAGCTTGCTGCACCGATTGCTTTGTCACAATACCATCCTCGTGGTAGCTCGCGGCCGATTCGAGCAGCTTGATGGCTTGGCCCGGCATGGCAAGGTCATGAATATAGCGCGCGCTTAGTCGATACGCCTCGCGCAGCGCTTGATAGCGGTAAGCCACATGGCGCTGCCCCTCGGTAATGACGGCTTGCTCTTGCAAGACGCGCAGTGTCTCAGCTTCGCTTGTGGGTGCTATGGAGATGCGATTGAGCGCATTAGCAAGCGATGGGTTGCGCCGGCCAATCTGCAAAAACCGCTGCTCGTCCATACTCAGAATAACTCTCAGGCGCCCTGCCTCGAGAATAGGCAACAGTACATTGGTAAGATCCACCGCGCCAATCCCTTCCTCAAAGAATAGTTGAGCATTATCCAGGCAGATGATGATGTTCTTAGCAGTATACGCCTCACCAAGGACGCGCATAACAAGGTTCTCGAGCTCACCTCGGCCTGGTGCTGCAGCGATGAGTGATGATGAGTCGAGGATAAACACCTGCCGAAACTTGAGGCTACTAGGCAAACGTGCCGAGGCATCGAGTAGCCGCTCGGCAAAGGCGTGAATGATGGTCGTCTTACCCGTGCCAGCCTGCCCTACCAGCACGGCATTCTGCCGCCCACGGGTGCCAAAGATGTCGATGAGCTGATCAATCGCTTTGGTGTGCGACGCAACATCAACAGAGAACATCCCGCCACCACGACTAATTTGCTCACTGATATTCTGTCCAAAGCGGCGTAACAGTGGGATATAACCAAACGACCAATCGCGTGCCACCCCACCAGTGCGCCGCGGCTGATGAATCTGTGCCACCAATTGACGTAAGTGATGCTGCCACTGCACGGCGCCATCGAGATCTTCGTCGTCAAGCTGGAGTTCCGCCAAGATATTTTGGTAACCAGGCACACTACGCACCAAAGCCACCATAAGCACACTACCCGTGATTTGTTCGAGTTGATTGTACTGACGGATGCGGTCAGCAAATTGCCAAAACTCGGGCATAATGCTCGGGTCGTCACTCACGAGATCCTGTATAAGCGCCGGGCTGAGACCGAGTCGCAATGCCATAAACAGCCCATCATTAACTGAGCGCAATGCCCATGCAATATCGCGTGGTGTTGGCGCGGCGGGCAACCGACCCAGGACATCACCTGTAAGCAAACCGTCAGCCGTGCTACCACTGGTGGGCAAATGGGCAATCTCACCCTGATACCACCGGTGGAGCCCATACGGCACCACAGCAAGGCTCGCGATAAACCACCCCAGAGGTAGTTCAATCGCCAGCAATGCTCCTGCCCCTGCCATGAATAGCAAAAATGGTACCCACCACCAGTGGTCGAAGCGGCCCATCTGCACACCCAAGCGAGCCTTCTTAGCACGCAAGCTATCATAGTGAAAGTCACTTACCATGGCAGCCACCCCACTATCGCAAGCCCTGCCCCCAGCAGTGGCAACACGGGCACAAGCGCCCAAGCAATAATAAAGACAAGCCCCGCCGCAGCGGTTACTGCGAGCGCTACAATGCCAAAAATAATCATAAAGCTCCGCACGATGCCGCCAATCGTCCGCGAGATGAGACGGTCAAAAAATGCCCGAATCTGCACGCCAATCGGCCCATCCACCGCTCCTGCCGATATCTGTCGAAACGGCGCAAACCACGTTCGCACCAAGAGATCAATTGAAAAATAGTCAAATACACTCACCAGCTTCCCCCATACCATCGTGATCCGCTGCCACCACCCAGCGCCATACCACCACGCAAAAAATCCAACCACTATCATACTATGCATTGTAGCGCACTAGCGTAATTTGTGCTA
>JABZJS010000007.1 GCA_015257665.1 Nanosynbacter sp. | reverse complement strand
AAGGAGTTTTACGTATGAAAGGTATTATTTTGGCAGGTGGTTCGGGCTCGCGCCTGTGGCCGATTACTAAAGCAATTAGCAAACAGCTGATGCCCATCTATGATAAGCCGATGATCTATTACCCTCTCACCACGCTGATGCAAGCAGGGATTCGCGACATTCTCATCATCACGACCCCAGCTGATCAAGCAGGCTTCCAGCGCTTGCTTGGTGATGGTGTACAGTGGGGTATCAATCTGCAATATGCCATTCAGCCCAGCCCCGATGGCTTGGCGCAGGCATTTATCATTGGTGAGGAATTTATTGGTAACGACAAGGTGGCGCTCGTCTTGGGTGACAATATCTTCTACGGCGCAGCGCTCGATGACTCGCTGCGTGCCTGCACTGACCCAGACGGCGGCGTGGTCTTTGCTTACAAAGTATCTGACCCAGAGCGGTATGGCGTTGTAGCCTTTGACGATAACAATCATGCGGTGTCGATTGAAGAAAAGCCCGCCCAACCTAAGTCGAACTTCGCAGTAGTGGGACTCTATTTCTACGACAATGATGTGGTAGAAATTGCGAAGAATGTCCAGCCAAGCGACCGTGGCGAATTAGAAATTACCTCTGTGAACGCTGAGTATCTGCGTCGCAGCAAACTGAAGGTCCAGACACTAGACAACGGCGATGTATGGCTTGATACTGGGACGATTAGCAGCCTAACCGATGCTGAGGACTTTGTGCGCGTTGTACAAAATCGCACCGGCCAAGTCGTTGGCAGCCCCGAAAAGACTGCGCACATCAACGGTTGGATCACCGACGAGCAGCTTGCCGAACTTGCTGCACCGTTAAAAAAATCAGGCTACGGAAATTACCTCTCGGCGTAGTATAATAATACCAATATGAAAACGAATACTAAGACGGTGTGTGTGATCGTCCCAGCCTACAACGAAGCGACGGTCATCAAGGACGTGATCAAACAATCCAGGCGAGTCTTTGCCAAAGCCAAGGCAGCTGGCTATACAATTGATGTCGTGCTAGTAAATGATGGATCGAAGGACGACACACTTACTCAAGCTAAAAAAGGTGGTGCCATTACGATCGATCATATCCTTAACTCTGGTGCGGGCGGCGCAACCTTAACTGGTCTATCGTATGCTCGACAGCATGGATATGATATTGCCGCCACGATGGATGCCGATGGTCAGCACGCGCCAGAGGATGTGTTGGCAGGTATCACGCAGATCGATGAGCGCCAAGCTGATTTGCTCATCGGTAGTCGTCTCATTGACAGCACTGGTATGTCTAAGACGAAGGTGCTGGGTAATAAAGGTTTGAGTTTGATTACTAAGCTCTTATTTGGTATCAATGTAACAGACTCGCAGTCGGGCTTACGTATTTATTCGCGCCAGGCTATTGATAATCTCGACTGGAAGTCAACTGGTTACGAGTTTTGCTCAGAGATGATCTGGCGTGCCAAGCAAGCGGGAATGACAATTGGTGAATACCCCATCAAAGCAATCTACACCGACTACTCCCGTGCTAAAGGTCAAAACAACTGGAATGCCATCAATATCGTCAAACGCTTATTCAAACAACGCTTAACGGAGCTCTTCGAATGAGATATTTTGCTCTTGTCTTGCTCAATGTGCCAATTATTCTCCTGGCGCTCGTCAACATCATCACCCAATACAAACTAAATAAAATCACCGTCACTCGCTTACGCCACCAAGTGGTGATGTGGTTGGTGGTGATGGCAGTGCTGCTGAGCTGCTTCCCGCTGTATAATATTTCGATTGGTCACCCACCGTTTGATTCGTCGGAGTTGAGCTTGTTTGATATTGTCCAGACGACAGCGATCGTGTTACTCTTCTACATCGTCAACACGCAGCGCCAGCGGATTGACCAAAACGAACGCCGCGTGCGCGACCTCCATCAAGAACTGTCAATTAAACTCTCGGCTCATGACAAAAAATAAATCACTCGATATCGTCATCCCCTACTGGGGTGAATTTGCCTTACTCAAAGAAGCGGTTGACTCTGTCTTGGCTCAGACGAGCGACGACTGGCACCTAACCATTCTTGATGACCACTACCCATCGACCGAAGCACGTGATTATTACAAAAAGCTCGCCGACCCACGCATCACCTATATCCGACACAAGAAAAACCTCGGCATTACCAATAACTTCAACTTTGCCGTCCAACATGTAACGGCACCGCACTGTATGATTGTGGGGTGTGATGATCGGCTCTTGCCGGAGTGCGTAGCGGTAGCACTACAGACAATTGGTGAGGCAGATTTTTATCAGCCAGGAGTGCAAGTGATTAATGATAAGGGGCAGCTATATCTCCCATTGGTTGATCGTGTTAAGCGATTTTTGCAACCTCATAAATCAGGGCTTTACTCGGGCGAAAAACTTGCAACGTCTCTGAGTCATGGCGACTGGCTCTACTTCCCATCGATCGTCTGGAAGACAGCGACGCTCAAGCGATATTCCTTTGATGCAACATATACCATCTTAGAGGATCTTGTTTTGGTGTTTGACTTCATTCTTGATGGTGCAGTGCTTGCTTTTGACACAAAGGAGACCTTCCAATACCGACGCTTTGCCCAGTCGCTCTCAAGCAAAGAAAAGTCAAAAGACGGCGTGCGCTTTGCAGAAGAAAATGCAGTATATAATAGCTATGCTCAGCGCTTCGCATCGGTTGGCTGGCATAAAGCCGCTCGGGCAGCGCGGCTCCATATTACATCGCGCATTCATCAGTTGTTGTCGTAGTTAATGCAATTTGAACATCTTCTCACTTCTATAAAAAATAGCGGTTATTTTATGGTAAATTAGTGTCTCTTTGCTCTTGTACTACTGTATGGTAGAACTTGAGAATACATTCATTAGCAGTAATTCACTTATTATTTCCTCTATTAGCTAATCCCAGCCTCATCATAGACGAGATGATGGACGCGAAAATCGGTTTTCACTTTTTACATATGAGTGTTTTAGATAACGCGCTGTCTTGAGCAATATACATGATAGTAAGAGCGTAAAAAATTTACACTATTCTACATCAAGAAGTATTACTCTTTGCAGCGCACGACAAAACCTGCTCGATTTCCTCGAGCCGGTTTGTTTTATTATATACGCTACCTCACGTTTGCTTCAGTAGTCTCGGTTTTTTCTTTATCGACTTCAGCAAATTTGCGCTCCACTGCCATGATGTATAGCTGCATAAAGATTGGGCGAGGTAAGACATCATACAGATACCACACCAGTGTTTTCTTGGCGTGTGGGAGCTCGGTGTTTTTCCATGGAGTGAGTGCAAAGTACTTTTGCCACAGCAGCCGGTTCGGGTGCTTGTTGCCAACTTCCCATGGTTTACCCTGAATACCATAGAGGGAGTGGATAATCTTGGGACTGTAATAGTTAGTCATAATCTCGTCGTAACTATAAAAATACGGCTGCTTAAGATTATTAATGCGCAGTAGATCTTGCGGCCGATAAGCATAAAACGCACTAGAGAAATTATAGGCAATATCGAGCGTCTTAATCTGTCCTCGGAACATAACATTACAGAGGTCTTGATCGGCAATGACGTAGTCGCTTTTCTTCGATAGGTGCTCAACGACTTGACTCGATACATCATCCTTGAGCCATTTTTTGTGATTGATGAGCATGATACCACAGTTGTAATAGCCATCGGTAGGCTGGAGACCAATCGTTGCTTTGTGCTGATTGGTGAGAGTGTCGTAGGCCAGTGCCATGATATTTTTCTCAAAATCAAGCTCCAGCAAGCCATCAAGGGAGCTGGTAATGATCGTGTGTGGGTTGAGGTAGAGCACACGATCGGTCTTGATGTCAAGATCGGCCAGTGCTAGCATCTTGAGCCACGTCACATACACACCATGCCACGGCTTGACACCTAGCTTCTGTAGTTTCTTGTGATACGTGTTGGGATTGATGAATGTCAAATAGGCGTTGGGGTATTTTTCAACCAACTTTTTGAGGCGATCTTTGCTTTGCTTGCTTAGCTTATACCCACAATAAAAAATATGAATCTCATCGAGTGTCTTGTTGTTCTCAAGCAGTGATGCGATCGAAATCGCACTCACCACTGCGTAGTTATCGTCACTTTGATACAAGACGTTTAAGATTTTCTTTTTGACTCTGGGCATGGCCTGCCTCTCTCCTTTATTCCACCGCTGCTATGTTTTTTACGTAGTTTTCCAGTAATGGCTGATAGCTCTCACTGATGAATCCTGTGTTGTGCAACTTCGACAAATTCATATCACTATACATTGGTCGAGGTGCGAACGGAATCTTGTCTTTACTATACTCTTGTGTTGACACTTTTACAACCCTATCGCGATCGTGCCCTGCATATTCGAAGATATCCTCGGCAAGCTCTGCCCACGATTTGATCGGCCCGGAGTTAGAAACGTGGTATAAACCATACTCAGCCTTGGCGTCTAGCAAATGCTTGGTGGCGCGCGCGATCTCCGACGCAAAGGTTGGCCGGCCATATTGATCATCCACAACCTTAGGGTTAATGCGCATGTCGGCCAGGCGCTTCATCGTCCGTGGGAAATTGTGCCCATCGCCAATCACCCACGAAACACGCAGCACATAATGACGTGGCGCAAGGCTAACCAATAGATCTCCTGCTGCCTTGACATCACCATAGACCGACAGTGGTGAGAGCAACTCATCCTCGCCATGGTTTTTGTTCGTCCCATCAAAGACATAGTCGGATGAGTAGTGCACCAGTGTAATATCATGCTCCAGCGCTACCTTGACGAGGTTGCGCGGGCCAACGGCATTAACCTGCCAGGCTTTAGCGCGGCCTTCACGTGTTTCGGATCCATCGGCATTGACGAACGCCGCCGCGTTGATAATGACATCCACACCCGACCAATCATACCCAAGCACCTGCTCTTCATCAGCAATGTCGAGCTGCTGGTGACCTAGCGCTGTCGCCTTTGGATATACCTCCTGGAGCGCCCGCCCCACTTGGCCATTACAACCCAATATTACAATCCCCTTGCTCATATACCCTCCTTTGTTTCCGCTATTATAGCACAGTTAGCGTAAGCTTTTTGAAATATATGAAATCGTATGGTCGATGTGAGACAAAAAATACACTGAAGAGCTACCCTACCCCTTTTAAAAAATCATATAGCACCGTTAAACCTCTCACCTCCTCAGGATATCGTTGCAATCAATTTTGCCAAGTAAGTGAGTCAGAAAAACTTGGATCTCATAACCCCTCTTTCTTAGCACTAGATAGAACCCCACTTTCTCATCGCTCCACCAGATAGAGGTGTACAATCAATTGTAATGATCGATTTTATCCCAGCACAAGAGGTCGGTGTCTCGTAGACTCAACCCTTTTATTACTTCGTCGGAGGGAGTGTGAAGAGATCTTTGATACTTAGGTAGGCGATTAATAATAAAATCTGATACTTCTCATAAAAACAATTAATAGCTCCACCTCCAAGCAAATGAAGATCATCCACTTACCTTACGCAGTCATAGAGCACAGTTGTCGGCGATAAACTGCCGCGAGTAGCGCCGCTTGGATGATACCTGCCACCATAAAACACAGCACACTGCCCAGCATCGCATAGTGCTGCACCACACCATATGACACGACTGTGAGTACAATGTTACTCAGCAAAAGTATATAGAACTGCCCCTTAAATTCGCGCAGCACAGTGAGGATATTGATATAAATCGACACCAGCGCATTAGCCACCGCTCCCACTACCATGATGAGTAGCTCAGTGCGATAATCAGTAATGCGTGCATTGAAAATGAGAGTAAGAAGCGGTGCTCCAACCAGCCACGTCGCAATCAGTGTCAACGCACTAATGCCCAAGACGATAAGGATAATCTTGCTCACCAAAGCATGGAACTCGAGGCGCTTTTGCTGATGATAGAGCTCCGACAATTGCACAATATTGGGCTGAATAATGAAGGTAATAAATAGTGAGAGTAAGGTAATAGGCATAGCCATAATACCAAAATAAGCGATCTCGTGCGTGTGGAATGTATCGAGAAAATAGCGCGGAATATTAAGCGAAAACATCGTCAAAAATGTGGTAAGGAACACTGGTGCGCAGCGCCGCATGATCATACCAACATGACGCAGCTTAGGCACGAGATGATCGATATGAAGCTGAATAGATTCATACCGCTGTACCTGTTGCCAATCGTACAACACAAGCATGAGAGCATTGACTATCACAATTGCTATTACCCCCCACAGCACACTGTGCACAAGCATATCGACGAGTAAAAATGCTCCAAAACCACCCACTGCCTTGATAGTAAGCGAATAGCCAACAACGTAGAGCCTGTGGTGGATTTGCAGCACACCATAGAGTGCATCAGCCACTGCCTCCAGCGCCTTGAAGAGTACGAGCGCGATGATGATACTCGACTTAACGGCATCGTATTGATTTGCCACGCAAAACAGCACCGCACCCACCATCATCACAATCGACGTCACGAGCTTGACGGCAAGGTAACTGCTGCTACTAAACTCTTTGCGCACATCCGACACCTGGTAGGTGCGCCCACCCCACAAGCCAATCGCCCAAAATACCACCGAGAGCGACAGCGCAAAGGAAAAAATTCCCGATTCAGCAATGCCATTAAGCCGCGTAATAAGTAGCAGGAGCGCTGGCGAGATGGCGCTTTGCAAAAAGGAGCCGATAGAGTTCCAGATATAATTTTTAGATTGCATAATCTTATTTAGTATACCACTGGTTGGTTATTTCCTGCGATTTAGACCATAATTTGCTCTGTTGTGATTTGTGCTCTATAATCAGGCGTGTTATGAAGAAATATTGGGCATCATTCGAATCATTTATTGCACGGCCAGAGCGGGTCTTTCTTTCGCTGTGTTTGTTGTTTGGCTTATTGTCGGCGTTTTTTGTGCCGCAGCTATCAGTGAGTGATGAGAATATGCACTACTTGCGGGCGTATGCGCTAGCTGATGGTCGCCTCGAGTCCAAGCGCTGCACCTACCCAGTGGATGTTAATGGCCGAGCATCATCAGTGTATCATGGCAATATCAGCGCTGATTATTCGCGCCCTATCAACCGCTCAGAACTCAAGACAAGCAAATGTAACAGTGCCGTGGGTTACGCACCCATTATGCATGCGCCGCAAACGCTTGGTATTTTTATTGCTAATCTCTTCAATGGATCGACGGGCTTGACGATTCTCTTTGGGCGAATTGCAAACTTGCTGTTCTATGCGCTGAGTGTATTTTTCATTATCAAGTGGGTGCGGATTGGTAAGTGGGTCTTTGCAGTAGTAGGGCTGTTACCACTAATGGTTCATCTCGCCGCCTCACTCTCGAGCGACGTTATGACGAACGTGGCAATCTTCCTCATTACCGCCATGACGCTCAACCTCTACACCCAAGAGACGCCGATCCGCCGCCGGCAAGTCGCTGGCCTCTTAGCTATAGCGGCGCTGCTGGCACTGACCAAGGCGGTTAATGGTTTACTGCTCTTCCCGCTTCTGTTTTTGCCAGGGCGACTCTTCATCCCAAACACCAAGCTGCCGAAGCTGCCATCACTTTTCAAGAAGCTCCCCTTCAGCCTACACAAGTGGGCGCTGATCGCGGGCGCTGGCATTGTATCGCTGGCGGCACTGCTCATCTGGCAAAAGATCTATGATGGTGCGCTCCTTTCATCCGGCGCAGCCGATAATCCACTGCATCATAATCCACTCGGGTTTATCCGTATCCTCTTTAATACCTACATCAATCCAAACATTGGCTACACCGATATCGTAGTACGTGGTAGTGTGGGCGACTTCTCAAGCTTCAAATATCACCTGCCGCTCTTTGTTTTGATTCCACTCTTTCTACTGGTCTTTCTTGCACTCATCAAACGTGATAAGGCTGAGGAACAAGCACTAGCGCCAGCTGCTGGTCGATTAGCCGCGGCCAACCTCACTACTGTTGCCGTCTTTATTGCGGCGGTTTCATATGCGATGTACACCGCCTGGGCGCTGCTACCAATTCGCTTTGGTGCTGGTGCATACTACGCCGATGGAGTGCAGGGGCGTTACTTTACGGCGCTACTCGTGCTCCTCATCCCCTGTGGGGTGTGGCTACGCAAGTATATTTGGTTCCATACTACCTCGGCTAAGGTATTTCACGCCCTTATATTCTTTGGCTGCGGGGCAATTTTGCTGTACTATACCTTTGGCACCTATTGGGCTTACCACGCGCCGATACCGGTACCACCGGTGGCATAAATTTCGGTGCTAGCACGAGGGGTTGATGTTTATAGAGAAGCAGTACTCTTTGTGGTGTCTTGAATGAGAGGGTGATAAAAAAACAGAGCGATACGAGAATTGGTAGGGTTTTGATATACCATTGAGAAGATAGGATTATACAAGGATTTTTTGATATTCCATCTTCCACCTTCCCTTTTTATGACGCTTATGCTATAGTGACATGGAACACTAATAGCACAAGCATTATGAAATTATTACGTACTCTATCCAAAAAACGTCTCACGCTCATCATTAGTATTGGCATTGCGCTCGTCGCCGCTGGTGGTTATGGTGCCTATATCGCAACGCGCCCCGCCTCGCTACCACCCCTGTCAGACGAGCCAACGCCAGCCCAACAACAAACGCAGCACAAGACCGATGCCGCCACGAAAGAATCATTTTTAGACAGCAACACAAACCACGATACGAATACTACCAAAGACACCTCGCAGCAGCGCACCACCCAGGCTCAGCCCGCGCCAATCCCAACGTCAGTGAAGCATATTGAGCTCTCTGCTGAGCAGTCAGGCGAAACGGTCGTTGTGACTACTAAGCTGAGAGAACAAGGCTTTTCTTCTGGTCAGTGCGTGCTGACGATCACTAGTAGCGAGCAGCGCTCTGAGCAGCACGCTGCCATCATCTACCAACCAGAATATTCCACCTGTGCTGGCTTCTCTGTGCCCGCCCGATCATTACCCAAAGGTACGTGGCATATCTCTCTCGCTGTCACGCCGCGTGGTGGCAAGGCACTCACGAAGACACTTGATAAGGAGATTCGCTAAATGATGACTCAATCATATTCCACCGCTCGTCCCTTCTCGACATATTGGCGATATATCCTTGCTGGTGTTTTGTGCGTGAGTTTATTTGCTGCGACTGTCCTCTCCCGCCCAGCCCAAGCAGTAACGGCAGCCGATTGGCGAGCAGGCAATATCGTTGATGATTTGCTCTTTACCAATAGTGACGATATGTCAGTGGCAGATATTCAGGCGTTTCTCAATAGCCTCAACCCACAATGCGACACCTATGGCCGGCAGCCTGCTGCCGAACACGGTCGGCGCGATATCAGCCGAGCACAGTATGCCGCCGCTCGAGGTTGGCATGGGCCACCATATGTCTGCCTTAAGGACTATTATGAAGTACCTAAATACACACCGGGCAATTACATCCCTGCCAATAACTTCGGTGGAGTGATCCCCGCTGGAGCAGTCAGTGCCGCGCAAATTATCTATGATGCTGCCAAACAAAACAATCTCAACCCTAAAGTCTTGCTGGTGAAAATCGCCACCGAGTCGGCTGGCCCGCTCACCTCTGACACTTGGCCCCTCCAAAACCAATACACCTATGCCATGGGCTCGCATTGCCCCGATAGTGGCCCGGGTGGCAGTGCCAATTGCGATCGCAACTATGCTGGCTTCTCGATGCAAGTCGCCTCAGGAGCGCAGCTCATCCGTTGGTATCTGGATAGTATGCAGCAACCATGGTGGTCGTATAAAAAACCGTTTGCGACCAATCGTATCCTGTGGAATGTGGTACAGCGAGGCTGCGGCGCTGGCGATGTGTATATCGAGAGCAAGGCCACAGCGGCACTCTACACCTACACACCCTACCAACCCAATCAAGCAGCCCTGGCTAATATGTATGGCTTAGGCGATCATTGCAGCGCCTATGGCAACCGCAACTTCTGGCGGGTATGGAATGACTGGTTTGGCTCGACCCAGCATAGCCAGCCACTTATCAGTTTCCGATCGCACAGCAGCTACATTGGCTGGACAGGGGTAATTCATAACCGTGGCATTACAGGCGTTACGGGCCAAAGCAGGGCAATGCAAGCTCTCACGATCGATGGTGAGGTAACTTATACCTCATACAGCAACGAGCGTGGTTGGCAGCCCACTGTGCAGGGTAGTATGCAATCGGGTACAACAGGGCTTGGCCAGCCAATCACTGCCGTCAAGATCCAGCCAACTGGTACTCTCGCCCAGGCGTACGATATTTACTATCGCGCCCACGTGAGCTACATTGGCTGGATGGGCTGGGCCAAGAATGGTGAAGTAGCTGGTGTAACTGGCGGAGCTAACAATGCTATCGAAGCGGTCGAAATAAAGCTTGTGCGCAAAGGAACGCCTGCGCCTGAGTCATCTGGAGTAGCATATAAAAATATTGCAACACATGGCGACTCATCACCCCTTAGACTCTCACTCAGCTCACATGTCGGTATGGTTGGCTGGCAGCCAGAAGTGCGCGATGAGATGATGAGCGGCACCACTGGCCAAAGCCGCCGCATCGAAGCAATCAAAGCATCGCTCCACAACACAACGGGCCTGCCAGGCAACATCCAATATTCATCACACGTCAGCTACGTCGGCTGGCAAGATTGGAAACAAGCGGGCGACGTATCCGGCACCACAGGGCAGTTCCGCTCCATTGAGGCAGTCCGCTTTTTACTCACTGGCAAACTTGCCGCTGCATACGATATCTGGTACCGAGGTTATTCGCAATACGTCGGCTGGATGGGCTGGGCCAAGAATGGCCAACCAGCTGGTTCGACTGGCGCTTACCGACAGCTCGAAGCACTAGAGGTGCACCTTGTGCCGAAGCATACACTCAGCTTGCCTGGCGGTGCCTTTTATAACCCAACCAATACTGCTGTGCCCGATCTCTACCAACTGAGCTACGCTGCCCACGTAGGATACATCGGCTGGATGCCCGATGTGTCACACCCTATCATGGCTGGCACCACTGGCAAATCACGCTACCTCGAGGCAATCCGTCTTGGCAAAGCCGTATCGCTGCGCGATGGTTCACCTATTACCATCCAGTGCGAAGCAAAAACTGCTGGCCAGTGGCTCCCATCAGTTACTCTCTCATCATCGCAGCCTTGTGGCACGACTGGCCAGAGCAAAGCGCTCGAAGCCCTCAAGCTTAGCCTCAATCCCGCCGACGCCGCTCGCTACGATATTTATTACAACACTCACCTCTCCTGGGTAGGTTGGCAGGGCTGGAAAAAGAATGGCGAAGTAGCTGGCGACCGGCCCGGCTCACATATCGAAGCAGTGATGATTAAGCTCGTCGAGAAGAGTAACGAGTGATCAACATAGAAAACACTCCTCCCATACCTGCGGGAGGAGTGTCATACGTTATAACAAGACAACAACTTTATTCGTAAATCGCTGCCACTTTCTCCTCAATATTCTTCCATTGATAGTCGTTGGCGGTTTGGCGGCCACCAGCGATAAGCTTGTCGCGCAGCGCTTTGTCCGCTACCAGGCGCTCTACGGCCGCTACACCAGCCGCTATATCACCCTGCTGGTAGAGGAGGCAGTTCTCACCATCCTTGAGATACTCGACATTACCGCCATTAGGCACTACTACCGCAAGACCACCAGTTGCCATCATCTCAAGTGGTGGGTAGGAGAAGCTCTCGAGGATGCTTGTTTTGATGAGAATGTCACAGCTAGCGTATACTTCGCCGACCTTCTCGGGCGCAATGCGATTGTAGAATGTATCGACGCGGTACCAGTCCTTGGGCTCTTTGCGGTACGATAAGTATGAAATTTCATACTTCGCAGGGTCGAGTTGATTGATAATACGGAAGGCTTCGTCGGTGTTCTTATACTCGCTCTTACTATCGCCCTCAACGAGGATTTTTATCTTGCGACCACTGTCAAAATCACGCTCGCGGTATGGATAATACTCGATATCGATGCCGTTCGAGACATACTTCGCATCCTTGCCAAACATATCTTTGAGCCACTTCTGGCACCAGAGCGACATTGTTACGTAGCGCACACCCGACTGGTCACAGTACGATGCGTTAGCCGCGAAGCGTGGCCCACCCGTACCAGGGATATAAAAATCAGTCTCGAAGTTCTGGACGAAGTAGAGCCGATTGCGTACATTGGGGTGCTTTTTGATAATCTCTACCGTTGACCACAGCGTCGCCACTTGCGTGTCAAAGAAGGCCTCTATCTTCGTCTTATGCGCTGTAATAACATTAAAACCTGGCAATTCAGAGCGGTATTGGTAGGTCTTTTTGGCCTGCTTAAGGGCATGCTTACTTACTGAATCGATCAGCGTTACATCCCAGCCCGCCTTGCGGAGAATATCAGCGTGTTTGACGGCAACGATCACTCCACCCGAGATATCCGTCGAAGGCAAAACAAAGCCAATATTGCGTGCTAAACGTTCCCGTATAAACGATGCAAGCGTGTAGCCAGTGTAGACCGTCGAATAATCATTGGCGGCAATCTTGTGTGCATTTTCACCCAGCTGAGTGCGCAGTGTTTTGTCGGTAATGAGGCGATCGAGCGCTGCATACCAATCGTTATCCGCGCCAACCAAGAGGCCCGTCTCGCCGTCCTTCACTTGCTCGGCAAAGGCCCCAACCTGACTCGCCACCGTCGGCACCTTGACGAGACCAGCCTCAAGCCATTTGTTTTCAGACTTCGCACGGTTAAAGATCGTATCGACCAGTGGTGCAAGAATAATATCGCAGTCCACCATCACCTTAGGTAGTTCACGCCAATCGACAAAGCCCGAGGTCATCACTCGCTCTTTATACGGTTCAAGCGCGGCCGGTACATCGAGAATACCAGCAATCTTGAGGTGGAGCTGCGGATACGCATCGAACAGCCGAATCAAGTCTGGGATCACCAGCTCAAAGTCCTCATTGTGCGTAATACTCCCACTAAAGTACCCGATGATCAGCTTATTCTCATCCTTCTCGATGATACCTTCCTTAAGGTCTTCCAGCGCCATATTAGACGTCTTGATCATCTCATCAGAGGCAGCATTGCGGTTAATCAGTACATCACCGGTGGTGTACTTTTGCAGCTCATCGCGCAGTTGCGTTGTAGTCGTCACAACGTGATCACAAAGCTTAAGTGTCTCACGCATGCGGTTCACCCCATCGTCATAGAGCTGCTTATCGGCTTGGTTCATCTGCTGGACGTATTTGATATCGTCGGTGTACGTTTGATCGATGACAAGATCGTCGATATCAAAGAAGCAGGTCTTGTTGAAGAACTTTGCTTGCTTGATAAATTCCCGCACCGTCTCTGTCACTGGGCAACGAAAGAAGACGAAGCCACGATAATACTTGAGGTCATCCAGCGAGAGTCGATCATAAAACACACTCTCCACCGTTAACCCCTGCGACATCAACTGCTCCATTTGGTGTGCCACGCGGTAGCGCTCGGGATGCGGCAAGGTGCAGCCGTTGATAAAAAGGATATCCTTGTAATACTTCTGTTTGCGCTCGGGAAATTTACGATAATAGGCGTACTTCGTGGCGCGCTTACCAAAGCCAATCATTCCATCGTCTTTGATAATCTTCATGCTTTTCTTGGCGGCTTTGTGTACTTTACCGATCATACGTCCTCCTCTGGCGTTACGTGCGGGTTATATAGTGTGTTGTATCCTTTACCACAGAGTGCAGCAGTTATCTGAGCACTGGTAAGCGGTGTATCTGGCGCAAGAGCAGCAAGTTTGGTGCGCGCCACTACCACTGTTGGTGCGTCAATAATACCAAGATTATAGCGGGCTGTCAAGTAGATATGTTTGGTAAATGAGCGCCTACTGAGCTGCTGAAGCAGATCCACCACCGATGGTTGCAAAATCGACGACAAATTTGCAATCACCTGCTGCTCATCAGCAATACGCGGTACCACTGCACCGATCATTGGGCGAGCGGCATCGGCAGCGAGGTGCTGCAGCGTGGCAGCAGGCAGTGCATTATGCTGCGTTAGACATACCATCTCAGCAGTGGTTGTCTCGAGCAGCTGACCAACAGTAGTCGACTCATCAAACAACGCGGTGTCAGTGCTATATGCTTGGCCTAAGCTATAGCTTATCTGCCACTGAGCGCCATACTGCGGGTCACGCTCTACCTGGGTCTGCACCTGGCGAGCGGCGCTATCAGCTTCGAGAGCGCGGCGCTGCGCATCGATGACGTAAGGCTTAGCATCAAGGTCTTTCGCTGTAGAGGCTTGGTGAACACGCCAATAGTAGAGGATCTGCGGCACATGAGCAATCTGCTCGGGCTGCAAAGCCCGCGTCAGGCGCAAGAACAACTCCCAATCCTGCGTGCCATTATACGCTCCATCTTCACCGCCGACCTCTGTGAGTAACTGGCGCGACATGACGGCAAAGTGTGTAATGTAATTCACTGCGCGCAAAAAATCTGCGTTCCAGTCGGGCTTAAAGAACGGCTGATACGGCCGGCCATGTTCATCCATCTTCGTCTCATCGGTGTAGACAAACTGCGCACCAGTACGGTCGATCGCGGCCGCAACCCACAGAAGTGCATCAGGGTGGAGAGTATCATCATGGTCAAGCAGCGCAATGTATTCACCCGTAGCCTGTGCGATGCCATAGTTGGTTGCACCAGCAATGTGACGGTTCTTGTCCAAAAAGAATGGCTTGAGCTGCGGTATGTCATCAGCTAGGTCACGGATCGCCTGACGAGTAGTCTCATTAGTCGAGGCATCGTCAACGAGGATAAGTTCCCAATGTGGGTACGACTGTGTCACCACCGACTGTACCATCTCTCGTAGGAATGGAACTGGCGTATTATACGTCGGTACGATGATGGAGATAAGCGGCTGCTCAGTAAGTGAGGCAAGTGCTGGCGGCTGCTCAGTATGCTGACGCTGCCATGCATCGTAGATGCGACGCTGGCGAGCATCAATATAGACTCGATACGGCATCAAGAGGTAACGTACCGCGCGGTGGAGATGGCGATTGGCTTTGATAAGGTGCGTCAAACGATGTAATATATACGACATTTCTCCCTATTTCCAGGTATGCTTGAGCTTGGTAACACCACCCCACCGGCCATGATCATAATCACGTTGCACCGAGAAGTGCGGCCCCTCCTCAGTAAAGGCGATCGTCTTCGTGTCGTCCGCCCCCATCAAGCCAGCCTTGATGAAGTAACTCCCCTCGTTGAGGTTGAGCTGCACAGTATAGGTCGCACGATTCTTGCCAGCAATCTTCACTTTTTCTTGGTAGGTGTTAGGGCCATAAACATACTCACCATTCTCGCGGAAGATTGCTACACCAACGTGCTTGACCCCTGTTTGCTGCCACTCTAACTCCACCGTCATAGTTTCGTTATACTCATACACCGTCTGTTCGTTGCCATCACTGCCGCGCAGTGTGATATCGAAGTCATCTGATATTTGCTCGTCTAGCCCTTCTGACTCGTTGTAGCTCTTAATGTTGCTCCGACTATAGGCGGCGGCGATGCGGTATGGCTTGCCGATCATCTTCACCTTCCCATCCTCGATAAACACCGCCTTGTTGCAAAAGCGCTCCACCGCAGACATATCGTGCGTGACGAGGATAACGGTGCGTTTCTCGCGCTTAAGCTTATCGAAGTAGGCGTAGCATTTCTTTTGAAAGGCTTCATCCCCTACCGCCAAGACTTCATCTAGCAGCAAGATATCGGCATGGGCACGGATGGCAATAGAGAAAGCCAAGCGCACCTGCATCCCACTGGAATAATTCTTGAGCCGCTCCTCCATAAAGTCGCCCAGCTCGGCAAAATCGACAATTTTATCATACATTGCCTCCATCTCGTCATGACTAAAGCCCAGCAATGCTCCGTTGAGAAAGACATTCTCGCGACCAGTGAGCTCTGGGTTAAAGCCAACGCCCAGCTCGATAAACGGTACCAGCGTGCCACCCACCTCGACACTTCCGCTATTGGGGGTGTAGATACCAGCGATTGTCTTGAGTAGCGTACTCTTACCTGAGCCATTGCGCCCAACAATACCAAAGAAGTCTCCCTCGTTAATGGTAAAATCGATATCTTTAAGCGGAGTAAAGACCCGATATCCTTTGCGCCCCTTGAGAATATTAATGAGCTTTTGCTTGATGCCCGAGCTTGCCTCCAGTGGAATCTTGAAGGACTTGGTGAGGTTATTGATAACAACGATTGGTTGCGCCATCTAGATACTCTCCGCAAAATACTGTTGGTTGCGCCGGAAATAAAACACCGCCAACAGAATGATAATGATAATCGAAATAAATGGAATGAGCACCCACGGGAAAGAAACAAGATCGTAGAGCTGAATAGTCTGGGGTGTTACGAGCACTTGGCGGACGTCTTGGATGATCTGGGCTGCTGGGTTGAGCATGAGATATGGTGCAGCAGCTGGCATGCGCTCCATTACCATCTGCAGAGGATAAATAACCGGCGTGGCATAGAAGGCAGCCTGCATAAAGATCTCCCATAGATAGCCAATATCGCGGTATTTCACATTGATCGTCGCAAGGAAAAATGCCACCGCCAAGGAGAGTACATAGAGCTCGAGGATGAGTGGAATAACCAACAATCCCTCAAGCGACCACTGTACGCCATTAACCAAACAAAAACCTAAAATCACCACCATGTTGATGGCAAGGTTGATAAAGGCCGAGATTGTACCTGAGATAACGATAATGTACTTAGGGAAGTTGATCTTGCGGATAAGGTCGCCGCGCGAGACGATCGACTGTAGCCCTTGCACCGTCGCTTCACTAAAGAAGTTCCATAGCACAATTCCCACTAAAAGATACACCGGATAGTGCTCGACTTGCTTACCAAGGCCGAGGAATTTATCGAACACGATATACAAAATAATAAACAAAAATATCGGTTTGAGGATTGACCACAAATAGCCTAGCACCGATCCCTGGTAGCGTAGCTTGAAGTCCGTTACGACTAACTCGCGCAGCAAGATGCGGTTTTTTCGTTGCAAAAGATTTGTTACTTTCATAGTTTCTTTGGCCATTATATAATATGACCGTGGTAAAAAACAATCTTGCAATCATAGTTCTTAACTGGAACGGCGCCGATGATGCCCTAGAATGCATCGATTCGTTGGCGCAGCAGACGCTAGTGCCAACCATTATTGTGGTCGATAACGACTCGCATGATGACTCGGTGGCACGCTTCCGCTCATATCAAGCTAAGCACCCTGCGCTCAGTCTCGTCATCATTGAGAATCAGCGTAACCTCGGCTTCGCTGGTGGTATTAACACAGGCCTGCGCTACGCACAGAAGCAGCAATTTCGCTTTGTTGGCGTGCTTAACCCCGACGCAGTTGCTAACACACACTGGTGCCAAGCCCTAGTGGACGAGCTACGAGCTCATCCGCACTGTGGCATTGCCACTGGACTACTCGCTCGTCGCGATGGGACAACCATCGATAGCTCGGGCGACTTCTACACCACCTGGGGTTTGCCTGGCCCGCGCCACCGTGATGAGCCAATTAGCCATGCGCCAACAGAGGCCGGAGCAGTGTTTGGTGCAACGGGTGGTGGAGCAGTGTATCGCACGGCACTGTTCGACACTGTTGATCTTTTTGACGAATCATTCTTCATGTACTACGAAGACGTCGACCTCAGCTTTCGCACACAGCTAGCAGGCTGGACAGTGCGCTTCACGCCGCACGCCGTCGCATACCACAAGGTTGGTGCCAGCAGCAGCAAAGTTCCAGGGCTCGCGGTATACAATACCTTTAAGAACTTGCCGCTTATTTTTATCAAGAATGTGCCAGGACGACTGTTTTGGTCGATTGGGGCGCGCTTTTGCCTCACCTATTGGCTGATATTCTTTAGTGCACTGCGCCATGGCAATGGTTGGCCAGCACTGCGTGGTATGCTCGCTTCTGTTATTCACCAGTCAGCGGCCTATCGCCAACGCTTTACTATCCAGCGGCAGCGCAACGTATCGGTCGATTATATCCGTAGTATTATCCACAACGGCCCATTACCCAACCAGACAGGCCTACTCAAATTCCGGAAGTTTTTTACTGGCAAATAGCTCGGCTTGAGATGACAGGTCAGCGCCAAAGAAGCGAATTTTAAAGACCGGCTTTCATATGAAAGTAGCATACCATACTCTACTAGTGCACAATTAACCTGCGTCTTATCACCTCTGTTACGTGTGCAGTCATTTTGCATATTCGCCATCTATGCGTACAATAATACCTATGCGTCTTCTTGAATACCAAGCCAAGCAATGCTTGGCCGAGGCTGGTGTGGCAGTACCGCAGAGTGATATTATAGAATCTGCAACAGTGGTGCCCATCGCCCCTATCGTCCTCAAATCACAAGTTCCGATCGGTGGCCGCGGCAAGGCAGGTGGTGTGGTGATTGTCCGCGAGCAATCCGCTGTTACGCCAACCATTCAGCGTCTCTTTGCTCTCGATATCGGTGGCTACACCCCCACGAAGCTTCTTGCCGAGGAAGTTCTCTCCATCGCCCGCGAGTGTTACATTTCGCTTACTATTAACCGTGAGCAATCATCCATCGAGCTACTCGCCCACACCAGCGGTGGCATTGATGTGGAAGAACACGATCGTGCAGCGTTCTTTCGCCAGGCTATTACGCCACAAACAGTTCATACTGTAGCCGAAGCACTAGCGGAGTATTTGTCGCTGCCAGAGCAAGCCTTTGCGCTTGAGGATATGGTGGCGAATTGTTTGCGTTGCTTTATTGACAACGATTGTCTATTACTCGAGATTAACCCACTCGTTGTGACGACAAATGGCCAGCTCATCGCTGGCGATGCAAAGATAACGATTGACGATGCGGCGCTGTTTCGCCACTCGCAGTGGCACGAAGCAGCCCTAGAAGATCATAATTTCGTCACGCTCGACCATAATGGGACGGTTGCGACGATTGCCAACGGCGCAGGTCTGGCAATGGCAACTGTCGATGCGGTGACTGCCCGCGGTGTGCAGCCAGCTAATTTTCTTGACATTGGCGGCACGGCAACTCCAGAGAAGATCCTGGCTAGTTTTAAGCAGATTGCCCGCTTCCCTGCCGTGGCGCTCATCATTATTAATATCTTTGGTGGTATTGTACGCTGCGACGACGTAGCGGCGGCCATTATCAGTGCCAAGCAGCAGCTACCTGACCTCCCGCCACTCGCTGTCCGCCTAACAGGTAACCGCGAGGCCAAGGCTAAGACGCTCCTTGCCCGCGAACACATTCCACTCTACGATAATCTCTCTCACATCCTGGAGGAGGCCGTATGATGACCCCTGATATCTTTCATGGTAAGCATGTTATTGTCCAGGGTATAACTGGCAAACATGGCTCATTTCATACCGAGCGTATGTTAGCAAGTGGTACACATATCGTTGGCGGCACGTCACCCAACCAATCGGTTACAGAGGTGCACGGCGTGCCTGTCTTCCGGACGATTCGCGAAATTCAGGCGCAGCAGCCTGTCGATATTTCCGTCATTTTTGTACCAGCAGCCTATGCCAAAGCAGCGATTATGGAAGCAATTGATGCAGAGGTGCCACTCATTATTTGTATCACCGAGGGCGTGCCTGTCCACGATATGTTGCATATAAAACAACGCCTGGCAACCAGTTCTTCAATTTTGATCGGCCCCAACTGCCCTGGCGTTCTCATCCCCGGCGTGCATAACCTTGGCATCATCCCTGCCACGCTCGCCACGCCAGGCCACACTGCCATCGTCAGCCGCAGTGGTACGCTCACCTACGAAGCAATGAGCCTCCTCACTCAGGCAGGCATTGGCCAGCGCTATATAATTGGGATTGGCGGCGATATGATTGGTGGCAGCAGCTTTATTGATTGCTTGCAGTTGTTTGAACAGGATGTGACAGTAGAGCAGATTGTGCTGATCGGTGAAATTGGTGGCACGAGCGAGATTGCCGCGGCGGATTATATTAAGCATCATATAAGCAAACCAGTCTATGCTTACATTGCGGGCCACAGTGCACCATCTGGAGTACAGATGGGCCATGCTGGGGCGATCCTTGGCACAAATGAGCTGGAGTCAGCCCAGGCCAAGACGGCCCGGCTCGAGGCCAGTGGCGCAGTGGTGGCATCGTCCATCCAGTCGCTCATCGCGCTCATACCAACCAATAAGTGATACAATAAGGCTACGATGAAAACAATCACCATTCTTATTCCTGCCTACAACGAAGCAGCTGTTTTACCACAGCTGTTTGCCCGGCTCGAGACGCTGCAGCGCAGTGTCGATCGCCGGCGCTACCAGTTCGAATTCTTATTTATTAATGATGGCAGCCAGGATCACACGCTCGAGCTCATCCAGATCGAGCAGCAACACAACCCCGCCATTGCCTACCTCAATCTCTCGCGCAACTTTGGTAAAGAAGCTGCTATGCTCGCTGGTTTCGACCACGCCGCGGGTGATGCTGTCGTGGTAATTGATGCCGACTTGCAAGACCCACCAGAGCTGATCCCGCAGATGATCGAGCTATGGGAACAAGGGTATGATGATGTGTATGCGCGGCGCCGAAGCCGCTCAGGTGAGACTTGGCTCAAGAAAAAAACTGCCGCTTGGTACTACCGCCTCCTCCAGAGTACGACGCATATTCCTGTTCAGATCGACACGGGCGACTTCCGCTTACTGAGCAAACGCTGCGTCACTGCCATCACCCAGCTGCGCGAATCTCAGCGCAATACCAAAGCGATCTTTAGTTGGGTGGGTTACAAAAAGAAGGAGATTCTCTATGACCGCGACCCACGGGCCGCTGGTAGCATCAAGCAAAGTCCGCGCACGCTCATTAACCTGGCCATTGACGGCATCACAAGCTTTACGACCGCGCCACTGCGTATCTCGGCCGTACTGGGCTTTCTTATCGCCTTCTTGGCCTCTATCTATATCCTCTATCTGCTCATTCGACCACTGTTTGGTGTGCCAACTGGTGCAGGCTATTCGTCGCTCATGGCAGTGATTCTCTTTCTTGGTGGAGTGCAGCTGCTGAGTTTGGGAGTTATTGGCGAATACATCGCCCGGATTTTTAGCGAAACGAAGCAGCGCCCACCTTATCTCGTTGAGGAACATCGTGAGGCTCGTCATCGCAAATAACAGAGGTAAGTTGCTGCGGTTTGCGCTTGTTGGTGGGATTAATACAGCGATCGATATTGGCTTGCTCTTTGGGCTCACCACACTTGGCCTGCCAAAGCTCGCGGCTAATACGGTGTCAACGGGCCTGGCCTTTATTTTTAGTTTTTTTGCTAATAAGTCGTACACTTTTCGCGCTCAGGGTGATGTGCGCTGGCAACTGATCTTGTTTGTTGTCGTTACTCTGGCGGGCTTGTGGGGGCTGCAAAATGCGGTTATTTTCTGCACTTCGCCTATCCTGGCCTCTGTTATTCATACTGAGTCACTTGTGCTGCTGCTCGCAAAAATTATTGCTACTGGTGCATCGCTGGTGTGGAATTATTGTTTGTATGATCGTGTTGTTTTTCGAACAACAGAGAGATAATGTTTCGCTAAAATACGGTTTTTAAACAGTACATTTACAAACTCACTGTACATTCATACCTATTATTGACGCTGATAATCATCCGCCACCCGCACAATATCATCCTCTGTTGATGGGTGCGCTGGGTCGGTGTGTTGCCAGAGCTCAGCAATAATCGTTGGGTGCTGAGCATCACCGCAAGCACGGTGGCGCTCCCCTGCCGCCAACCTTACGATATCACCCGCCTGAGCTGGTGTTGGCTGGGCTGGTAGCTCGTCGCTCATATTGCGATAGTACGCACCAGCAGTCAGAAAACGCCACAACTCCGCCCGCCGATGATGATATTGCCAGCTGAGGCGCGCCCCTGGCCGGACAAAGAGAATCTTGGGGCTAAGCGGCGCACTAGCATCATCCTTAGTCACTACTTCCGATACTGCAAAGAAATCCGCCGCAAACTGCTCTGCCTGCGCTGGGTCAATACAGATAAACCCACCCCATGGCCGCTGGCTGTCTGTCCCAGTGATGTGGTAGCTCGCCTGGTGAAGAATATATTCTATCTGCGCCAGATTCGTCTGGACTGCTATGTGTTGCGGTAATTCCGTCATATTACTCGTAATATGGGTATTATATCACTTTTATACAGAGTTTAGATTATTATCACCAGCCTTGACACACGCGTGTCCATCTGGCGCTTTCGGTGCGGGGACTGTATACTAGAAAGTATGAGTTTTCATATTGCAATCGACGCCCGCGTGATCAATTCTGGCACGGGCACATATGTCGTGAAGTTGCTTGAGCAGCTGGAGCGGCTTGATACGACCAACCGCTATAGTATCCTCGTTCCTACTAAGGACCGCGACTACTGGCAGCCACACAACCCTAACTTCACCATCCGCACGGTCGACTTTGCCAACTATTCGCTAGCGGAGCAACTTGGCTTCCGGCGCTACCTAGATGAGCTAGGGCCCGACTTAGTACATTTTTGCATGCCGCAGCAACCGGTCTTTTACAGAGGTAAGCACGTCACCACGGTGCACGATATGACCCTTCTTAAGACGTACAATTCCGACAAAAATTGGCTGGTGTTTCATCTTAAGCAATTGGTAGGGCGCTGGGTGTTTCGGCGGATTGCCCGCACCAGCGAGCATATCATCACTATTTCTCAGACGACTAAGCAAGAATACCAAGACTTTACCAAGATCCCCGATAGCAAAATATCAGTCATCTACGAGGCAGGCGAGGTGCACCCTGGGCAGCTCACGCCGTATATCGACCTTCCCTTCAAGCGGTTCATTATCTACGTTGGGCAGCAGCCTGATTATAAAAATCTGCGCCGCCTCGCGGCCGCACACCAGCAGCTGCTGAGCCGCTGGCCAGACCTTGGCCTGGTGTTTGTAGGGCGGATGAATGAAGATACCAAGCGCAACCAGGCCTACTACCAACAGCAAGGCTATCGCAATATTCACTTCACTGGGTTCATCCCCGACGGGCAGCGTGATTGGCTACTTAACAAAGCTGAGGCATACGTCTTTCCATCACTGATGGAGGGGTTTGGCCTGCCGCCACTAGAGACGATGGCGTATGGCACGACACCTGTTATATCGAGCAATACCTCGTGTATGCCCGAAATTTTAGGCGATGCTGCCGAGTACTTCGACCCACTCGATGTTAATGCCATTGCTAGTGCAATCGACCGTGTCCTCAGCCAACCAGCTCGCCGTCGCGAGCTTATCGTCAAAGGCAAAGCCCAAGCTACCCGCTACTCGTGGGAGCGCTGTGGCAAGGAAACGTTAGCGGTATATAAGCGAGCACTGCGGCAATCATAATCAGTCTATTTATAGCCAGTGTGAGTGATTGTGGATCAGAAATCGTAAAGTCTCGTTCACCTTAGCGTGAGTCTATTCTCTCTTGCCTTATATAGGTGTAGTGTTATTTATAATACTTTACTTCTGCTCTGTATCGCATACTATCAAAAAACGGTGGAATGGCACAAGAATTAGCACGCCACTATAAAGTAGATATTTAGTAGTAGTATTGCAAAAATAACCGGCCATCGCTGACCGGTTATAAGATGTATCTTAGCGTAGCTTTTACTCAGCCTCTTCCAGCTGGATAATCACATGGCGCTCGCGGCCTTCGCCTTCGGAGATGGTCGTGATGCCAGCTGCGTCGGCAGCAACTTGGTGGACGATGCGCCGATCGGCTGGGTTGAGGTGAGCGGTGTAGGGTTCACCAGTTACACGCACGCGCTCGATCCAGCCCCGCGCTTTGTCGGCAATCTTTTCCTCGTGCTGCTTTTTATAGTCGGCAATATCAACACTTACACGCACTACCGCGGCATTTTGCGCCCGCAGCGCCGATGAGACGATATATTGCAATGCCCGTAGTGTCTCTGCCCCACGGCCAATCAAGATACTATTGATGTCTGACGACTCTACCCGAAGCGTCATCACCTCGCCATCGTCATCACCCGATACCGCAATATTTTCGCCAAAAAATGAGATGATGTTCTGGAGATATTCTCGGGCAAATGTTACTGATTGGTATCGATCCATCGGGTTCTCCTCCTCTGTTATTCTTTGGCTTTGATGCGTGTGATGTTGGCTTCTGTGGCCGCTTTGGCGCGCTTTTTCGTCGACTTTTTCTTGGCAGGCGTTGTAATATCTACTTCATCAGCGATTGCTTCAAGCTCTTGCTTGTCTTTACGGAGGAGATATGACTGCTGCGCTACCGCTACTAGGTTAGATGCCGTATAGTAGAGCGCCAACGCCCCTGGCAGACCCATCATGATCATAAACATCATCACTGGCATAAACTTTGCCATATTACGCATCATTGCGGCGTTCATCTCGGCGGGGTCGGCTTCTTTACCGGCAGCCGTCTCCTTCATGATGTCGCGGAAACGCTTGGCACTCTTACCAGTTGGCATAGTTTGCTTAGTCATCACATACTGAGTAAGAGCTGAGATGATTGCGAGAGCGAGGAGCGGCCAGACAATACCATCCTTGCCAAGCGCTACCTTAGTGAGGTCGATAAAGCCGAGCATGGTGTGGTTGAACTGATCGGGGTGGTTGATAATGGTCTTGATGGCATCGATATTCTTGAGCGGCTCGTAGATGTAGCGCGCCACTTGGTCGCGGTGAAGCGAGATGATCATGATCACCTGGTAGAGGCCGATAAAGATCGGAATCTGAATAAAGAGTAGTAGAATCGAGCGAAATGGCTTGATACCATATTTTTTATACAGTTCCATCTGCTGCATCGCTTCTACTTGACGGTTGCCATTAGCCGCTTTCTTGATCTTGGCCAGCTCAGGCTGCATCTTGCGCATCTGTTTGCTCTGGTGGAGCTGCCGCTTAAGTAGTGGGTAGAGCAAGAAGCGGATGATGATCGTGAAGAGAATCACCGCCACGCCAAAGTCGCCACCAGGGATGATACTATAGATAAGCAAAAGCGCGTTAAAAATGGGCTGCAAAATTATTGTCTCAAACATATTGACTCCGATTACTGCATTTATTGTATCATAGGTGGCCACGGAAGATGAATTGTGGCGAAGTATTTTTTAAAAGTCAACCAGTGATACGTCCGAAATCCCACTAACAATGTAGCGTATAAGGGTTTTCTCAATCCTAGAAAATAACACTCACCGAGCTTGCAATTCATCTGAATAATGAATCAAAAATAATCTCGTGTAGAATATTTTGAGTTTTGTATACCACAGTATATTTAAAAATTCTCGACATTACTTTGAGTCAAATTAATATACAAAAAAATGGCGCAAAAAGACTCAGTCGCCACAAATTCCTATTCTCGCTTATCCGCACCATCACCCGGCGTTATCCTACCGGGGCAAATACCAGCTCGCACAAGCAGATTTGTCACTACTAGCACAAGCTCATCGTGCGACGTGGTAAGTACTTCGCTTGAGGTAATGATCAGTGCAACGTCGTACACTCCTGTAAAGTGCGGTACTTGCTGGTGCAGAATCTCGTAGATACGGCGACGAATGCGGTTGCGCCCTACTGCAGATTTGTGCACCTTTTTACTCACCACGACGGCAATTCGCGGCATACGCCGACGGCGATTAGCAACGTACTTGACGGTCAGCAGGCGCGAACGCTCGGCACTCGCATGGCGATACAAATAGCGTAGTCCGCCATAGCCATGAAACCGATATCGTTGCTGTAACATAGCTGTATTATAGCAAATCTACTTACAGACCGAGACAAAATAACCCACCAAGCAGTGGGTTATTTTTGTCGTTTTGCTATCATCACACTACGAGAGTGCGAGGCGAGCGCGACCCTTGGCGCGGCGGCGCTTGAGCACGTTGCGGCCTGCCTTGGTGGCAATCCGTGCCCGAAACCCGTGCGTCCGAGCGCGATGACGAGTGTGTGGTTGGTGAGTTCGTTTTGGCATATCATTGCTATTATACGCGATTGCCCGATATCTTTCAACTTTTCACCTTTTTAGTGGATTTTTTGTTCCTATCAGCCTTCGTGGTAAGCATAGCCAAATTGTTTATCCACATTTGTTCGTGAGTTATCCACACTTTAACAGAGGTAGTGTGTTTTTGTGGAAAAACTGCACCCCTGTTACTCTTCTCGCTTTCACCCCGCTGTTGTATTTCTCACGGTTGTGGAAAAGTCGGTTTTTTCCTATACTAAAAAGAGTCATTGTATAGCAAATAAGGAGTAGTAAAAGCTAGTGTACCACAGTTTGTGGAAGAGTGTTTTGGGTGAGATTGAAGTGTCGATACCAAGCGGTATCTTTTCGACGTGGTTTGCCAATACCGAGATGCTCAGCAACAAAGACGGGGTGATCACTATTGGCGTGGTGAATGTTTTTGCGATTCGCCAGTTTGAGGTGCGCTACGATAGCATCGTCAAAGAAGCGCTGCAGAGCAGTGGTATTGAGGTGTCGCGCATCGCCTATGTGGTAAACAAACACAGCAAAAAACGTACTGTTATTAGCCGCGAAACGACTGGTCAGCCAACCAACCGCGTCGAGGAGCGAGCAGCAGCACTCATTAGCAAGCCAACCACCCCCTCGCACTCTAGTTCTCCGACACCAGCGACAAGCCTCAATGCGCGCTATACCTTCCAGAATTTCATCGTTGGCTCGAGTAATGACCTCGCCTACACCGCCTGCCAAGCAGTCGCAAATAGCCCTGGCACGAAGTATAACCCCCTCTTCATCTACGGTGGCGTTGGCCTCGGTAAGACACATCTTATCCAAGCGGTGGGTAATGAAATTCTCGCGCGTGACCCGAGTAAAAGAGTCGCCTATCTGAGCTCGGAGACGTTTGTCAAAGAGTTTATCGAGTCAATTCGCTTCAAAAAGGCGGGCTTTTCTGACCGGTACCGCAATGTCGATGTACTTATCGTCGACGATATGCAATTCATTGCCGGGCGCGAGAAAACTCAAGAGGAGTTCTTTCACACCTTCAATGCCCTCCATCAGGCTAATAAGCAGATTATCATCGGTAGCGACAAACCACCACACAGCATCCCTACCCTGACGGAGCGCTTACGTAGTCGCTTTGAATGGGGAATGGCGATCGATATCCAGATGCCCGACTTTGAGACGCGCTGCGCGATTGTCGAGACCAAAGCGAGCTTCGCTGGCGTGACACTTGAGCGCGACACCGTGGAATACCTTGCTAAGAACGTCAAGACAAATATCCGCGAACTCGAGGGCGCGCTTAATCAACTTCTTGCTTATGCCGAGATGCGTGGCGTCGCTCCTGACGTAATGACAGCGGAGGGTTTGCTTGGTAACGTCCGGCGTAGTCGTCCCCAGCACCTTACTGCTAAGCAGATTATTGACAAGACTGCCCGCCATTTCCAGATCGATAGCAAAGAAATCTGTGGTGCTAAGCGAGCTAAGCATATCGTCGTGCCGCGACAAATTGCCATGTACTTACTGCGCAGCGAGCTCCACATGAGCTTTCCACAAATTGCCAATGAGCTGGGCCGCAAAGACCACACTACTGCCATCCATTCGGTCGAAAAAATCGAAAAATCCATCAAGCTCGACTATCTCATCCGTGAGCAGGTCGCTGACATCCGGGATAAGCTCTATGCCTAAGCCATGTGTTTTTTTCACGACACCTGTGGAAAAGCCGTGCACAGCTGGACGTATAACCCACGGGCAGCTCGTGGGCAGTCATCCACAGCATCAAAAGCACACCATACGAAAGCCTTACTGGCTGGTGGATAACCCCTGCTTCTCCCCGATTTATCCACGCCAGCGATCGCAGCGTTTTACACAAGTAGTGAGCAAGTCGTACCTCTGTTATTCATCATGGTTTCCACAGTATCCACAGCACCTATTACTATATCAACCAGATAAAAAGAAAGGATTGTAGATATGAAACTGTCTGTCACACAAGAAAATCTTGCACGAGCGCTCGGGGTTGTCGGGCGAGTTGCGAGCAACCGAGCTGGCCTGCCGATCTTAAATAATATATTATTCCGCACCGAAGGTAATCGCCTTCTTCTCGCTGCGACGAACCTAGAGATTGCCACTACCTATTATATTGGCGCAAAAGTAGAGACACCGGGGGTAATTACTCTACCGGCTAAACTTGTGAGCGAATTTGTGGCGAATTTGCCGAAGGGGCCGATCGAGCTTGAGACCGATGGTACGCGTATGACACTAACGTCTGGCGGGTACACCTCGACGATTAATGGCGTAGTAGCAGATGATTTTCCGGAGCTACCGACGATTGATGAAGAACAATCAGTACGCTATAGTATCGCTGCTGCAGACTTTAAGCAGGCGACAGCGCAAACCTTGGTGACGTGTAGTAATGATACGACTCGGCCTGTCCTGACTGGTGTGTATTGGCATACAGTGGATGGTGTGCTGTATATGGCAGCGACGGACGGCTATCGCCTGGCTGAGCGGCGTTTGATGGCAAGCCAGAGCCAGATTGCAGCCATTGTGCCAGCGAGCAGTTTGCAGGAAGCGCTACGCTCGCTCAGTGACGGCACGGAAGAAGTGGAGGTGCTCTTTGATGAGACGCAGGTGCGTTTTCGGCTAGAGGAAGTGGAGATTACCAGCCGCTTAATTGATGGCACCTATCCAAACTATCGGCAGCTCATCCCTGCTCAATCAGAGACAAACGTGACGCTTGCAGCAGGCGATTTCTCGCGCGTAGTAAAGGTGGCAGGGCTCTTTGCGCGTGAGTCTGGTGGCAGTGTCACGCTTACCGCCGACCATGAGGCGCAGAAATTGCGGATTCACTCCGTTGCGTCCGAGCTGGGCGAAAATACTTCCGAAGCAGAGGCTGAGGTGTCGAGTGATGGGCAAATTACGCTCAATTCGAGGTACATTAGTGATGCATTAGGTGTTCTTGATGGCGAGACAATCACCTTCCGCTTTAGTGGTAAGCTCTCGCCCTGTGTCTTAACAGTCGCTCAGCCTGGGCCAAACTATATTCATATTATTATGCCACTGAAGAGCTAGCGATGAAGATAACACGGCTAGCAGTGCAGCATGTGCGAATCCATACGCTCAAGACACTCAACCTTGAGCCAGGTACGACGCTGATTTCTGGCCCAAATGGCTCTGGTAAGACATCGCTTATTGAGGCGATTCATATTGCGCTGCGTGGTACTTCCTTTCGCGGTAGTGATGAAGCAGTCTGCCAACATGAACAAAAAAGTTATACAATTGATCTTGCGACGGATGAACAACATTACCGCGTCCAGTACGATCGTCGACATGAGACGAAGCGCAAGCGTTTTATTGTCGATGGTACAACCTATGGTCGCCTTCCCTATGGCAAAAAATATCCGATCGTCCTTTTTGAGCCAGACACATTGCGGATTATCACTGGCTCGCCGCAGCGCCGGCGTGATTTTCTCGATACGCTTATCCAGCAATATGATGCACACTATAGTCACGAACTAAGTCGCTACCACCGAGCACTGCAGCAGCGAAATAAATTACTCAAAGACCCTACCCTCAGCGAGGCGGCACTTTTCTCGTGGAATCTTATCTTGAGTCAGTATGGCGCGTCGATCATTACGAAGCGTCAGCGCGTGCTGCGTTATCTTAATGCAAAAAGCAGTGCTATGTACCAAAGTATTGCGGGCGTAGCGGATAGCGTTGCGCTGCACTACTCGGAGGAGCGCAGTATGACCGCGCAGCAGCTTCTCGCCGAGTATGAGCAAAAAACAGCGTACGACAAAGCAATTGGCGCGACGAGTGTTGGCCCACACCGGCATGATATCACGGTGCTATTCCGAGGCAATCCGGCCGCCAAGACTGCATCGCGCGGCGAAACCCGCACCATTGTGCTTGCCCTCAAATTTCTCGAAGCAGCCTACATCCAGCAGCAAACAGGCCAAGCGCCACTCATTCTGCTCGACGATGTCTTTGGTGAGCTCGACCAGCAGCGCCAGCAGCGCCTCCTCAGCGAATTCATCGATAACCAGATTGTGATGACGAGTGCGGTGGGGTAGGCTCCACTTTATATATCAGTATACATATAGCACCACGGTGGGTTGTTGCCGCCACACGGGACAGCACGCTTCTTTTCTAATTCCTCGGCAGTGGGGTATATTTTACCATTGATTTTTATGTCGTATTTATCAATATCTTTGTCGTATTTTTTAAGATAGCTGAGCGCTTGGTCAACCTGTGATTGGCTTGTCTTGTCTGTTGTGACAATGCATATACCAAGCCGATTTGATCGGTCGGTCGTGCGATATGGGTTGCAGGTAACAATATAAAACCAACGCGAGTAGCGAGGAAGTTTATTAATAAGAGGACTGTCTTGAGATATCTTTGCTCCTCCTTGTGTTGTTTCGTGACCCCCGATTGCTTCGCGGATATCATTATATCTTTCCCTCTTCGCTTCCCTCTTCGCCTCCTCGGTTAGCGGCTTCATGGCAAAGAATAACTTCTTTTCTTCGCCTTGCTTGAGATCTAACTTAACCTGGTGGTCGGCAAACCCTTTGGCTCGGAATATGTATGTGTATGACCCACTCTTCACGGCGTGCTTTGCCCGCGTTGTTACCTTTTGGTTTTTGATTGTATCATACGAGACAGTAAGGTTATCTGGGATGGCATAGACAAGGATAGTGCTGTCGTATTTGAGATTATCAACGAAACGATATATCGTAAAGGCAATCATACTAACGGCAAGCAGGGCAAATAGTGTGATAATTTGGTTACGTTTTTGATTGAGTATTTCCATTGACTGTCCTCGCTAATACAACACCCGAGTTTCCAAGCATCCACTCGATTGTTCCTTGTTTGATATAAGATGGGACGTGATCGTATTGAGAAGCTTGTGCACCGACAAACCCATTACCAAGATCACCTAAATAAAACAGTGTATGACCATTAAAGACTAGAATATCACCAGGCTGTAGATCCCCCATACTTGGGGACTCTTTAGTATAGTATTTCTCAGGATGACTGAGGACATAAGGCCGCTGATTGACTGTTCCAGCTGGTGGGTAATTTGGGTCTGCTCCACTCATACGCATCACTGTTGCAACGTATTTGCCGCAGTCTGTATAGTCACCACCCGCTTCTGGATTATACTGCTGGCGGGCATTTCGGTATTCTTCCTTTTCGCCACCATTACCAACTCGCCGTCCGTCCTCCCAAGCAAGGCTCTTAGCTGTTTCAACGATTGATCCACCGGCGGCACTCTTACTACCATTTGCGGTACAACCTCCGGCCGAAGCATTTTGGGCGTTGGTGCCATTGGTATTACCACCTTCGACTTGGATTTGGGATGAAGGCGGAGACAAGTTCTCTTCCTTGACAATTTGCTCAATCTTATCAATATATTCGGTAACAGTCGAGACATATTGGCTGTCGGTCGCATAGCCAGCATTTTTAATCTCCTGGAGGTATTTGCGTGGGTCGCCGGGGTATTTGAGGGCTTCGCTATAGCGTGAGTTGCTAGTGATGAATTCGCCATAGCCAAGCCAGCCAGCCTCGACGGTAGGATATTTGCGAAAACCATCAACGATTGTTGTCCGGCCAGAGGAGTATTCTTCCTCTGTTTCCATATCGATTACCTCGCCCGACCAATTTCCGCCAGCCTTGATACCGTGGAAGTTATTTGCCTTGACGGTAAGACCAGATTTACCATAACCAGATTCAATAACCCCCTGGGCAAGGACTGTTTCGTATGGTGTGCCATACTTTTTGTTCGTTTCGACAGCCATCTTGACGTATTTGCGGACAAAGTCTTTGAGATCTTCTGCTGCAGTCCCGCTACTGCCATCACTGCTGCTGGTGGAGCTGGTAGAGCAGGTGGCTGCGTCGGGGTCGAAATGCTCGATATAGTTACCAGAAAAGAACCTTGCGTCTAAAGCTGAAGCAGGAGTTGATACGAGAGAAAACACTATCGCAAAAACAAGAGAGCTTATTCGATAGATAGTTGTGCAGTGAGAAAAGAGTTGTGTCGATGGCGAGAAAAGAGACGAGAAATGAAGCAGTCGCTGCCGAATATATACCCAGCAACAAGTAATAAAGGTATAAAGAAAGGATAAGCACCGATGGGTCCACCGTATGATCATGATGACCCTCCAATACGTCGAGCATATTCCCAGTGCCATGCCTCTGGTTTGCTACCATTTGGTTCTGCCCATTCAGGGTGGACATAGCCATACTTATGAGCGTTAGCTTTAAGCCAATTGTAAGTAGAAGAACCAAAGTCTCCCACGCTGATATCTGCTGCAAGCCCCCAGCCATGATTGGAGCTACAAGGTGGCGCTGGCTTGGCTAGACCACCTTGGTATAATGGATCACCTGGTGTTGCGTATGCAATTTGTCGTTGGCAGTCTCGATATGCCTCATTAATGCCGAAATCAGCACCAGTTTCTGCTTTGTATGCTTTGTTCATTTCTTCCATAGCGGCGGCGGCTTGTTTATGCATCCTCTCGCCGGATGAAAATGACAGAGCTACCAAGTCGCCTTCTGCTAACTCGCCGTTTTTAAGACCATTCCACGTTGATATAGAATCGCCGCCTTCTGCAGCAGGCTGAGCTTGGTTAAATTCTGGCTCACCAACTGCCGAGCCACTGGGGGTGCTACTGCTAGATTGGTTTGTTCCACCACCTCCACCAGAGATTGGTTCATTGTCCATGGTGTCGACAACACGTTGGTCAATCGTGAAGAGTGCAGCATTGACTTTTTCCTCAGAGTCAAACTTGCAATAAGCGGTGTCGACACCATTCTCGCCATCGGTACCTTTGCCGCACTTCTCTTGCCATTCTTTGAGCGTGCCGCCAGTTGCTTCGCCTGTTTCTTCGTTGTATTGCCCAGCGAGAGATTGGGCAACCTCGTCGGGATCTTTATCAAGATTGAGTGCGCCATACGATATATTGCAAAATGGCCCAGCAGCGACGTCTTTGGGGATATTTGGGTCATCGCACGCTTGCCAAATCTTTTTCATGCGATCTGTTTCGGTATTAGCGCTAACTTTGTTGCCAAAGAAGGCCGGTACGATATTCTTAGGGAGCGATACAAGATTATGAACAAAACTACTAAGATTAGAAAAGCTGCCCATGTATGGAATAAATGAACTATAGAGACTTCCCATAAAGGTATATGGCGATGTTGCGTCAAAGGGGCTCCGCTCAACGCGTTGCTCGGCGGCATAGGCAAGATTGAGATGAGCTGTTTCTCGTTCGTAGGCAATTGTTTGGTCAACATTGAGCATGCCGTTACCGCCCGCTGCTGCTGCTTCGGAGAACATATTTACTGCACCACTCGTTAGAGCATCCCCAGCATCTTCGCCAACGGTAGCGCTACTCACGAGGGTGCCCGCCATAGAATTTATGAGCTTACTGAGAATTGGCGCAAGTACAGCAGAAATAACAGGAGCAGCTAAATTTGAGACTAACTCACCGACGACACTTGTCCATCCACCAACAACACTCATGAGAAGCTGACCACCAGTACTATTGATAACCTTGCAGGATGTTTTCAGCGCACCAATATTAGCCCCAAGGGCATTGGCAACGCCACCCATCTTCCGGGCCCACCCTCCGCCAGGGACATATTCCGTCCAGTTGGAGGTACCAGTTGGGGCTATTTCTTTTAGTAAGCCGTACTTGAGACCCATTCCGTCGGTTGCGGCTTTTTTGGTTACATTGCCAGCTTTGTTGACGAGTACAGTAGTCAGAATCGTCCCAAGTACAGCAACGGCTATATAATCTGTTGAGCCAGCTTTAATATTATCTGCCATCGTAAAGAACATCATGGCATAGCTAATGACCTGCGTCATTTGAATGAGGCGAATCGTCTTACTGATGGACTTAGCACCATCTTGCACCATACAGAGGCCACCAGCAATCATAGCGACAATATTACCAGTTTTGCCGACACCGTTTTTGATAATATTGGCAGCTGCTTCCTTAGTAACAGATTTTGTTGCTCCTTCAGTTCCTTCACCTACTGCTTCTTTAGCGGCTTTGCCAACATCGGTATCTTCAGTAACCTTTTCTTTGCCTTCATCGTCATTTTCCTTGGCTTCATATTTGCCTTTCATTTCTTGGCCTTTGGTATTTTTGTCGATGCTTTCGCGGACTTCTTTCTCGCTTTTGGCACCAGCGAGCTTGTTTTTCTTGGTAAGAGAGAATTTTTTTATGACGCCATTGTTAAACACTTTATCGAAGAAAGCGACCCAACGCGGTGCATATGCGCGGTGCATAATTGCTCTGAGCTCAGGCTTCTCATAATATAATTTTTTAAAATCTTTGGCGCTAATTGTTTCCTGGGTGCCATTAGGGTAGGTGACACGCAGATTCTCGATTTTTTCACCGATTGTGGACTTTTTTGCATCAAACCCATCGGAAGCTTTGACGACATTCCCTTCCTTGTCGAGGGCTTCAACATTATTTTTTTCAAATTGCTTTAGCAGCCGATTCGAAACACGATTATAGCGGCATCGTACATTCACAACCGAACAAAGGCCATCGGTTGCAGTGTTTTGGATGCGCTTGAACATCACCTTATTAGCGCGTCGTTCGAAGCTGGTATTTTGTGAATTCCAGTGGTTGGTGAGATTTTCTTTGATATGAAGCAAAAGTAGGCTTGGCCCACCAAAAAATGAGAGCATTGAGCCACCACCAAGCAAAATAGCGCCAAGGATACCCATTGGCCCGCCCTTCTTAGAGAAGATAGCACTCCGCGCCTTGGCAAAACGAGATTTGGGTTCAGAGAGTTTACTGTCTGGCGGGACTACCTTATTGAACCAGTTATTATCGCTCCAGTTACTTCCTGGCGCGCCTTCTTGGCCTCGGACGGAGTTAGCATAGTCGCTGTCAGTTGTACCAGTACTGTTGGCGTTATTATGGGCGGATGAGCCACTCCCGCTATTCTCGCGCGACTGGAGGTCTTGGGCGGTGCTAGATTGGCTATGATCACCACTGCCAGCGTGATTATTCCGACCAGCGAAGGTGTCGTTGCTCCAATGCGTATTCCCCGGATTATGCCGGTCGAGATCGGGTTTTTGCTGGGAGGGGATGGGGGTAGGCATGGTGGACTACGACCTCACTGGCTGCTGGTATAAGCTGTTATTGGCTACTGGGTTGGTGGTGATGAATTGCGTCTCGGTCTCGCTGGCGAAGATGCGGATATGGACGTGGTTTTGCCCAGCAAAGAAGAGGCCATCGCCCACAGGGAAGTTAGACAGGCGCTTACGCTCCTCCTCGGTGAGCTTGAAGACCTCAGCTAGCACATCCACCGCGCTGGTCGATTGCTTTAGCAAAAGCTGGAGCGAGCTGTTTGCTACAATAGCCCGGCCCTTCTCGCTTCCCATAAAGTCCTCTACGTCCTGCGTGATGGTCGTCAGGCCCAGAGAGTACTTACGAGCTCGCTTGGCTAGGCTATGAAGAAACTCCGCCGAGTCTTCGTACTTCATCAGCTGCCAGGCCTCATCAACGATGAGCATCCGCCGGCGCTGTACGGTGCGGGCAATGTTCCAGATGTGGCTCAGCACAATATACATTGCTACTGGCCGCAGGTCATCCTCCAGATCGCGGATATTAAACACCACCATGCTGTTATTAATATCAACATTGCTTTGCTGGCTAAAGATGCCAGCGAAGGTGCCTGTGGTGTACTTCCGTAGGCGCTGGGCCAGTGACGGCCCTGCTCCACCCATGTGAAGGAGAGTATCGTAGAGGTCGATGATAGTCGGTGGCTGAGAATTATGTGTTAGTGGATCGCTGGTAATACCAGCTCGGGCGTAGGTATCGATAAGTGCTTGGTCGAGATCGGCCTCTTCAGCTGGGCTGAGCAAGGCAATCTGTTGCCCACCCACCAACGTGCCGCCCAACATAAGCTTGAAGAGCCGCTGCAGGGTGATGAGATTAGCGCGCAGGGCGTCGGTTGCTTCGTCGCTGTCGATTACTCGGGGAAGGTCAAAGGGGTTAATTCGCGTATCGCTACTGAGGCTGAGGCGAATGTAACTGCCGCCGACTGCATCGGCTAGCTTCTGGTACTCGTTCTCAGGGTCGATGACAAGGATGTCGGTGCCAAGCATCATACTGCGCAGCGCCTCGAGCTTAACGGTGAAGGATTTACCGGCACCAGACTTTGCAAAGACGACCATATTCGCATTCTCAAGGCTAAAGCGGTCGAAAATAACGAGCCCTTGGTTATGCTGGTTGACGCCATAGAGAATACCCTCGCCGTCACTAAGGTCGGCACTGGTAAAGGGAAAGCTCGTGCTCACCGCGCCAGTGTTCATGTTGCGGCGGACTTGCAGCTGGTCGGTCATTTGGGGGATGGTACTGTTGAGGCCTTGCTCTTGCTGGTTACTGGCGGTCTTGCTGTAGACCATATTCTGGCCAAAGATCGTCTCGATGACGTGCTGGACGAAGCTCAATTCCTCGAGGCTATCGGCATAAAGCGTGACGTAAAGCCCAAAGCGAAAGAAGCGCTCGGCTCCAAGTTGTAGCTGGTCGCGCAATTCCTCGGCATCAGCCAGGGCAGCTTCGCGGGCTGGGTCACGCACCTTGCCTTTTTCGGAATTAAGCGCCATATCAGCCTCAAGCTGCGTCACCTTCTTGCGGAGGTTGTTGAGGACGATCTCTGTCTCGACAGGGTAAATAAACATACTAATATCAAGCACTTGGTCGATGTTGATCAATCCTGACAGCCAGCCTGTGTAGAGCTCACGTGGGTAGCCATAGATGTAGAGTGTGCGGCCATACTTGGTACCAATGCGGAAGTACGTACTGTGAATCTCGAGACTGCTGGGAGCGATTAGATCGCGCAGTGTCGTCATACCTTTGATAAAGGCTTCTTCTACCTCTGCTTGCTCGCGCTCGCGCTGCTGGGCAGCAATGTCGATTGGATCGGGTCGTCGTGCCATTAAAAATCTCCTTTGTGATATGCTGTCGAGGTTGGAACAGCTCCCTCGCCTTTGCGGACGAAGGTGGAAGTCACGTTATTAAAATCGCCCAGTGGCTCGCGCACTGCCGTGTCGGGGTTATACATGTTGTAATAGAGGGTGCCGAGCTCCTTAGTCTTGAGTTGCACTGCACGCACACCAATCTGCATCAAGCCGTTGAGAATGGTGTCAGCCCGGTTGCGGATTTCCTCGCGGGCTCGCTCGTAGGTTTCTTTGCTAATCTTCGTCACGGTGTTGGTGTTCTTAGGAGCAAAGAGCTTGGTGAAGAACCCTTTACTCTGGTCGATAATCGTCCCCTCCCCTGCTGGGTAATACGGGATGACGACGTAGAAGCTCTTGTCCATGATATTGGCGTTTTGCGAGAGGTCGTCGATGAAGTTGATATAGTCCTCCATCAACACGCTGAGCAGCATGTTGTCTTGGGTGCGCTGGATAGCAACGAGCTTATCCAAATACGGGCCAATATCGACTCGCTGTGAGCGGATGCAGATCTGCACCGGGAAGTATAGCGCATTGAGGAAGTTCTGGTAGCTATACTCTACCCCCTCGCGCTCACGGGCGCTCATCAGGTCGAAGTTAATCGACTCACAGGCAATGACGGCACGGAAGCTGCCATCACCCATGATGATCATATCATCGCGCAGTTCTGAGAGGAGGAGGCTATTTTGTGTGGTAGCAGGCTTGGGTGGAGCCTTTTTCTTGGTGTCTTGAGTAGGCTGATCATTCGTACTGCCTTGCACAGCTGGTGGTTGAGCCGGTGCTTGCACGGCGGGGTAGTTGCCCTGCGGTGGAGCAGGGTATTGCGGGTAATTAGCTGGCACTTGGCCCGTTGGCGCAGCGCCCTGGCCTTGGCTATAGCCAAACTGGCTGGGTGGCCCAGCTGGTGGTTGTTGATTGTTGGGTGAATTTGGCGACACCACTCTCCTTCTTATTTCTTAGCGCAAAGGGATGACAATCTCATCATCGTCATCATCCTGACTAGCCTGCTCTTGATGTTGAATCCGGTTGGCTTCATTGGCAATGGCAGCAACGGACAAATCAGAGTTGCTGGCTAGTCTAATTATATCAGGCGAGACGGTGTTTACGCTAGTGTTTGGCGGCATATTGTTGCGTTGCTGGGCAAGTTGCTCCTCACGTAGGCGTTCCTCACGCGAGGGGGTTGTCTTGGCGTAATAACTGGGGTCGAGCGGCTGGATGACTGACTGGTGAATGCTGGGGTATGGGTTGTAGCGCACGGACATATCGATGACATTTTTATCATCAGCCAGTGTTGAGCGATCTCGGTAGGATACTGCGGCTGGGGTGGGTGCGAGAGCTTGTGCGGTTTGAGCTGGTACAATGGGTAGCTGCTGAGGTGGTGCTGGCTGGTAGGTAGGCTGCTGGGGAGGATATGGTGTAGGGATTTGCGGATAATTGGGGGCTGCTGGCGGGGTGGGCTGCTCTGCAGGTGCTGGAGTGAATGGCGGCTGAACATCGGTAGAAGGTGCTGCAGCTGGTTGATAATCAGGTGTAGTAGCAGTGCGCGTGGCTGATTTTTGGGGTGGCACAAGTGGCACGGCATCAGTAGTAGGAGCAGCGTGTTGGCGAAGGTTGGCGTAGATTGCTTCGAAGGATGGTGTTTCTTCTGGCTTGGGCTCTGGCGCAGCTTCTGCTGTGGGTTTAGGCGGTGTGTAGGGTTTGCTCAGGGCATCGGGCAAGACCGAATCATGCGGAATAACGGCGGGCAGTGCCATTGGCAGAGACTGGAGTGAGTCGTGCTCTCGCGGCATAGGCTGTGGGTCAGCAGTAGGTGTTTCGTCATGTGGTGAGTCGTCCACTGGCGAGATTTCGTATACCTCGGTAGATTGCTGAGGTGGGTATGAGTTTGGTTGATTTTGGTAAGCACTAGCATCGAGTGAGGGAGCTTGCTGATGCGATGACGCAGTACGGTTCTCGGGGAAGCTCGTGGATGAATACGACACTGCTGGGCGCTGAGGCTCTGGTGCTGAGTATGGCGACTCAGGCATACGAGGCTGAGGTGGTGATACTGGTGCAAAACCAGCATCGTCAACTGGTGGCTGGTATGGTGGTGTAACCTGTGGTGGAGTATTTGGAGCTACCTGGTATGGCTGTTGCTGAGCTTGCGGCCATGCCGGCTGATACGGCACGGGAGCTTGCTGAAGTGGTTGCCCATCAGCTACAGCGGGTAGTGCAGCTGGTGGAGCTTGCATGCGCTCGATGGCGGCTCGGCGCCGGGCTTGGTTGGATTGCTCGATGCGCCGCGTCATCGCTCGCGCTTCGCTGCTGTTGTCATCAAACATATCTGAGGTCTGCTGCGCCTCAAAATAGACGTCGCTAATCATGGACCCCTGTGCATCAGGCACACGAGTATGGCGAATAGACCATCCATGAGTATCAGCCAGCTGCGACAGATACGCCAGGCGGCGCTCGGCTTCGTCTTGGCTAAGGTTCTTCGTTCGCTCAATCTCCACCTTCTCGGGTACCGTAATCTCGATTAACGAGTTGATGCCATCGGGCTGCCACATGCGCCGGCGTGGCTTGGTGTAGAACGACACCACCGCCGCGAGATAAACCTCCATTGGCTGATCCTTACGCAGCGGTAAGGCTAGTGCACCAAATAGTAGGATAATCGGCACCGGAATAACCGCCAGCGGCAAAAACACTTGCGATAATCCCCACGCCAACGCGATCCCCGCCGCCGCAACCAGCAAATAAATAAACTGGCGAAAACTAAATGGCCCAAGAATTTTATCCTCTGCCTCTACATCCTGTGCAACCTTATATCTCGACATAGTTTATGTATTTATTATAGCATGAGGGGGATGAAGGGGAGTATTTTATGGATTTTTGTTAGAGTTTTGATTTGGATTTGGATTTGGGGTAGGGTTAGGTTGTTGTCCCCGATTTGTCCAACCTGCCATACTAGATAGAGCTTCTTTAACCCCTGCACGGCTTTCAATTGTAGGTTTGTATAATTCTGAAGCATATGCAGCTTCTGCACTTTTTTGGAGTGCTAAGCGAGCTTTTCCAATATCAGTTATACGTGTGGTATTCTTTGTTGGCATAGTGTTATTCAGGGCATTGAATAGGTCTTTTGCTGCAGTATCGTCCATAGCGGCAAGCTTGGCTGCATCAATCTTACCTGAGTTGGCTGCTTTCACAACTGATTCTTGGAAATCGAAAGTGCCGTTCTGTAAGGCAGTTGCAGCTTGACCGGTATACCATGGGCTCTTGCTTGCTCCACCAGACTTCCAGAGAGATTCGGCCAAAGCTGCTCGATCCCCTGCTCCAAGATTCTCATTGCCGTATTCTACTAATCCCCTCAACTGCTCAGAGTTAGCGTTTTTACCAGCTGACTTAATGATATATCGTCGATCAAAATCAGAAAAGCCTTTTGAGTCAAGTTTTTCACCTTTGACTATATTGCCATCCTTATCTTTCTTATAACTCTGAATACTACCACCTGTTGCAAGTTTATAAATATCGCCTCGAGAAAGAGCTTGCTCGTTTCCATCTTTATCCATATACCGATAGTTATCGAAGAATGATTCTGAGAGCTCCATCTCCTCTTCAGCTTGTTGATCTATAAGACGTGACGCATAGCTTTGGGCGCGACGTACTGATCTACCAGCTGACCCTGGAAGATTACGAGCATGCTTGTTAATTCCTCGCATAGCTCCGCTTCGTAACCTTCTAACAGGATTCCAACCTTTATATGTACCAGCTTGAGTTTGCGCGTGCGCTAATTCTTTGGAGCGTTCTCGTTCTGCCATAAATCGTCCGTAGACAGATTTATCTAGCCCAGACTGCAGTTTCTTCTCAGCAGCATTACCAGCCAACTTACCCCACTTATCAGCAATATTTGCTAGTCCCATCATTGAGGTCATGAGGCTTGTTAGGCGAGAGACCAGGAGAAGTGGCGTGAAGGTAAGAGCGGCAGCAATAATTTGTAATAATACCTCCGACTCACCCTTCATGCCATTAATGACTGTTGCCCCTAGGTTGCACGCACCATAGAGCAGGCCAACTGCAGGGTAAAGAAGGAGTAGTGTCTTGAAGAACCCCCACCACTTCTTGAACAGTCCCTCCGTACTTGGTAATAGCAGTGCTACAAAGGCAAGCGGAGACAAGATAATAGTAAAGATAACCAATGCATGCCGTGCCCCAAGTAAGAATACTGTGACTGTGACGGTGACGGCTACAAAGACAAGTCCAGAGATGAGCGCCCCTACAACAAAGAAGCCAACAGTACCAGCAAGAACCAAAGCAGCAAAACCGGTCCACCCATTACCTTTCGTTGCCCAGCCACCCTCTGGGCCACTCCCACCACCACCAAGTGAGGTAATGAAGTTGAACGATGATGACCCAACAATATTAGAGATATCGACAAGAATGCTACATATATAGAAAGATATATTGACGAGGACGATAGTCATAAGAAGCTTGGGTAAAAGCTTCTTAATACCATAATTGCTAATACCAAGACCACTAACCTGTGAGTAGATAACAATCAAGAAAACGATAATAAAGACGATATTGGCAATATCACGAATGCGCGACCAATAGTGAAAGGCCGAGTCGGGGCCACGATCTGTCAATATAAACGAGTTAACTTCAAGCAGCTTGGCCAAAATACCTGCGGAATCGTCTGAGATGTCGGCAAGAAAGTTAACGACAGGGCAGATGATCCAGCCAATGCCGTCAATGGCGCAGCGTGATTTGGAATCTTCTCCCCCATCTTTATTTTCTTCACTACCACCTTCACTAGCGCCAGCTGCTTGAGAAGCCTGCTCTCCTGTTCCAGCATTAACGTTGCCGCCTGTGTTGGCTTTATTTTTCTCGGCTTCTTTAATTGCAACCTGCGCTTGCTCTGTGACTTTTTTTGATTTATCTATACAAATTTGTTCATCTTTTACTTCTCCAGCACCAGGCCCTGCTGACAAAGTTTTGTCAGTTGGGGCTGTATATTTTGCTATAACTTGCTGTACTACGTCGTTGTTGCCGTCTTTCCCAATTTTGCTGTAGGATATATATCCATCTTTTGCCTTGTCTGCGAGAGTAGTTTGAGAACTATTAAATTCTGATCGATTTTTCTCATCCTTGACAGAGCATGTACTAACAAAGTCGCTGTAATAGTACGAATATAATTCGCCTGGTGATAGATATTCCTTTGGGTCATCATTTTTTACACCAAGCTTGCTTCTAATTGCTCTGTTCACACCTCCTTGCTTGCCATTAGTCGGCTCCCACCAGTCTCCTCCTCCATCATCTTTTCTATACCCAGCTGCAGTCAGAAAATCTTCAGCGTCTGAAAAACCCCATTTGGGGATACCCTCTTCGTAAATAGCAGTACAAGACATTTCTTTGCCTCCGACAGTGCGTTTCCTACTAAGCTTGGACCCCTGAAGAGAATTACCCGAAATATCTTTGAAATAAAGCCATTTTACATCATCAAAACACCCTGGGTCAAGACTGTTACTGTCCCCATTCTGGCCCATATATAAAACCCACGTCCGAACCTTATCATCATGATCATCAGCATAAGCCTTTTGGTCTATAAATACACTAAAACTCAGCACGAGAATAATAGCTAATGGAAAGAGTGAAAAGCGCTTTAGCTTAGATACAAGAGAGTTTGTCATACACTACATATAATACACAAAAATAAGTAAGAAAACCAGCCAAATAACGTAAGTAATGTATGATATTTGGCTGGTCTTTGCTTCAACAAGGGCTATTGTTCTTCGACATCGTTGAGAGGCGCGGTAATCTCTGGTTTGATGCCACGAGCTTCGTAGCCGCTTTCATCTGTTAGGTAAAAATAAGACATCCGAGGAAATGGGTGTACTGTGAAGCGGCCTGTTTTTCGATCCTCTTTGGTTATTTGCCTTTGGCGCTCAATAACAGCATAGTATGATTTTTTATCCTTCTCCTTATCCTTCTCCTTATCCTTCTCTTCATCTCCTACCTCTTGCACTTCACAGTATGCTGCCGAATATACCTGGGGTTGATTGGTTTCTCTGCCATCATTAATTGGGAATGGGTCTTCGTATGGTGCCATTTGGGCACATTTCGTAACACGGAGAGTAATACGGTCTTCTTCCTTCGGTTTTTTGCCTTTCGTATGAGCTTCATAGGCAGCTTCGACAAGGCGGCCATAATAACCGTGGGGTTTTGATTGGTTTTTATCGTTGCCATCTTTGCTCTCATCATTGGAATCTCTAACAATGTTAGAATGTGGGACGTCTATATAGTCTGCCAAACATCGCAGCACTGGCCATACTTCAACTTCTCTACCCTCTGCATTTGTGAATAAAGCTTTTGATTGGGCATCATCACAGAGATCACGGAATAATCGATCGACATGATCGAACCATGTAATTGCTAGATCTTTTGCTTGATCAGCACGTGATTCGGTGAGAATCTTCATAACATCAGAGTCAAGGTTGTTGCCGAAGAAGGTTTTACATGCGAGCCCTTTGTCATAATCACCCATTGTTTTCCACTTTTCAGAGTCAAACTCACTGAGATTCGCAAAGTTATACGACCGGCGAGGTTCGGGCCGCTCACTACTTGGTGTGCCAGGCTCTACTGGTTCTTGGGTAGGTGACGGAGTTTCTGTTGCAGTGGCAGATGGAGTTGCTTCTGGGCTCGAGCTTGGAGATTCTGATGGAGAGGGTGAAGGTGTTTCTGAAGCTGTATTATTCTCAGCAGAACCACGCCCAGCAATATAGGCTATACCCGCTGCAGCAGCACCAACAACACCAAGAATGCCAAAAAGAGTCCGTCGGTCAACGACTTTTTCTCGTTTGCTATCTTCATGAGAGACTACTGTATTGCCTAGCGCTTCAGGCTCGCTAGCGTCTGCCGGATAACCATTGTATTTGTCTGTCATAAGCTTCAATCCTCCCCAATACAGGATTAGTGGTTATGTGTGCTATT
>JABZJS010000031.1 GCA_015257665.1 Nanosynbacter sp. | reverse complement strand
AGACTGATGAATTTCATCTGTCACTGTTTGAGGTACTTGGTGAGTATGGGGTGGATGAGGCTGGCTATGAGCAGCTTGAGCAACTCTCACGCATGGCTGGTGCAGCGATGACGACAGAGCCAGAATTGACAGGTGAGTTCTGTAGATTGGTCGATAATGCAAAGGGTCGCGAGACAATTATTGCGCTTGCCCAGTGGAGTGAGCTCGAAGCGTGGCGTGATGCAATTCGTGAACTGATACCTCAGGCGGAGTTCATTATTCCACATGTCACGTTATATACTAACCATAATGGCGCAATTGGCTATAGCGACAGAGATGCGTATCGAGCCCAGCCGCTTGATGCAGCAATAAAAGCAACGCTCTACTCTGTATACCAAAAGCGAAAAGAAGTGGAGTACAACCATGCATGAATATTGGCAGCGGCGTACCTACGAGAAAGTACCCGCCTGCATTACAACGGCCCTGCCAGGCAGCGAGCAGTTTGCGTTACTCAAGCAAGATATGGGTATTTCTGATCGTTATGAAGCAACGCTTACAGAGCTGGCTATGCAGGGCAAGGCGGTGGTGTTTGCTGCAGTGGAGGACGGCCGTTATGTGGGACGGGTGACACTGCGGCATGATTGGACTGAGCGACCAGAGATTGATGAGCCATCAGTGAGGATTGAAGATGAGTACCCCGACCTGCCGCAGATTAACGCACTTGAGGTGGCAGAGCAGTATCGTGGTCGTGGTATTGCCTCGCAGTTACTCGCTGCAGCGGAGGATGAAGCGTGTCAGCAGGGGTTTGACCAAGTTGGCTTGGCGGTAGACATTACCAACAAGAGAGCGATGGGTATCTACGAGAAGCGTGACTATATGTATCGATTAGTGGCAGACAAACCAACCTTCACCAGTATATACCACCGGACAGATGGTACTGATGAAGCTGGTGAGTATTATTTGATGACAAAGCAAGTGCGAGGTAAGGGGTGATGCAACCTGGGCGAATCCTTATCTACGGTGACTCGAACGTCTGGGGCGACGAGGGTTTTGGTGAGAATGGCGTTCCGTTGGGGCGCTATGCTACCAAGCAGCAATGGCCGAATATCCTCCAGCAATTACTCGGTGATGAGCATGACATTATTCAAGCAGGGCTGTGTGGACGGACAGCAGGGGAGTATGCAGAGCAAGCACCATATCTTGGTGGTAAGATTGGTTACGAAATAGCACTGCGAGAGGCAAGCCCGGTGGAGGGGGTGATTATTGCGCTTGGCGTGAATGATGCATCTTATAAGAGTGCTTCGGATGAGCAAATTGTGGCTGATTTACAGTGGTATAATACCTACACGCGGGCCTATGCAGCTGATAGCGAGAATGGCATGGCTAGTAGTGGCAGCGTGTGGTATATTGCGCCTGCTATTGCGCCAGTTCAGCGCTATAAGCCGCTTGCTAGCAAGCTACATTGCATCAACGAAAAGCTACGCACTACTCACACAACCATCAGTAACCCACTTGATGACAATGGCGACTATGCGCCTGATGATATCCATTTCTCGCTGCAAGGACATAGGCGAATGACGCAGGGAGTGTACAAGGCTATAAAGGAGGGTGTAGCGAAATGAATCAACAGTATGCAGCAGAACAACCACCGCAGGTACGTGTTGGCGTAGGTGTCTTTATCTTGCGTGATGGGAAGTTCTTGATGCAGCAACGACAGGGGT
>JABZJS010000018.1 GCA_015257665.1 Nanosynbacter sp. | reverse complement strand
GTAGGTGTCTTTATCTTGCGTGATGGGAAGTTCTTGATGCAGCAACGACAGGGGTCGCACGGTGCTGATACGTGGAGTGTCCCTGGTGGCCATATCGAATATGGCGAAACGCCTGAGGAGGCAGCGATCCGTGACGTACGCGAAGAGACAGGCTGCGAGATTACTAACGTGTGCTTTGCTGCTGTCACGAATGATATCTTTGCTGATGACCACAAGCACTATGTGACGTGGTGGCTGACGAGCGATTGGCAGTGTGGCGAACCTTCTATTACCGAACCAGATAGATGTAAAGAACAGCGCTGGGTAGACTTTGACACGCTACCACAACCGTTGTTTTTACCCTGGCAGCAACTGCAGCACAGCGAATTTATAACGCAGATTCGACGCGCAGTATCACAAAGTAAGCAAGGAGGAAATGTATGACAAAAATAACCTATTTCGTCCACGGTACGACGACGGATAATGAAACTGGCAAGGCGACTGGTTGGCTGCCTGGCGAGTTGTCGGCAGTGGGGACTCAACAAGCGCAGGCGCTGCCAGAGCAAGCGGCCGATACCAGCTTTACTGTGGTATTTTGCTCGGATCTTGGCCGAGCGATCGATTCAGCCCGGCTTGCCTTTGGTGCGACGCATCAGATTGTTATTGATAAACGGCTGCGTGAGGCAAATTATGGTGATAATAATGGTATGGATGGTGCCTTCAAGGCCAGCTTACTCCCCTTTGTCGATGCACCATTTCCGCACGGCGAGAGCTACCGCGATGTGGAGGCGCGCATGCGCGACTTTGTGGCGATGCTGCAGCGCGACTATGCTGGTCAGCACATTGCTATTGTGGCGCACGAAGCACCGCAGCTTGCGCTAGACGTCATTCTTGATGGCAAGACCTGGCCAGAGGCAATAGCAACCAACTGGCGCGAAGTTGGCTCGTGGCAGCCTGGGTGGGTGTATGATACAGAGGTAATAGAGGGGTCAAATGAATAGTACATCACAAGACGCTTGCCTAGCGGCCAATGATGGAGAAAAGGCATACACAGCCTCTCTTGCACGGTTGCGTACCGCCCTCGCTGCTAGCTGGGCCGAGCAGACGGCCTCTCCGCTGGTGGCCTGGACGCCGCACAACCCAAGCAGCGGGCAGTGTGCTGTCTCGGCTCTAGTGCTACAAGATTACTGTGGTGGTAAGATTTGCCGCTGCGTGGTGGCAGGTACGCCGCATTATTTTAATCGCATCGATGGCCAGGTGGTGGATAGCACGGCCGCGCAGTTTGGCACGGTAGCGATTGATTACGATACCTCTACCGTGCGCAGCCGCCATCGGATTCTGCGCCACGCCGACACTCGCCAGCGGTACGAGCTGCTGAAGGAGCGGGTAGAGCGGTTTTTGGTTGAGCTGGATGCGGTGGCTCAAGCAATTGGGTGCGTCGATTGCGGCCATATGGGCAAGGCTTGCTTGCGCGACCAGACTATATGGTTTGGTGATACGAATAGTATTGTTATCGTTGGCGAGGCACCAGCCCGAACTGGCTGGGTAGAGAGTGGTGTCGCTTGGCACAATACAGCCGGGAAGCTGCTGCCAAGCGGTGTTATTATGCAAAAGTTGCTAGCTATCCTTGGTAAGGAGCTGCTAGCAGTTACGTTTACAGAGGCAATCAAGTGCTTTCCGTCTGATCGCCGTTATCTTAAAGATCTAGCCGCTCTATATAGACCAACGCTTACACAGCAGTTGCGCATACTAAATCCAAAACTCATCCTGACGATGGGTGCTATTCCAACCCAGGCACTGATTGAGGAGCCGTTCCGCCGGCTGAGCGACGTTGTTGGTAAACGGTACGCCATGGGCGAGAGTGTAGTTATACCAATCTTTCACCCGTCACCAATATCGCCGCGTGGATACAAGGATAATGTGCCTATTTTTGAGATGATACAACGTAAAATATTGGAGGTAGCATAATGACAAAGATTAAGCAGTTTAGAGATCCGCAACTCGTCACTGACGGGTCGATTGTGGGATTTTATCCCCGAGAGTTTTATGTGTTTGATAATTTTGCAAGCTTTCAAGTTGATTGGCGCGGGCGTCGTTGGCCAACGAGTGAGCATGCGTATCAGGCGGCGCATTTTTTTGATACGGCGCCAGACTTGGCGGAGCAGATTTTTCAGGCGCGCTCTGCGCATGAAGCGTATAAAATCGCTAAGGCAAATGCCGACAAAGCGCCTCAGAACTGGGACGAAATAAAAGTTGGCATTATGGAAGAAATCGTCCGCGCCAAATGTGAACAAAACCCATATGTTAAGCAAAAACTGCTTGAGACGCTGGATGAGGAAATTGTCGAGGATTCGCCAAAAGATGCTTTTTGGGGCTGGGGTAAAAACCGTGATGGTCGCAATGAACTGGGTAAAATATGGATGAGATTACGAGATGAGTTAAATAGTACAAAGCATGAAATGAATACAAATCAAGGAGGAAACCAATGAAATTCACACACGGCACACGCCGCCGAGCGGCAGAATACGAGAAGGACTGGGTGCAGCGCTGGAAGGATGACCAAACGTTCCAGAAGTCGGTGGCGCAGCGGCCGGCGGATAATGCCTACGTTTTTTACGACGGGCCACCGTTTATCACTGGTGTGCCGCATCATGGTACGTTGCTCAGTAGCATCGTTAAGGATGCGGTGCCGCGCTACTGGACGATGAAAGGCAAGCGCGTGGAGCGCCGCTGGGGGTGGGACTGCCATGGGCTGCCAGCAGAGAATTTTGTCGAAAAGCAGATGAATATTGTGGATCGGCGGCAGATTGTGACGAGTAGTGACCAGCTAGCGCCGCTGGATAAAGACGGTAATCCTTTGCCGATTATCAGTCTGGAAAAATACATCACCAAGGCGCGCGAAAGCATGGTGGCTAATAGCGAGACGTGGCAGGGCGTGATTGATCGTATCGGTCGCTGGGTAGACTTTACAGGTGCCTACCGCACCATGGACAAGGACTTTATGGAGAGCGTCTGGTGGGCCTTTAAGCAGCTGTATGAGGCTGGCAAAATCTACGAAGGCGAAAAGGTGCTGATGTACGACACTAAGTTTGCTACCCCTGTTAGCAAGGCCGAAGTGACCATGGACAACGACGCCTACCAGACAGTGACCGACCCGAGTGTGTATGTGAAGTTTAAGTTGAATGATACGCAAAAGCCAGCAGGCTTTGACGAATGCGAGAGGAGTTATGTCGGTGCTTTGTTGGTGGATACAAATGGCAAACTCATTGCGCAACAACGAGACGATAAGCCAGGTATCACGAATCCAGGGATGGTGAGTCTCTTTGGCGGGACGAGCCATGAGGGTGAGTCGCCAATCGAAACGCTGCGTCGTGAACTTGAGGAGGAGCTTGAGCTTGAAGTAAATTCAAATAATCTTTTGCTGCAAACCATCAAGCATGAAAATGGAACAAATGTTGCATGTTCCATCTATATTGTTACTGGCGTTGACACTGAAAAACTCAAACTGCATGAGGGTGCAGGGTTTGCCACAGGTACGCCAGAAGAGTTATTAAGCCGTCCCGTGACGGGTGTAACTCAGCAGGCGATTGAAGCATTTATGGCGCAACGCAAAGATATTTCGCAGTACAACTACGTGATTCTCCATGGATACACAGGCAGGAACGACAAGAACTTTATCCCGTGGCTTAAGCACGAATTAGAGCAGCGTGGTGCCAAAGTACAGGCGCCGCAGCTCCCCAATACGGACAACCCAACAGAGGTTGAGCAGGTGCAATATGTGCTTGACAATGTTGTATTTGATGAGAATACTGTCCTGATTGGCCATAGCTTGGGTGGGTTGGTTGCGATGCGTGTGCTGGAGAAATTGCCGCACAAGATTCATCACCTCATGATGGTAGCACCAGCAATCTTGCCGCAATTTTATCAGGGAAACGATGACATCGACACGGAGACTGGTGAGAGGAAGCGATTCATCGATCACTTTAGTTATGACTTTGATTTCGACAAAATAAGTAGCCAGGCGGTGCATAAGACAATCTTGCAAGATAATAACGATTCAGAATCGCGCAAGCCGTCCATGCGATATATCGCTGAGAATATTGGTGCAACGTTGTACAAAACAGTCGCAAATCAAAGACACTTTGTGGCAGAGCAAGAACCATTTATTCTGGAAAAATTGTTGGCAAATGAGGATGGTGATGATGCTTTCCTTCTCGCCTGGACGACCACGCCATGGACACTGCCGGCTAACCTGATGCTGGCTGTCAACCCAGATATGACATATTGCGAAGTGAAGGTATCAAAGGGTACAAAAAACGTGTTCTTGATCTCGGGTAAGCATGCCTACGCATCGCGTGAGTACTATCCACAGCTGAAGCAGCAGCTTGAGCAACAGGGCTATACAGTAACGATCATTGACCACATTAACCCTGATAGCCCAGACTTAACAGAAAATGTAGAGCAGTTGGCGCAATACGACTTTACTCATGCGCATGTGGTGACGCATTCGCTGGGTGCAGCAACGTTCCTGAAATATTTGCAGGATGCTAATGTGACGGTTGCATCGCTGACGATGATTGCGCCAGCGTGTGGTGTGTCAAACAGTAGTGATGAGCAATGGAAGCAAGAATCGGGCTATGTCGATCTCGCGGTTGATCTCTCCCAAGTGCGACGGAAGATCGCCCAGCGACCGACTATTATCTATTCGGACGATGCTGATGTGCTTAACCAAGGTTTCGCGCAGCTTGGCAAAGAGCTCGGTGCGGCGACGCAGTATGAGCCAGGTAAGGGGTATTTCTTTACGGCGGAGAAGAGCTTAGCGCCGGAGATTACACTGCCATTAAGCGAAAAACTCATCCTTGCCGAAGAAGCCCTCGAGCGCACTCTACAGGACGAAAAGCATCAGCCGCTTGATTACAAAGTATTGCGCACCTTCCCAGGCAGCGAATTGGTGGGTAAGAAATACCAGCCGCTCGATACCGGCTCAGCTTGGCCACAGAATGACAAAATCCACACCATTTACGCGGCGGATTTCGTCTCGCACGAGTCGGGTACGGGCATCGTGCACATCGCGCCGGCTTATGGTGAGGACGACTTTGAGCTGGCCAAGCGCCACGGCATTAGCGCCTTCCACGCCATCGATGACAATGGCTACTACACCGATGGCAATTATAAAGGCCTGGAAGTCTGGGACAACAATAAGTTCATCGCCAAAGACCTGAAAGAAAAGGGCGCGGTGTGGAAGATTGAGTACATTCGTCACGAATACCCGTTCAATCCGCGCAGCAAACAACGCATTATGTACCGGGCCATCCCCAGCTGGTTCTTCGATATCCAGGGGCAGAAGCCGCTGATGCTGGAGCAAAATGAGCATATTAATTGGTTCCCGCGCCACCTCAAGCACGGCCGCTTTGCCAAAAATATCGAACAAGCGCCCGACTGGAACCTCAGCCGCGACCGCTTCTGGGCGACGGCGATGCCGGTGTGGAAGGGCGATCGCGGTACGGTGAGGGTGGTTGGCTCGTATGCGGAGCTCAAGGAGCTGAGCGGTGTGGAGCTGGATGATTACCACCGCCCGTGGGTAGACGATATTACCTTTACGATTGACGGCGAGACATTTACTCGCATCGATAAGGTGCTCGATTGCTGGTTCGAGAGCGGTAGCATGCCGTTTGCCCAGCTGCATTATTCGTTTGAAAACCAGGCCAAGTTTGAGCAGAATTACCCGGCGGACTTCATTGTTGAGTATATCGGCCAGGTGCGGGCGTGGTTCTACTATGTGCATGCCGTCAACGTCGCCTTAGCAGAGATTGGTGCCTTTGGTGAGGCAGGTGCGCAACACAAAAACGCCTACAGCAATGTTATTACCACTGGTGTGGTGGCGGGCAATGACGGCCGCAAGATGAGTAAGTCGCTTGGTAACTTTACTGATCCGAACGAGCTGATGGATAAGTTCAGTGCTGATTCCTTGCGCTTCCTACTGCTGAGTAGCCCGCTACTCAATGGCGAGGACTTCGCTCTGCACGATAAGGATGTGGGTGATGTAGCTCGGAAGCTGGCAATGATCTGGAATATGTATGATTTCTTTACGATGTATGCGGAAGTTGATGGCTGGGAGTTTGACGGTGAGTTGAGAGATCCACTTGGCGAGCTGACCAACCCCCTCGATATCTGGATTATCAGCCGCTTGCACGAGCTGGTGGCGGAGGTCGAGAAGCAGATGGATGCCTATAACATCCCTGATGCACTCAGCCCAATTTTGCCGTTCCTGGACGACGCCAGCAACTGGTATGTGCGCCGCAGTCGCCGTCGCTTCTGGAGGTCGTCGAAAGGGGCTGCGGGCGCTGAGGATGATGGCGATAAGAGCGATGCCTACCGCACGCTGCACTATGTGCTGGTGCGCCTCGGCCACCTGCTGGCACCGTTTACGCCGTTTTTGGCTGAGGAGTTGTATCATAATCTAACCGGTGATAATGAGTCGATTCACTTGAAGGATTGGCTGCCAGCTGGTGAGGTAAATGAGCAGGTGCTGGCTGATATGGCTCGCACGCGTGAGCTGATCAACAACGGACTAAGCTTGCGTATGCAGAAAGATGAGAAACAGGAGTCGGTAAAGGTACGCCAACCTTTGCAAGAGTTTGTATATCCAGGGGGTCAGTTAGCTACATACTATGAGAGCATTATTGCTGAGGAGTTAAATGTGAAAAATGTCATTAATTCTCCTGTGGCAGCTGGTTATGGAGCATCTGGGCTAGTTGAAGGTTTAGTATTTCTTCCGTTTGGTGGTAGCAGTATTGCGCTTAATAAAACCATTACCCCTGAGCTCAAGCGCGAAGGCTTGATGCGCGAGGTCATCCGCCACGTGCAGAGCGCGCGCAAGAAGGCTGGGCTACAGGTGGATGATCGGATTATGCTACACCTAGCGACGAATGATGAGCAGCTCCGCCAAGCCCTCACTGAGTATGCAGACACAATCGCGAGCGAGACGCTAGCGACAATGAAGCAGCCAAGCGATGTACTCTACCAAACGACGGCTACGGTAGATGGCGCTGAGCTGCAGATTAGCCTCGCCAAAGCATAGGACTACAAGGAACAACATGCTAAGCTCGAGTGGCGCACCCCAGTCGTGAGACGCCACTCGAGCTTGGTGGCAGGGCAAGATTTGAGTTTTACAGCTAATAAGCTAATATCTCACCTCTTGCGCCAACCTAGCATGCTCACCGAGCAAGAAAACATCGAGAGGCCAGCCACGAAACAAGTAGAAGCGCTCGTTTTATCAACGTATCCGACGCAGTCAATGTGTGTGGCTGGCTACCAGTAGGAAGTATTAAAAGCCAGCCCCTCGCTCGATCGCTTTCTCTCGTGGTAGCTCTCACCCATGTTTTTTCTCCAAAAGATTAAGAAAGTACAGAGCGGCAATCGCTACAATAAGGCTATAAGCCGACACAATAATTGACGATCATGACCAAACCATCCACCACACCTACCCCCTCACTACGCCAACGTCTGGCGGGGCTGTGGCTGGTGGTGCGGATTATTTGGCGGGAGGCACCGCTAACGATCGTCATCCAAGCAGTGGGAGCGGTGCTGTCGGCGGTGCTGCCACTGGCTACGGCCTACTACGCCGCTCTTACCACAACGGCTTTGGCTGAGGCATATGCGACGGGTGGTCAGCCGCAGCTCCTCACCTATGTAGTGGTGACTGTGGTGCTGGGCGTTGTGGCGAGTGTGTGGTCGGTGGTGCAGGGGTATTACGACCAAGTGTCGCGCTACCGCATCGAGGCGGCCATGAGCGACCATATGTATGCCCGTCTCCATGCGCTGGATTTTTGGCGCTACGACGACCCTGCGACCATTGATATGTTTGATAAAGCGCAGCGCTTCGTCCAGTCATTTTCGTACCTCTTTATCCAACTGGTGCGAATGCTGACGGCGCTAGTGTCGCTGGCAACAAGCCTGTGGATGATGGTGATGGTGAGCTGGTGGCTGGGGTTGCTTGTACTCGTGGCGCTTGTGCCAAGTAGTGTGGTGCAGGTGCGGCTGTCGCGTTTGCAGGCTGGTCACTGGCGTGAGCAGGTGGCGACGCGGCGGCGCATGGCGTGGATCGAGCACATCCTTGGCCGGCCGAACTTCATTGCCGAGCTACGCCTCTATGGAGTGATCCACCATCTACTTGGTGAGCGAGCAGCACTGCGGGATAAAGATCGGCTGCGGGTGCTTGGCTACGAGCGCCGCTTTATGGGGCAGCGCCTCGGTGGGGAGGTTATCCAGGCAGCAGCAGAGGTAGTGGCGCTTGCTTGGGCGGTGCTGGAGATCGTGGCGCATCGCCAGCCAATTGGGCAATTTGTGCTCGTGCAGCAAATGGTGGGGCGAGTGATGAGCGGGATGGATAGCATCATCAGTACCTATAATATGATTGACGAAGACCTCGCCACCATGACAGACTACCAGCAGTTTATGGCGCTGCCGGTTGCAAGCCATGCAGCCACCATCGATGAGGTAACGCTGCGTGATGCGATCGCGGTGCAGCAAGTGTCATTTTGTTATCCGGGCGCCCAGACGGCGGTGCTGCGTGATATTTCTCTCACGATTCGCCGTGGTCAGCACATTGCCATCGTGGGCGAAAATGGCGCTGGCAAGAGCACGCTCGTTAAGCTGCTCACCGGCCTGTATCAGCCCAGCAAAGGCAGTATTACCATTGATGGGCACAATCTCCGTCATATTAACCCAGCGGCCTGGCATCGGCAATTAGCCGTATTGGGGCAGGAGTTCATCCGCTATGACTTCGCCACGGCGCACGAGAATGTCTGGTATGGCGATGTCTCGCAGCCAGTGGATGCAGCGCGCCGCGATGCTGCGCTGCGCCAGGCCGAGGCAGCTGATTTTGTCCGCAAACTCCCCCATGGTGGGGACAGCTATATCAGTAAATGGATGGAGGCGGATGACCACGAAACAGGGGTAGACCTGTCTGGTGGGCAGTGGCAACGCCTGGCTTTGGCGCGCAACTTGTATCGCAATGCGCCCATCATCATCCTCGACGAACCCACCAGCGCCATCGACGCTGCCGCCGAAGCACGCATCTTTCGCCACCTCTTTGCCAAGCAGGACAAGACTATCATCACCATTAGCCACCGCTATAGCACTGTTAAAAAGGCGGATGCCATCTACGTTATCGCCCACGGCCGCATCGTCGAGCACGGTACTGCCACCGCATTGATGGCGCAGCGTGGTTCATTCTATGAGATGTTCAAAGAACAGATATAGTTTGGTATAATAGGGGTGTGGCGCCGTGGCCGAGAGGTTAGGCAGAGCTCTGCAAAAGCTCGTACAGCGGTTCGAGTCCGCTCGGTGCCTCCATGTGTTATTATTTTTGGAATGCTTTATACCAGCCCATTTGCTGTGCAGTGTGTCGCTTGTGGCAATTCGCACAGAGGATGCGGCATTTTTTCATTTCGACCACGACGTCTGGCCACGAGTATCCCAGTCGGACTGCTTGCGAGATGCTAAAGCGCTTTGACTTTGGGTCAATATGGTCAAACTCTAGTACACGCATATCATTCTCGCCACAGATTGCGCACGATTTATCACGCAAATAAGCAAGCATATTGCGGCGAAATTCAGCGCGCAGTCGCTCGCGGCGCTGCTTGGCACGCTGCTGGTAAGCTGCTTGGTTCTTGCGATAGTGCTCAGCGTGGGTCGTGCGGCGCTGAGCTTTGTAACACTGCTTGCATTGAGTATGGCGTGTGCCAGTTGCAGTATTTCTCACGAAAAAGTCGCTTTTTGGCTTATATTCGCCACATTTTGAGCATGGTTTCATGATTCGTAAAAATAGGTTATGACATCAGTAGATCGCGCAGCTCGGGGAAGGTTGGCTGTTGGAAATGACCTCGGTCAACGAATATATGACTTTTTGCGCTTGGTAGATCAGACTGAAACTTTGCTAGCTCAGTAAACGGTACGACGGCATCGTCTTTACTGTGGAATAGGTGAATTTCTTTGGCGGATTTTTCGAGCCCGGTGGCGCTTGGTAATATAAAATCGCCCAAGTCTTCGTGAGTTGCATCATCATACGGCGCGGCAACTAAGATGAGTCGATTAACAGGTGTGGCAAGAGGGTTCTCGTGTAAATACTTTGCTAAGAATATTCCCCCAAGGCTACTGCCAATTAGCTGCACGTCATCGCCCAGGAAAGGCAATATTTTCTCAAAGTAGATTTTCCATTCGGAATACCGCGCGTTTTGCTTGTTGGGCATGGTAGGTAGGAGTACGTCAAAATCTGTCATTGTCACAGCGAGCCAGTCGCGCCATTTCGTTTTGCGGAAAAGACTCTCATAAGTAAGTGGGTTGTTGCGCAGCGCGGAGAGATAGCGCTCGTAGGAATCAAAAGGTGATCCGCCATGAATATGTACAATTTGCTTCATAAACATAGTATAATACAAGCAGCACATGGCTGCTATGCTAAAAGTGCGACTGCACGCGCGAGTGGCGGAACTGGTAGACGCGAGGGACTTAAAATCCCTTGGCCAAAAGCCGTGCGGGTTCGATTCCCGCCTTGCGCACCAGGCGTGACATAACAGGGAAAACCACTCGGGGAGAGTGGTTTTTTCTTCTGCACAGTCGGGAGAGTAGAGTATGGTGGCGGTCGTAATAGCTGCCAACCCAAGATTTATTGTAGAATTACCATAGCGGCTAGTATAAGCCACACAATTTGGTATAATAAGGCTATAACCAAAAAGGAGAAACGACACTATGACAACAGCATTAATCGTTTTGCTCGGCGTGATTGGCCTGCTCGTTCTGTTTGGCATCTTCATGTGGGCAACGTACAACAGCTTGGTCAAGCTGAAGATCCGCGTGGACGAAGCCTGGAGCGACATCACCGTCCAGCTCAAGCGCCGAACAGACCTCATCCCCAACCTAGTGGGTACTGTGAAGGGCTATGCGTCGCACGAGAAGGAAGTCTTTGAGAAGGTGACAGAGGCTCGCAGCGCCATCATGAATGCTCAAGGTGTGCAAGAGACAGCTGCAGCAGAGAATATGATCGAGGGCGCTCTGAAGAGTTTGTTTGCTGTGGCAGAGGCTTATCCAGAGCTCAAAGCCAACCAAAACTTCATCCAGCTGCAGCAAGAGCTGGTGGACACAGAGGACAAGATCCAGGCGGCGCGCCGCTTCTACAACGGTGGTGTGCGCGACCTCAACACCCGCATCGCCATGTTCCCCGCCAACATTGTGGCTGGCATGCTGGGCTTCAAAGCCCGCGAGTTCTTCGAGGTCGAAGACCGCGCTAGCGTCGAAAACCCAGTGCAAGTGCAGTTCTAGGCATCACGCGCGTTATAGCGAAACCGCTCTCGATGGAGGGCGGTTTTTTATAACTTGAATTTCACAGCGCCACTGTTTAGCATTAGCTCCACCTCGCAAAACCACCATTATCTGCTACAATATATCTATGTACAGAGCAATTGCACACAACAAACGTAATACAGTTATTTTGATGATCGTCTTCGTCGCGATGGTGGCGGTGATTGGCCTGGCGGCGCAGTTGATTATGAATAGCCGCGGCATGCAGGGCAACCTCACGATCTTTTGGGGGACGTTCATTGGGGCGCTGATCTACGCATTGGTGCAGTACTTCATTGCTTCCAAGCTTGCCATGAGTATGACTGGCGCGGTAGAGATCCGCAAGGCGGATAACCCCCGTTTGTGGCGTATCGTTGAGAACCTTGCCATCACAGTGGGCTTACCCATGCCGCAGGTGTATATCATCGACGACCCAGCGCCCAACGCCTTTGCCACTGGCCGCGACCCCAAGCATGCCATTGTGGGCGTGACAACGGGTCTGCTGGAGATTATGGATGATCGTGAGCTGACCGCTGTATTGGCCCACGAGATGGGGCATATCCAAAACTACGATATTCGGGTGAGTATGATTACCTTTGGTCTGGTGAGTGCGATCGGCCTAGTGTCAGATATTGCACTGCGTATGCTGTGGTTCCGTGACAATGATGACCGCGAGACCAATCCGGTGCTATTGGTGCTTGGCATTGTCGCTATTATCCTCGCACCCATCGTGGCGGCCATTATGCAAATGGCAGTGAGTCGCCAGCGTGAGTACCTAGCTGATGCAACTGGCGCGCTCACCACCCGCGACCCAGCTGGCCTGGCGAGCGCGCTAGGCAAGCTGCAGGCATACACTCGCCCTATGGAGAAGCAGGTCAGCTCAAGCGCTAATATGTTTATGGTGAACCCGCTCAAGCCAGGGTTCTTTAGCCGGTTGTTTAGCACCCACCCGCCGCTCGAAGACCGCATCAAGCGTCTCAACGAAGATATGAATAAATGGTAGGGTAGTGCCTGTGGCAAAAAAAACAAAGTCAACTCGCCGCTCATCATCACGCACCGCTCCAACGGTGGCTATGAGCCAACATCGTTCAAAAAAAGAGGCAAAACACCCTGACGTTGCAAAAAAGACAACATCACCCTCTCGCGGGACTGCTTCCGCAAAAGCCCGCTCGCAGCACTCGAATGATGCTCCATCGACGCTGCCCAGCTGGCGCACTAACCTCCATTGGCGGACCTGGCAGGCTCGCGGTGGTAGGGTAGTAGCGAGCAGCCGTCAATGGTTGCATAATTTACAACAGAGACGGCCGCATCGAAGCTTCCGTCGCACTCGCCGGCGCGATTATGCGCGTTCATTGCAATTGCCAGGTTACATTGCCTTTACTGCACAAGTGATGCGGATGGTGCGGGCGCACTGGCGGACGTTGTGCCTCTTGGCGGTGTTTTATGCCGTGCTCCTCTTGGCGCTTGGGGCGATTACCAACCAAGTGATGTATGACCGCCTGCAGAGTATGCTAACAGAGTCGGGCAAGGATATTCTCACTGGTGCTTGGGGTAAGCTAGGCGAGGCAGGGCTCCTCATGGTGACGGCCTTTGGCACGGGTAGTGGCAACCTCAGCGCTGACCAGCAGCTCTATGTGGTGCTGGGCTTTTTGCTGGTGTGGCTCACCACAGTGTGGCTACTGCGCGAGTACAAGGCAGGGCGAGCGCCACGCCTGCGCGATGGGCTGTATAATGCCTGTGCACCACT
>JABZJS010000006.1 GCA_015257665.1 Nanosynbacter sp. | reverse complement strand
TTTATTTGTTCTATCTTTTGTGTGGTGAATGCTATGGCACGCATTGCCAGGTTGGTTGAGCTTGCTGACGGTCGACGATGGCACGTGTGCCGTGATAGCGAGCTGTACAATATGCCTGCATATTGAGACTACCCTTGGGTGTGAAGGTGAAGCCCGAGAAGAGGGAAATTGAATAGCTGAGGCTGTAGCACGACCATCCATATGGATTGTTCTTATCAAGCGTATACGCGCCCGTATGGTGTTGGTATGTACATACTTCGTGCGGGCTAATGGTGTGAGCCTGTGCTGTTGTCGCTAGTGTAGTTGGGACGCCAGCACACCCAGCAATGGCACATGCAAACACTCTGGTAGCGAGAAGTGTATACCAAAGTGTCCTCGTCATATTCCTCCTTGCGGTAATGTGATATTTGTTGAGCCGAGGGTATGTCTTGATTGTAATGGATGAACGACGCTATCGCAACAGGAAATAGGCAAATCAGCAAGAAACACGAAACAAAAACAGAGACAGGAGCTGTATATTATACATCACATGTTGCAGCGTAGTACTCAATAGCTTGGCATGATTGCTGGTATGGTGTGGCGTCGAGCGGTCGAGTGGCAAGCAGTGGAATAGGGTCGACTAAGCGAAGCTCACCTGCTGGAGTAATGCCTAAATTATGTCGACCCACAAGGTCACTTACTGCTTGGTGATGGGTAATGAGCTGGTGATTGCCTGCCAAGAATTGCTCCATGCTGGATATGGAACGGACCTGAGATGCCCGGGGTGGATGTGTCACAAGATCAAGAAAGCGCCGGCATCGGATAAGGAGCTGAGTAGCGACAATCATTGGTATGGTTGCATCGTAGGGTGCTGGCTCGATATGATACGTCTGCGTTACAGCAACTGCTCCAAGGTAGCGTTGGCAGAGCCGTTGTTTGTGCTGATATTCGTCGATGATGCTCTGCAGGACATTCTCAGACTCGCCTGCATAGCGGTAATGAAATTTGCGGACGGTTTGGGTAGACTGTTCCAGTGTAGCAATTGAATAAAAGCCACGGCCAATCACCGTCAAACCAGCCTCCCGATAGGGCTTGGTGTCGTAGGTGTCATAGTACACACGGAGTTGGTCGCGCAGCGCAGTACTGGCAAGGCCCACTTGAATAATCTTTTTGCGCAGTGGGCTACGCAGCTATTGTATGTATCGCGGACGATCGGCGATATACATTGTGTTATAAAATATGAGACAATCATAGTATGATACTTGGGATTGACGAAGTTGGGCGCGGGCCATGGGCGGGGCCGCTGGTGGTTGGCGCAGTGGTGCTGGGTGGTGCGGCAATAGATGGGTTAGACGACAGCAAGAAATTGACGAGAAAGCGCCGCGAAGCCCTTGCTCAAGTCATTCAAGAGCAGGCGGCAGCGTATGCGCTTGGCTGGGTAAGCGCGGCGGAGCTGGATGACGTAGGGATGAGCGAAGCCCTCCGCCTAGCAACGCGGCGAGCGGTAGAGGCTGTGCAGCAGCAGTGCCGCGAGCAAGCCATTACGCTCACCGAGATTGTGATCGATGGCAGGGTGAACTTCTTGGCTGGGACGGCATTAGAGAGGTACGTCACGATGCTACCTAAGGCAGATGCATTGGTGCCGAGTGTTTCGGCGGCATCGATCATTGCGAAGGTGGCGCGCGACCAGTATATGGCCACACAAGACGAGCTGTATCCTGGGTATGGCTTTGCGGCGCATGCTGGCTATGGCACAGCGCAGCACCGAGCGGCGATTGCTACTCACGGAGTGACGCCACTGCATCGGCTCAGCTTCAAACCGCTCCAGCACTACCGCAACGATGATCCTCGCCCAGCAGACGAAGTGCATACTACTCAGCAGTCTGATACACCAACCACACGCGGCAATGCTGGCGAATCAGCTGCAGCCGCTGCTTTGCAGCAGCGCGGCCATCAGATTGTGGCGCGCAACTGGCGGACGAAATATTGCGAGATCGATATCATCTCGAAGCGTGGCGATACGCTGTATTTTGCTGAGGTAAAGCATCGCACGGATGATTATGCGGGCGATGGCCTCGCAGCGATTACCCGTAAGAAGCGCAACCAAATGCACTATGCCGCGCGGTTCTATGCACACCACGAGCACATCACCACTATGAATCTCCAGCTCATTGCGATTGCTACTAGTGGCAGCCCGCCGCGGGTGGTGCGGATTGAAGCTGTTGAGTAGTGACGGTTTTGCGACCTAAGGTGTATAGATCTATATTTTTCTGCGCGATCACACCTTCTTACTGCTTCGTTCGATAGAGTGCAAGAGCGCATTGTTTTTCTGACAGGTTAGCTTGCATTGGCAAAAAGCGAATAGTATCGGGAAATGCAAGGGCGCGGTTCACGTCTCGCTATACCTTCGTGAGTGCTGCCACAACCGCTGGGCCATCGCGCTCAATGAGCTCAACGCGGGCGGTGATGTCTGTAATGCCCATATCAATCACGCGGGTGAGGGCTGGCTCATTGCGCAGTGATGCAAAGAAACGCTGGTACTCGCCCAGCTGTTGGCGCGAAGCGAGGATGTTGCCGGCATAGCGCGGGAAGTAGTCAAAGCTCTTGTCGCTGCCGAAGTGCTCTTCGACCCATGGCCAATTATCTTGCAGCCATTGCCACGTAGCGTCACGTGCATCGCGGTTGCGCAGCAAGTAAACAAACCAAAAGACAGTGTCCTGGGTGCGAACTGTCTCGGTATCCATTATGAGAGCAAGGAGCTTGCGAATACTTGCGGCGTCGCGCGTGCTCGTCACGGCATTGGCGATATCTTGGCGTAGGTCGCTGCTGGCTGTTGCCCGATAGTGTGCCAGAAGCTCATCAATCAGCAGCTGAGGCTGCTGGCTGTGGCGGACAACACTACTGGCAATCAGGCTGCGCAGCTCGCTATCGAGAGCCAACAAGCCGCCCGCTGCATAGCGCCGCTGCGCCTCGGCGATCACCGCAGGTTGCTCGCTATAGAGCATGTGCGCGATGATCGTTGAGCGGAGCTTGGTGTCGTTCTCGGGCTCATCGGCGCGGGCAATCCAGCCAAGGCGGTCATAACTTTGCTGAGCGAGCTGGCCCACGAACTGCCGCAGTGCTTGCTCGGCAGCGCTATGTGGCTCAACGAAGAGCTTGAGGTGGGCAACCACTGACGATATCACGCTCCAGACATGCTCGTCTGTCTCATTGCGGTAAGCGTCAAGGAGGGTAAGTAAGCTGGCGCTCGATACGCGACCACTCCGAGCCAGTAACAGCTGTTGGGTGAGTAAGAGTGAGCGATCGACGACAGATAGCTCACCGCGCCGCACTTGGCCAAGCAAACGCTCTAACAGTGTGTCATCATACTGCGTAATGAAGTGCGAGACATTGTCGTGATTGAGAAGGACTGGCTCATCCAGACTGTGCTCTACTACCGTGCGCTGCGTGGTGAGCAGTGCTGGAATAACTGGTGATAAGCTATGGAGTGGAATCTGCCATGTGACATCATCCGTCTTGTGTGGGCCAATAAAGAAACGCTGCTGCTCAAGCACGAGCTGCGAGCCGCTATGCGAGGCTGTAACGACTGGGTAGCCAGGCGTGCGAATCCAGTGGTTCATCAGTGCAGCAACATCACGCCCGCTGGCTTGACTCAGCGCGTGCCATAGGTCATCACCCTCGGCATTACTATAGGCATGAGTAGCAAAGTATGCCTGCAGGCCAGTACGAAAGGCGGCTTCGCCCAGCCAATGCATGAGCATGTAGAGGAGGCGTCCACCCTTGGCGTAGACAATCGCCCCGTCAAAGAGCGTACTAATTTCATCTGGATGATGAACAGCTGTTTGGACCGGTTGTACGCCATCAATCGCATCACGGCCAAAGGCCAGCGCACCCTCGTGGTTGCAAAAGTCTGTCCACACGTGCCACTCGGGGTGGATGGCATCGACCGCTAGGTATTCCATCATGTTGGCAAAGCTCTCGTTGAGCCAGAGGTTATCCCACCACTTCATCGTCACCAGGTTGCCAAACCACTGGTGGCTGAGCTCGTGGCTAATGACGGTGGCAATGTATTGCTTATCGGCGATGGTCGTCGTGGTTGGATTGGCTAGCAGGGCAGACTCACGGTAGGTGATGAGCCCCCAGTTCTCCATTGCACCGCTGCTAAAATCTGGTACTGCAACGTGATCGGATTTAGGTAAGGGGTAGGGCGTGTCGAAGTATTCATTAAAGAACTCAATTGAGAGGATGGCATGCTCAAGAGCGAAATCAAGGCTCGCAGGGGCTTGCGCTGGCGTGGCCCAGACGGATACCTCTACACCATCCTTCGTCTGACCCGTGATGTGCTGCAACTCACCCATCACGAGCGCCACCAGGTAGGTACTCATGCGCGGCGTCTGGGCAAAGGTAGTGGTGAGTCGGCCATCTGCTTCTTGCTGCGACTGGACGGGCATATTGCCAAGCACCGTGATGCCTGGCTCGGTCGTGACGGTTATGTCGAAGGTCGCTTTGGCAGCAGGCTCATCAATACACGGGAAGACCTCGCGCGCATGATGACTCTCGAATTGCGTCATAAGCAATTCTTTCTTCACACCATCATGCTGATAATAACAGGGGTAGAGACCGTGGAGTGAGTCAGTAATCGTTGCTTCGTAGGCGAGGGTGATGGTGTGAGTACCTACACCCAGCGTTGGCAGCTGTAGTGAGATTTCGTCCTCGTTATGCTCTATAGATGTTGGCTGGCCGTCGATCGTTGCGCTGGTGATCGTGAGGTTTTTGGCGTGGAGCTTAATTGGTGTATTGGCTTGCGTTGTCTCGCCAGTGATCGTCACGTGCCCTGCAAAGTGCCGCTGCTGGCGATCGATATCCAGCGCCAGCTGATAGTGAGTTGGTATAAAAAAGTCGATGAGATGAGTAACCTGTTGCATAAAACTAGTATACCGGAATGTGCATGAGCCTACCAAAAATTGACCCTATGCTATGATATGACTATGGAATATCGCCGTCGCCGCGTCATCACGATGTTTTTGCTCGCTGGTATTGTCATTGTTGCGCTCGCGATATATGCAGCGTGGCAATTGGCGCAATCAAATAATTCACCACAGGGTAACGGCGAGGCACTAGCAGTACTCGAGGCGTTGCCTGTTAAAGGTCGTGCACCCAAGACTGGGTATGCGCGCAGCCAATTTGGCACGGGCTGGGCAACGACAGGTGGCTGCGATACGCGCAATATCATCCTCGCACGCGACCTCAAGCAGGCGGTGGTGAGTGGTAACTGCAAAGTAGCGAGTGGTCAGCTCGACGACCCATACACAGGCAAGCGCATCACCTTCCAGCGAGGGAGTGGCACGAGTACTGCAGTGCAGATCGACCACGTTGTAGCTCTCAGCAATGCCTGGCAAACTGGTGCACAGCAGCTCAGTAGCGAGCAGCGGCAGCAGCTTGCTAATGATCCACTTGAGCTTCTGGCGGTTGATGGCCCGGCCAACCAGCAAAAGGGTGATGGTGATGCTGCGACGTGGCTGCCTAGCCATAAGCCGTTTCGCTGCCAGTATGTTGCTCGGCAAATTGCCGTCAAGCGTAAATATCACCTCTGGGTCACCACAGGCGAAAAAGCCGCCATGCAGCGCATCCTCGCCACGTGCCCCGGGCAGGGAGTGCCTGGCTAATGCAGCCGAAGCTTATTGTATTTGACCTCAATCACACCTTGATTCGCGACAACTCCTGGCGTAATCTCAATCTCGCCATGGGCATCACACCGGAAGAAGATGCCGCCTTGATGGCGCGTGCTGCTCAAGGCGAAATAACTGATGCCGAAGGCCAAGCCTGGTTGTTGCAGCGGTATCGGCAACGGGGTGACTGTCGCCGCGTGGTGGTGCAGCGCATCCTCAGCCAATATACCTACATGCCGCACGCCCAGATGGTTGTTACAGCGCTTCAAGCGCGAGGTTACCGTGTGGCTATTAACTCTGGTGCGATGGATATCTTGGTAGGCATGGTAGCAGAGCAGCTTGGCGTCGCACTTTGGCGCGCGAGCAATCATTTTATCTTTGATGATCAAGACATGATGTGCCAGATTGATGCACCAGATAATGATGCGGCGGCCAAGGTAGAGCAACTTCGTCAGTTAGCTGCCGAGCAGCAGGTCTCGCTGAGCGACTGCTTGGTCGTGGGCGATGGAGCGAACGATGTACCGCTCTTTACAGTGACAGGCAATGGGATAACCTTTGCTGGCTCACCCGCTGCTAGGTACGCACGATGGGTTATAGCTGATCTCCGTGATATGTTGACGATTGTTGAATAAGAACCTCCGCCATTCCATTTGACATCCTTCGCACTATTCGCTACACTGGTGGGTAGATATCCGGCCGGCAGGTCGGAGTTTTTCATAGAAAGGAGTAATGTAATATGGAAGACCTTAATATCAAGCAGCTCGCACTGGCTTTGCGTACAATCGCTGACGAGAAAAACTTACCTGAGGAAACTATCCTAGGTGTGATCGAGCAAGCAATTGCTGCCGCGTGGCGCCGCGACAATGGTGAGCGCGACCAAAACGTTCGGGCTGAGCTCAACCTCAACGACGGTACAGCAAAGGTGTTCGTCATTCGTGAGATCGTTGAAGAAGTTAACTTCCCATCGACAGAGATTAGCCTAGAAGAAGCACGGGCGACAAACCCCGATGCCGAGCTGGGCGGTACCGTTGAGGAGGTACATAATGTGACGAGCTTTGGCCGTGTGGCTGCCCAGACTGCCAAGCAGGTGGTGTTGCAGCGCTTGCGCGAAGCTGAGCGCGAGGTGGTGCTGGCAGAGTTTGAGGACAAGATTGGTACCGTTGTGACGGGTATTGTCCAGCGGGTTGAGCCACGCGTTGTGCGGGTCGAGCTGGGCAAGGCAACCGGCATCTTGCCGCAAAGCGAACAGATCCAAGGTGAGCGCTATGTGCCAGGCAGTCGCATTAAAGTATTTATCAAGGACATCGAGCGCGACAATCGTGGTCCACAGCTTATCCTTAGTCGTGGCAACGAAGCCTTCATTGAGTATCTCTTCCGTCAAGAGGTACCAGAGCTCGAGACAGGGGCAGTTGAGATTAAGGGGATTGCTCGCGAGGCAGGTCGCCGCACTAAGCTCGCTGTTCTGAGCACCGTGCCAGGGATCGACCCTGTTGGTACCTTTGTTGGTGGGCATGGCACACGGGTCAACGCCGTTGTTAATGAGATTGGCGACCAAGAAAAGATCGATATCATTATGTACGACGAAAACACCGATACGTACATTCGCAACGCCCTCAGCCCTGCTGAGGTAGTGCGGGTCGAGATTGACCGCGAGCACAAGCACGCCAAGGTATATGTGACGGAGGACCAGCAGTCGATCGCGATTGGCCGTAGTGGGCAGAATGTTCGCTTGGCAAGCCGCCTTACGGGCTTTGAGCTTGATATCGAGACAGCAGCAAGCCAGCCAGCTGAGCGCAAGCCACGCAAGAATATTGAGGATGATCTCTTTAGCGCCATTGAAAACCAAGCGTAAAATTGCAAAGCACTGCGACACGCCAACCCTGCTCATAATAGAGTAGGGTTTTGCGTATTATTAGCACTCCACCTTGACGAGTGCTAATAAGCAGCGTATACTGAGTAGGGTGGCTTTTTGGCCACAGATTTTGGAGGACGACATGGAAGATGATTTTGCAGATTTTATTAGCCATTTGAGTGATGATGCTCGCCTGAGCGTCCAGTATGCTGATGCAATTGCCCGAGGGTATGGCAACCCCTATATTGGTACCGAACACTTATTGCTTGGTATTCTGAGCCAAAGTGCCAGCCTCGGTACCAAGGTACTCGCCGATGCTGGTATTACGCTGCGCCGGGCAGAGGATTCACTTCACCTGCAGCCGCTCAAGAATATTACAGTACGGACTGGTGGGGCAACTGGTCTGTCCGAGACGGCTCTATTGACACTTCGGATGGGGTGGGAAATTGCGAAGGAATATGAGCATGATGAGCTCGGCACAGAGCATATTCTCTATAGCTTGCTCAAGCAAAACAACGCCCGCGCAACTGTATTGCTACGCGAAATGGGGGCAGATACCGAGGCGATCGTCCGCAACCTCGAAGCCCACTTTGATGATATACGTGAAGAAGAGAGTCACGGTGGCACAAGTACTCGCACCGATACGAAGTATCGGCCAGCGCCGCGGGGTGGCAATGCGCTGAGCAAATATAGCATTGACCTAACCGCCAAGGCAGCCGATGGTAAGCTTGATACTGTGGTAGGGCGAGCACGCGAGACCGAACGCCTTGTAACAATTCTCAGCCGTCGCACCAAGAATAACCCTGTCTTGCTGGGTGAGCCAGGGGTAGGTAAGACGGCCATCGTTGAAGGCCTCGCGCAGCGGATTGTCCGCGAGGATGTGCCAGATAATTTGCTCGACAAGCGAGTGGTTATGCTCGATATGACGGCGATTGTCGCTGGCACTAAGTACCGTGGGCAGTTCGAGGAGCGGCTAACGGCACTGATTCGCGAGATTACTAAGCAGGGCAACATCATTGCCTTTATCGATGAATTGCACATGCTTGTAGGGGCTGGCTCAGCAGAGGGCGGGGCAATGGATGCAGCTAATATTCTCAAGCCAGCGCTAGCCCGAGGTGAGTTGCACCTCATCGGTGCGACGACGCTGGAGGAATATCGCAAGCATATCGAGAAGGACAGCGCGCTCGAGCGTCGCTTTCAGACAGTACTCGTTAAGGAGCCAAGTGTGAAGGATACGGTGGCAATCCTTAAGGGGCTGCGCAGCTACTATGAGAAACATCACGGGGTGAAGATTAGTGATGATGTGATCGAGTCGGCGGTGTATATGAGTGACCGCTATGTGGCCGATCGCTTTATGCCAGACAAGGCGATCGATGTGATTGATGAAGCAGCAGCTCTGGTACGCGTTAAGAAAGGACATAAGCCAAGCAAGCAACGCGAGTATGTCCGTGAGCTCAAAGCACTGAATGAGAAAATGGAAGATGCCGTAGCAGCAGAAGACTATGAGCGCGCTGCTCTCTATAAGCAGCGTATTAGCCAGTTGACCGACCAGCTTGAGCAAGCACGTCGCGAGCAAAGTCGCAAAACTCCACTGGTACTCACCGAGGATAATATTGCTCATGCCATTGCTGTGATGACACACATCCCGGTTGAGAAAGTTCGCACAAGTGAGGCGAAGCTCCTGCGTAATCTTGAGAAACACCTTGGCAAATATCTGATTGGCCAAGAAGAAGCGGTTGGCAAAGTTGCTCGTGCTATCCGGCGAAGTCGTAGTGGCGTGGCGAGCAGCCAGCGGCCGATCGGTAGCTTTGTCTTTATGGGGCCAACTGGTGTCGGCAAGACCGAGCTGGCGCGCGTGCTTGCTCGTGAGGTATTCGGTTCAGACGACGCGCTGATTAAGATCGATATGAGTGAGTTTGGCGAGAAGCATACCGCGAGCCGACTTGTTGGTGCGCCTGCTGGCTATGTAGGCTACGACGATGGCGGCAAATTGACAGATAAGGTGCGGCGTCAACCCTATAGTGTGGTGTTGTTTGATGAAATTGAAAAGGCTCACCCCGATATCTTTCAGATGTTGCTGCAGCTCCTTGAGGATGGCACATTGACCGACTCGACTGGTCGTGTCGTGAGCTTCCGCAACACAATCATCATCCTCACCAGCAATCTTGGAGCAGACAAAATGCAACATAATCGCAGCCTTGGCTTTCAGGCCAAACTGGCCGACGAGGACGATACAGCACAGCAGCAGCGACGCAATGAGTCATATACTCGTGAGGCACTGGAGCGATTCATGCGACCGGAGCTAATCAATCGGTTTGATGCAATCATCACCTTCTGCCCACTTACTAAGCCAGAGGTTGGGAAGATATTCGACTTGCAAATTGCCGAGCTTAATCGGCGTTTGGCTCGTCAGAGCCTTGCCGTTAAGGTGTTGCCAGCGGCAAAGCGACGGTTGATCGCTCAGGGCTACAGCCGCACCTTTGGGGCGCGGCCGCTGCGGCGTACGATTGAGGACGAGCTGGAACATCGCCTTGCAGAGGGGATTTTGGCCCGTCACTACGCCAAAGGGTCGGTCTTGACAGTTGGAGTACGAAAAGGGGAGCTGACGATTGACGCACGTAGCGAAAAGGCCTAAGCGCCTCCTCTCGACACTGGTCGGCCTAGTGATGATCGGCGGCATGGCTTGGGCTGGGCTGACCTATGGCCCAGAGCTCTACGATGCCGCAGTGGCGAGCCGGTACCAGCCCGATAGTGCAATGCAAGCGGTAATTGATCAGCTTGAGCTGACCGATAAAGGTCGGCAGCTGCTCTATGCGAGTCAGCCACAATTGCAGGACAAGACTGAGTTTAACAAAAGCTGCAAATCGACTGAGCGCACAGCCGCTATCCTTGGTTGCTACCACTTGCGCCGGATTTACGTCTACAATGTGCAGAATCAAGAACTGACTAACGCCGAACCCGTCACGACAGCACACGAGTTATTACATGCCGCATATGAGCGACTTGGCCCAAGCGAGCGACAGCGGATTGACAAGCTTATCGAAGCAGAGTACGCCAAGATCAAGACCAATCCGGTCATTGCCTCAATGGTGAAGTATTATGACCAGGCCGAACCAGGCGAGCGTAATAATGAACTTCATTCTATTATTGGCACACAGATTGGTACAATCAACAGTGAGTTAGAGCAGCACTATAGTCGGTATTTTCGTAACCGTGCGGCGATTGTCGCACGCAGTGATGCTTACCAAGCTGTCTTTGACAAAGTCGATCAAGAAGCCAAAGCGCTCAGCAAGGCAATCAACCAAGAAGCTACCCAGCTTCCTACTGATCAAGCACAGTACAAAGAGATGGCTGAGCAGCTGTCGGCTGATATTAAGGTGTTTAATGCGAGAGCCCAAAATGGCGGCTTTCGCGATGATGCATCATTCCAGGCAGCACGTAAGAAGCTCTTAGCGCGTCAGCGAGCGCTTGAGGCACAGCGGCTCGCGATTAATCAGCGCGTTGAGATATATAATGCGAAGATCACTCGGCTCAATGCCTTGTCAGTTCGTGCTAATGAGCTGAACCAAAGCATTAATGGCATTGAGCAACCTAAGGAGCAAGTGTAATGGCACGAGCTCGCACGGTGTTTGTTTGTCAGCAGTGTGGTGCGCGCTCACCAAAATGGACCGGTAAGTGTGAACAATGCGGCCAGTGGAATAGCCTCGTTGAGCAAGCGCCAGCCCCGGTGGGCAAATCGGCTGTGGCACGTAGCACTGGCCAAGGTACGTTGCTACAGCCGCGGCCAATCACTGCTGCAAGCCAGGATGAGCCAGCAGCTCGGCTTGCAACGGGCATTGCCGATCTTGATACAGTGCTGGGTGGTGGTATTTTGCCTGGTGGTGTGCTGCTTCTGGCGGGGCAACCGGGTATGGGCAAGAGCACTCTCTTGCTCCAGGTCGCGCATGCGGTTGCGCAGCAGCAAGCGGTGCTCTATATCAGTGGTGAGGAGTCGGCTGGGCAGGTAGCGCTGCGAGCCACGCGACTGGGTGCCGACCAGCACGAGGCATTATCGTTTGCAGCGAGCACGAGTGCTGATGATATTGCGGCTACCATCCGTACCGGCCAATACCAGCTGGTAATTGTCGATTCGATTCAGACGCTGAGCCTGGCTGAGATCACCAGTGCACCAGGCACTGTAAGCCAAATTACTAACGCCAGCAACGTTATCATTCAAGCGGCCAAGCAATCAGGGACGGCGGTAGTGCTGGTGGGCCATGTGACGAAGGAAGGGTCGATCGCGGGACCCAAGGTACTTGAGCATCTCGTGGATGTGGTGTTGCAGTTTGAGGGCGATCGCTACGGCGGCTTTAAGGTAGTGCGGGCCATCAAGAACCGCTATGGTAGCACGAATGAAGCGGCGATTTTTGCTATGGGTGAGCGTGGCCTGACAGCGGTAGAGAACCCCTCAGCTGCGCTACTTGCCGAGCGCCAAAATGCCGATGGATCGGTGGTACTGGCTACACTTGAGGGCAATCGCCCCATTCTTGTCGAGATCCAAGCACTTGTCAATCCAACCCATTTCGGGTATCCTAAGAGGACAGCCAGCGGATTTGACCTCAACCGACTCAACCTTTTGATCGCTGTCCTCGAGCGGCGCACCAAATTGCAATTATCCGATAAAGATATCTACATCAACGTTGTCGGTGGACTCAAACTGGCTGATCGGGCGGCCGACTTAGCCGTTGTCATGGCAATTGCTAGTGCTGCTGCTGGTCGACGCCTTGATGATGGCGTAGTAGTGTTTGGCGAGGTGGGTCTTGGCGGTGAAGTACGTAGTGCCCAAGCGGCCGAGCGGCGCATTGCCGAGGCGCAAAAACTCGGCTTCACCAAAGCAATTGCTCCGCATTCTGGCCTTAAGACGCCCTTTGTTCATGATGTGCGCGATATCCGCAGCGCACTCATTACCTATCTAAAAACATAACAAAAGGAACAACATGCAATTATCTACTATTGTGTTGCTTATCATCACACTTATTATCCTTGGCGAAGTCAGTTATCTTCTGGCTCGATTGCCGCGTAACACACTCAAAACAAAAGGGCGAGCATTGTTAGTCGATACGTCGGTGCTAATGGACGGTCGCATTACGGCCGTTGCCAAAACAGGATTTATTGGTGACACGCTGGTGATCCCCCGTAGTGTGGTGGGCGAGCTGCAATTTTTGGCAGATCATGCCGACAGCGACAAGCGAGCTCGCGCGCGTTATGGCCTTGACGTTGTGACGGAATTGCAGGCAATGGACGAAGTTGAGGTAGAGCTCTTGCAGGATGGCAGCAAAGCACGCGAGGGAGTTGATGAGCGATTGCTGAGCCTAGCTAAGCAGCATGGCGCATGGCTGCTTACGATCGATTATAACCTTAACAAAGTCGCCGCTGTGGAAGGGATTGGCGTGCTCAACATGAATGAGCTGGCGCAAAGCATCCGGATGGCACATTTACCTGGTGAGCACCTGACACTAGCGCTCCTTCAGAAGGGACAGGATGCTCATCAGGCGGTTGGGCATTTGCCAGATGGCACAATGGTTGTTGTAGAGCAAGCCAGCAGCCAGCTGGGCCGCACCTGTGAAGTGGAGATTATTCGCAACCTTCAGACCGCTGCAGGTAAGATGATCTTTGCCAAGCTCGTCAAAAAGCCAGTAGTTCAGCCAGCCAAAGCGCGCTCAGTTGAAGCATCATCAGGAAAAGCAGCAGCGCAAGAAGAGTCGGCTACTCAACCATCTACTCAGCCCAAACCAGCAAAGACTTTGCGCTCTCGCCAACCAGCGCGGACCCGCGCTACCACAGCTCCAGCAGAAAAAGCAGATAAGAAAAATGACCAGCTAGCCTCAAGCCAGCCTCAGCGAACGGCACGTGTGGCCCATGAGAAAACAAAGCCAGCAGAGCAACCACAACCAAAGCAGCTAGCCAAGCGTACCTCTCGCGCGCGAGCCGCTACAACTCCGAAATCTCCGCAGGCTGCTTCATCCCCTCAATCCAGATATACCAAGCAATCAACAACGAGCCGCACCTCACAGGTAGCTAAGCAAGCTGCCTCCAAAAAACGAACCACTCGCTCATCATCACGTCGCCGTGTTGACCACGAAGCGGCGCTGCTTGATTTGGTAAAAAAGCAGACGGATTAGCGTTGTTGCGAAGCTAGCAGATAGTAAAGAGATATTGTTTAATTTTTGATACGGGATTCTCAGGGTGTTATACTGATAGTAGTAATGCCATGAAAGGGGAAGCAATTATGCATACCTATCGAGACTTTCTCACCACCACCCTCACCGCCGCCGCGAAGATTGCAGCCGCAAACTTTGGCAATCTCTCTCATTCGGTCAAAGCGGGAGATTGCAATCAAGTCCTGACAGAGACCGACCTGGAGATCGGCCATTTCCTGACGGATGCAATCCGCACAGCATATCCTGATCATAATATTATCGATGAGGAATTGGGCTGTGTCGATAACGGGTCGCACTGCACCTGGGTGGTTGACCCGATCGATGGGACGAGCAACTTTGCGGTGGGGCTACCACAGTATGGCATTATGCTGGGGTTGCTTGATCACGACACACCAGTGGCTGGTGGAATAGCCCTGCCTGCCTTTGGCGAACTTTACGTTGCGACTAAGGGTGTAGGTGCCTGGTGTAATGGCCAGAAAATCCATGTCTCACGTGAAACCGACCTTGCCAATAGTCTCGTTGCGTATGGTATTGACGGCCACCCTGAGGATCCAGCCCGGACAAAGCGCGAGGCTGAGTTACTTGGTACCATCATCCTCTCGATCCGTAATCTCCGCTCGTCTAATAGTGTCGTCGACCAAGCAATGGTTGCAAAGGGTGCCTATGGTGCCTGCGCCAATCAAACGAGCAAGATCTGGGACAACGTCGCGCAGCAGATCATCATTGAGGAAGCAGGCGGCGTCTATACCGATATTGCCGGTAACTCCATGGATTACCACGACGCCCTGAATCGCTCTCACGAGAACTTCACCTGGCTGGCGGGAGCGCCGGAGTTGCATCGGCAGTTGGTGAGGGTGGTGGAACCTTTATTGTTTGCCGCATAGCCGCTAGTTCCTAAGCAATGCAACCAAAAGGGCGCAAGTACTCGTGCAATTCTTAGGAGAGTAACAAAGTCTCCATCATAAAAAAACCTGCGCATATAGCCCAGGGGTAAATGATCGCTTTGAGAAAGCACACTAGCTCGTTCGTTGACCGTGAGCGGTGTTTTTGTCACTGTAGTATACGCTGTCTGTCAGTGTGGCAGTCACAGTGAAATTTTTGCCAGCAGAGGAGGGGATAGAGACGTTGGTGTCGCCATCGCTACTGACGTGGCGCGTACCAACGAGCTGGTCACCTACCTTCACCTCTAACTGTTGGAGTGGGTGACTACCCTGCCGGTAGTATACCGTCGCCGATTGCCCACTCGAGCTTACGGCGACGGAAACACTTGGTTTGGAGTCGGTACAGCGATGAGTATCGTCATTACTGGTCGCATCATAGCCATCTTGAGCTGAGACAGTCTCTTTACCTGACGAGTCCTTTGACCGAGTGACAGGGATGTCAACGCGAGCTGACTCTGGTGTGCAGCTTGTGGCCTTTTTCTTAGATACCCGATCGAATGACATTGTGTTGCTACTGCGGTTGGAGTTTTTATTGTAATACGATGGGTAGACTTCATTGTTGATTCGCTGGATACCACTAGGTGCAGAGAACCAATCACTGTACGAAGCTTTGTTTTGGCTAACATAGTATTGCGTGGCATCGGCCATAGTGTAGTCGAGCAGCATAGCGGGGATGAGTGAATTACCGTTGCGTAGTGGTGACGTGTCAGAGTTGCCCAGCCAAACCGCCATCGATAGTGTCGGTGTGTAGCCGACTGTCCAAATATCCTTTGCTACCACCTTGCCATTGATCTCGGAGTTTGATGTACCGGTCTTGACAGCTGTCTTCGCCTTGAGGCGATTCATTTGTGGCATGTAGTCTTGCCCACCACCAAGGTTGGCTCGCGCACTGGAGTCACCGAGGATATCATTGACGATGTAGGCGGCTTGCTGGTCGATCACCTGCTTTGTAGAGGCCGTGTACTGCTTAAGGACTTGACCAGTACTGTTGGTTACTTTGAGAACGGTTGATTGCGGGGTGTAGGTACCCATCCGCGCCAAAGATGCGATGGCATTGACATGGTCGACGAGGCGTGTACCACAGCTCCCGATAGCGCTTGATAAACCAGCTTGGGAGTCCGCACCTTGAGTGCAGTAAGCGCTGTCGCCCATATCGCGAATGGTTTGCCAGGTACTGCCGCGTTTGTTACGCTCGTTCTCTTGCATGGCCTTGATGGCGGGGATATTGCGTGAGCGAGCGAGAGCTTGGCGGAGGTTAATGTTGTTTTGGAACTTACCATCGGCGTTTTGCGGTGTCCAACTACCAAAGCTGATTTTTGAGTCGGAGAGGACAGAGCCGCTCCCGTAGTTAGTCTTGCCATTGCCCTTGTTTTGGAAGAGCTGGGCGTAGACCAGTGGCTTGATGGACGAACCAGGCTGGATAAAGGCGGTAGCGGCATTGTCTTGCCCGTAACCAGCGTGGTTAAAGCCACGGCTCCCGACCAGTGCTATGATCTGACCAGATTTATTATCTTCGATAGCGGCTGCGCCGTTGGTAAAGCCAGCGTAGGTCGCGCAGTTGGTGTTGCCGCAGTTGGAGTTCGTGAGTTTGCCATTAAACATACTCTCCATTCGGCCCTCAAGCTTACCTTGGAGTGTCGAGTCAAGCGTGGTTGTAACGGTGAGACCGCCTTTGCCGACTGTTGACTTACCCAGTTCTTTTTCGAGCTGGTCGCGCACCATCAGGACGAAGTGCGGTGCTTTGATATCGGCTAATTGATCGGCCAAGGGTTTAACGGTATCGAGAACAGCTACTTTTTTAGCTTCTGCTGCTTGTGCTTTAGTAATGTAATTCATATCTACCATGTTGTCGAGCACCTTGTGCTGGCGTGCAATAAGAGCAGTATTACCAGCAGTGTTGTAAGGATTGTAGAGTCCCGGACTGTTAGGGATGGCAGCTAGCAGTGCTGATTCGGCTAGCGTTAGGTCTTTGGCTGCTTTTTGGAAGTAGGTACGCGCAGCCGATTCAACACCATTGCGGCGGCCACCATACGATGCTTCGTTGAGGTAGAGGTTAAGGATTTGATCTTTGTTGTACATACGCTCAACCTCAATCGAGAGAATAACCTCTTTGATTTTGCGTGGCACGCCATCGAGGCCGCGTTTTTCGATTTCACTCTTCTCAAAGAAGGCTTGCTTAACAAGCTGCTGCGTCAGTGTTGAGCCACCCTGCACAGCATTACCCTGTGAGTTACTCAAGAATGCGCGAGAAATACCAGCCAGACTGATACCGTGGTGGTTGTAAAAATCGCGGTCCTCCACAGCAATTGTCGCCTTCTTGACGTAATCGCTAATCTGGTCACCGTCAACCACAAGCTTGTAGTCGCCGCTACCTTTGTCTTCCCAGAGGAGTTGACCACTACGATCAAGGTATTTGGTAACGGTGGTCTGGACGCGCTTGTCTATCTCGCCTGGGCGAATTGCATCGAGATCTTTGCGGTAATAGGTGAAGAGCCCAGCAATAATGAGGGCGAGCACGAGGAAGAAACCGCCAACTACCTTGAGGATGGCATAAGCACCACGTTTGCTAAATAAAAATTGTGCCACCCGGCGTGGATGCATCCGATAGAGTAGCCGCTTGAGAGGTTGCTTGGGTAGGCTTGCCAAGTACTCCGCTTTGCGGCGGGCTTCGGCGTCTTTTTTGGTGCGGCGCTTGGCTGCAAGATTGGAGTAGACGCTAACTCGATGTGATAAATTATTTTTAACCACGATCTCTTATTCCTCTAACACACGATATTCTTTCGCATTATAGCATTATGTGGGTGGGTAGGGCTAGTCTTTCCCGCCGCGTGACTCCTATTTCGTGCTAAAATAAATAGCAATACACGAGTATAAGAAAGAGCAAGAGTGGAGGATATATGACCTTAGCAGAAGAATTAACCTGGCGCGGATTTATCAATCAAACGACGTTCGCTAATGTGAATGACATCAATGAACCGCGCACTTTCTACATCGGCGTTGACCCGAGTGCACCAAGCATGACGATTGGCAACTTGGCTGTCATGATGCTATGCCGGCACTTCATCGACTATGGACACACGCCACTGTTGCTTGTGGGAGGTGCAACCGGGATGATTGGCGACCCAGACGGTAAAAAGCAAGAGCGCGATCTCCGCAATGCTGAAACGGTAGCACGTAGTGTTGAGGGCTTGACGGCGCAATTTCGACAGATATTTCGTGGCCAGGATTTTGCGGTAGTCAATAATGCCGATTGGTTTGCTCACGTTAATTATGTCGATTTTTTGCACCAGATCGGTAAGCACGTGAGTATGACGCAGCTACTCGACCGCGATTTTGTGCAGCAACGGATCGGCGAAGGCGGGGCAGGTATTAGCTATGGTGAATTTAGTTATGCATTGATTCAAGGCTATGACTTCTTGCACCTGTACCGCGAGAAGGGTGCGACGCTGCAATTGGCTGGTGCTGACCAATGGGGTAATAGCGTGACAGGTGTATCGCTCATTCGTAAGCTCGAGGGTGGCGAAGCCCATGTCTTGACGGCACCGCTGGTGATTAATAAGCAGACGGGGGTGAAATTCGGCAAGTCGGAGGGTGGTGCAGTCTGGCTTGACCCAGCGCTGACGAGTCCATACAAATTCTACCAATTTTGGCTCAACTGCGATGACGAGACGAGCGAAGACTTGATCAAGATCTACACGTTGCTTGATCAAGCAACTATCGAAACATTAATCGACACTCATCGCGCTAACCCTGGCGCGCGCACCCTGCAAAAGACTCTAGCGCGAGAAGTAACCAATATCGTCCACGGCCATGAGCGCCGCGAGAGTGTGGAGCGAGTGACCAGTGTGCTCTTTGGCGACAATGATCTATCGACGCTGCGTGAGGAAGATCTTGATGCGCTGGCTAACGAGATCCCCACTGTCTCGCCTCAATCAGTGGTGACCGCTCTGGTGGAGGCTGGTGTTTGCGCCAGCAATGGCGAAGCACGCCGCTTCATCAAAAACAATGCCATTAGCCTTGATGGTGCAAAAATCACCAGCGACCAACCAGCCACCAGCCCAAGCTTGATCAAAAAAGGCAAGAATAGCTTCGTGCTTGTGCGATAGACGGGTGTTCTCGATGGCTATGTCCAGTAGAATGTTCGCGACTGGTTATTTCATTATGTATTTGCCATATTTTATGGTATGATAATGGCACATTATTAGCTACAAGAGGAGAATTTGTCATGAAAAAACTGATTGCATTTGATCTAGACGATACGCTAGCAGTAACGAAGTCCCCCGTGAGCGACCGGATGGCGGCTCTACTCGGGCGCTTGCTGGAGAAGTATGATGTGTGTGTCATCACTGGTGGAGACTTCAAGCAGATCCAAAAGCAGGTGACTAGCCGCCTTGATGTGTCGCCCGAGCTGCTGGGCAAGTTTCACGCTATGCCGACGTGTGGTACGCGCTATTATCGCTTCGACCCGCACGCAGGCGAATGGCAACTGCAGTATGCCGAGGATCTGACGGACGAGCAAAAGGCGCAAATTGTGAATGTGCTTGAGTCGACTGCACGGGAGATGGGGATCTGGTGTGAGCACCCAGCAGGTGAGATTATCGAGGATCGCCAGAGCCAGATCACCATATCGGCCCTTGGCCAGCAGGCCACTCCGGAGGAAAAATACGCTTGGGCAGAGAAATACAAGGATGTTCGGCCAGTCTATCGCGACAAAGTGGCGGCACAACTGCCTGGCCTCGAAGTACGGATTGGTGGCACTACCAGCACCGACATTACCCGTCCTGGCATCGACAAAGCCTATGGCATGAAGAAGCTACTTGAGGCTAATGGCTTAGAAAAAAGCGAAGTCCTCTTCTTTGGCGATAAGATCGAAGAAGGCGGCAACGACTACCCAGTCCGCGCGATGGGCATCGACAGCATTGCCGTCAATGGCTGGGAAACAACCGCCTATGCTCTAGATGGGGTTTTGGGTGTAACGGAGTAAAAACCTTTACTTTCATACACTGACCAAAAGAGCGAAAACTTGCAGTATATAAAAATACTCACCCTACTGGGTGCGTATTTTTTATAGTGAGTGCCGAATAAACTAAGGACTACTCTCTATTAAGCTTTTTATAACAAAACCGCGCAAGCTCTGGTGCAATGGTGTCATATGTCTTGCCGGCGAGCAGACCTCCAGCGATGAAATCCTCCTGTGTGACGTCGGCAAGGGTAATGTCTGGTGGAGTAAAATCATCCTTCTCGGCTTCTGTGCTAAACTCAAAATCTATCAGCACAAGCCCAGCCAGATCCTCGATAAATATATCAATTTCGGCGAGTGTGCCATCGATCACGACGCGGTAGCGGTCCTTTGCGACGCGCTTTGCACTGCAATGTGAGAGTGCTGCGAATTCTTCCTCTGTCAAAGGGATGGTTTGCTCAATGTGCTCGGACGCATCACCTGCTGCAACGGAGGTCTTCTTGGTGATTTCATATGTTTTGCCGTTTTGTCTGAGCCGAAGGTGAGAATGCGCTGGCGTGTCTGGGATATAAATATCAACAATGCGAATTGGCTTGGTTGCTTTGATTTCTTGTGGCAGCTCTTTTGCGAGGAATGTGCGCTCTCGTTCTAACTGTTGGCTCATTACTTCTCCTTTAATGTATCAATAAGTTTAGGTTATTATCTTGCTTGTTTCGTCTGTTGGGGCTATCAAGCATTTATTACGCTCAATAGATTTTATTCTTAGTGTAAAATTATATTTGAGAAATAGAACACTTCTATAGAATTCTTGAGGAAGGATGCAAAAAAGAAAGCTCCATGCTGAAAATTATAAAAAAGTGCCGCAAGAAACGGCAACAAAACAAACCCATGATAGTTGGTGCGGATGAAAGGATTTGAACCTTCACGCCACGAGGGCACATGCTCCTAAGGCATGCGTGTCTACCAATTCCACCACATCCGCATAGCAAGGTTATTATACCAAATGAGCTGGTGTATCTGCAACCTTAGCTGCGTCCATCAGCTCGGCGGAAAAAGGTGAGGTGTGCGTTTCCATAACTACGATTGTCCACCACAACAATGTCGTTTGCTAATTTTGGCCCCTCACCTATTCCTGTATGTGATAATACCATAAATCCGCCTGGTTTGAGAAGGGTAAAAAGTCGGCTAACTGTTGTAAGCTGGAGATCGTGGTAGGGTGGGTCGGCAAAGATGATATCAAACGTTTCGCCACGGTAGGTGCCAAGCCATGGGCCGACGCCAGCTTTGATTGCAGTGGCAGATGAATTAGCACCAAGCGCTGCGATATTCTTACAGAGGATGGTAAAGGCGAGGCGATCACGCTCGACAAACACTGCCTGGCAAGCTCCACGGCTCAACGCCTCTAGACCAACTGCACCAGTGCCAGCAAAGACATCGAGGACGCGGGCATCCTGCACTGCATCGCCAAGCGAATTAAACAGCGCATTGCGCACTCGCTCGCCCATTGGATGGGTACGGCGATTATCTGGTGCATCGAGCCAACGTCCGCCATAGCGTCCCGTAATTACTCGGACTTTCATAATGGATAAGCCTCACATAGTGCACTGTACCACGCGAAGGTAACAGTGCGAATAATCTCTGGGATGAGCTCATTGCGCGTCTGCAAGGCTAAGCCCGTCGTCCAGCCATTACGCCAAAAAGTGTGATACATATCAAGTGCATACACCCGCTGCACTGCTCGCAAAAAGACTGTCTCCAGACCGAGTTGCTCAGCCTCAGCTACCCACTCGGGCGATGGGCAGGTGTCTGCAAAACGGGCAGTGCGCATCGAGGCGGCCACGCCAAGCTCGAAGAGAATATGCGTTGCAAAGACGCCTTTCGCCCCCCAGTATTCCCAGTTTTTGTTGATGGTATCGAGCCCCGTCGTCCCGTGAATGAAGTTCTTATCTAAGACAGTAAGGCGCTCCTCTTTGGGACGACCCCAGAGTTCCTCAATTTTATCACTTAGTGGATAGTGATGAGCCGGCGTGAGGCCATCGACGATAGCGTGCGACATCCACGCTGCCTCAAAGGCGGCACGCACTGTGTTATTTTGGCGTAGTGCTTGAACAAGATTGTAATGATGATCGAGAATCATAACGACGAGGTCGCGGTCGTCTGGCTTGGTAGGGTCGATGTAGTGCCAGGGTTCATCGACGCTAGGGCTTTTGCGTTTGATACCGTCGGGACCATTATTGCCCTCGAAATGGAGAATGTCGCGCGAGCTTGGGAAGTGAAGAATGGCGACATGGTGGCTGCACATCTGGCCAAGGTCGCGCCGTGCGAGCTGGTCGATTCGCTGATGAACACCAACCAAGTGCCCCGACTGGTCTCGAAAGGTTGTTCCACTGTACATATCTCATATAGTATAGCAGATTTTGGCGTGGCTGAATCGTTACTATGGATGTGTTTTGTCGAGATTATCCACGTTTCGTTATTTTGATGGTATTCCATGCTACTCAGTGAGGTGTAGTGAGCTGATGTTATGCGAGCAGGAGAGGTCTGATTGATTTTGCTTGTCCACCCGCTCTTGCGTTTCTTCTCCGAAAATACTACGTATACCTAGTATTCTTCACACTATATAGATTTGATGACTTTATGTAATGACAGCAGCTGCACTTCATTAGATGAAATGATGAAAATTTACTATAAGGAGAAGGTTTGGAATGTGGGCGAAATACTCTAAAATGACATTCCCAACCCTAAATGGGTGAGAACGGAGAGAATGAAAAAGGTAGAATTAAAATAGTTAAGATTACCTCAGCTTAATTAAGTGTCGTGAGTCGTTGATTGCGTTGCACGGCTGCCTGGAGCTCCGGGTAGTGTTCGAGTGAATCACCTCTCGCGATAAAGGTTTGAGCTGCTTTTTGGGCTCGGGCGATTGCCTTGCTGTCAGCTAGGCTCGCAATGCGCAGATTGAGCGCGCCATGCTGAGCTTTGCCGTAAATTTCGCCCGGGCCGCGGAGCTGCATGTCGACTTCTGCTAAGTGAAAGCCGTCGCTAGAAGCCTCCACCTCGCGCAGACGCTGGCTCGGCTTGCTGTGGTTATTAAGCAAAAGATAGCAGTAGCTCTGGCGTGCGCCACGTCCCACTCGGCCACGCAGCTGGTGGAGCTGGGCAAGACCAAATCGCTCGGCATCCTCGATCATCATTACTGTCGCATTTGGCACATCAACACCAACTTCTACTACTGTGGTACTCACAAGAATATCATACGCATGCTGGTGAAACTCTTGCATTACCCGTTCTTTGTCGGCAGGCTTCATCTTGCCATGAAGCAAGCCAATTCGCCACCGGCCTAAGGTGCTACTCTTGAGATGACGTACGGTTGCTTCAACACTGCGCGCGTCATTGTCTGGGTTGTCATCGATGAGGCTGCAGACGACATAGGCTTGGTTGCCGGCCTCGAGCTCCTTCGTGACGCGTTGGTACAGGGCTGGGCGCGAGGCGGGAGAAATAATTTTGGTAATGATCGGCTGGCGACCCGCTGGGCGCTGGCTAATAATGCTAATATCGAGCTCACCATAGACGGTTAGGGCAAGGCTGCGAGGAATCGGTGTCGCTGTCATAGCAAGTAGGTGTGGCATATGGCTGGATTTATCAAGGAGCTTCTGGCGCTGCGTCACGCCAAAGCGATGCTGCTCGTCGATTACCACAAAGCCAAGCCGTGCAAAATTCACCGAGTCTTGGATGAGTGCGTGCGTTCCTACTACGACATCTACCTCGCCGCGTGCAATTCGCTGCACAAGCTCACTACGCGTAGCACCGGTCACGCTGCCAGTCAGCAGCCCAACTTTGATGCCAAAGGGCGTAAGTAATGCATCGAGCGTGGCGGCGTGCTGACGGGCAAGAATCTCTGTCGGTGCCATCAAGGCGGTTTGGTAGCCAGCACTGGCAGCCTGGCGAGCGGCCAGGCCAGCGACCACTGTTTTGCCACTACCCACGTCACCTTGGAGGAGGCGATTCATTGGTGTACTACGCTGAAAGTCTTGCAGGATATCCCAGGCTGCTCGGCGTTGGTCGTCTGTGAGAGTAAAGGGTAGAGCACTCACAAATGACTTCACAATAGCTTGCTCAAACGGTATGACATAGCCCTGGAGCTGAGCATGCGCCTGGCGATTGAGCTGACTAGCAAGCAGCAAGCTAAAGAGTTCCTCAAAGGCAAAGCGCTGGCGTGCTCTTACGATACCCTCTGATGTGGTAGGGAAATGCATCGCAAGTAGCGCCTCGCTCCGGCTCATTAAGCCTTCGCGTGCAACAATGTGCGAGGGGAGTGTCTCGGGCAGCATTGTTATCAGTGGTCGTAGCTCAGTGAGTAGTTTGCGCACCAGTTGGCTTTTGAGGCCGTGTACTGCGTGGTAGATGGGCAGCAGGTTGGTGTCATGATGGACAAGCTCTTTGACGCGCTCGGCACTTGGGTTGGTGAGTTGGTAGCGGCCATTCTTATACTCAAATTGTCCCCGAAAGTAACATTCATCCCCACTCGCAAGCTGCTGTACTCGATACGGCTGGTTAAACCACACGGCGTTGAGCTTGCCCGAGCTATCTGCCAGTACTGCTGTGGTAATGCGGAGACCACGCCGCACCGTACGCGTGCTGATTGATTCGCAGCGCGCCGTGATCGTCACATTGCCTGGTGTCAGTGTTGCGATTGAGCTCGCTGCAGTAAAATCATCGTGCTTGCGTGGCAAAAACATGACGAGATCATTGACAGTCAAGAGCCCAGCCTGAGCTAGTTGCTCAGCTGTTTTTGGCCCAACGCCTTTGATTTGAGAGAGCTGTGTCGATAAGTTCACATTTTTATTGTACCGCACCTGGTGTAAATGCGCTGCCCTGTGCTATAGTATAAGCAGTAAGCTAACGGGGGAAGTGTGAGTAAAATTGCAAATTATTTACGCAGTCATATTACCGGGTCTGTTTCGACTCGGGCCGATTGGCGTGCGTCAGTCAGTGCAGATGCCGGTATTCTAGCGGCAACGCCAGAACTCGTGGTAGTGCCGCGCGTTGTGAGTGATATTCGCAAGATCACCCGTTTTGCCTGGCAAATGGCCGAAAAAGGCCACACCATACCAGTCGTTACACGCGGCGCTGGCTGTGGTGCGCTGGGCGGTGCTGTAGGGCAGGGGATACTGCTCGATACGACAGCTCTCGACACGATCTTTGAATATGATGGCAAATCGCAGCGAGTTCGTGTTCAGCCAGGTGTGCTGGCGCATAACCTGACTGTAGCACTGAGTATGCAGGGTGCTGGTGTTGGGCCACTAGCTAACCAACGGGGTACAGTCGGTGGTGTTCTGGCGGCAGGTGTCCGTGGAACAACATTGAGTCGTACGACTGACTTTGCTGAGGCAATCGATCAGCTTGAAGTCGTGCTTGCCAACGGCGACGTTATGCAGACAGAGCGTCTCTCACGGCGCGAGCTAAGTCGACGCAAGGATTTGCCTGGGCTTGAAGGTGATATCTATCGTGGTGTCGACGCGATTATCGCTGATAATGCATCGTTGATCGAGCAGATTGATCCCAATGACGCTTCTGGTTACAGTGGTATTGCGCGAGTTAAGCAACCGGACGGGACGTTTGACCTGGGACCGTTGTTAATTGGAAGTGAGGGGACGCTCGGTATTATTGATGAGCTAATTCTTAAGACGGAGTTTTTTAGCTTTCGACAGACAATGGGGGCTTTAGTGTTTCGTAGTGGAGAGGATGCACGAGCAGCGATTGACACGATTGATGCTTTGCAGCCTGCTCGACTTGAATATATTGATGCAGCGATTTTTGAGCAACTCCGCCGTGATGGCAAAAAATATGCTTTTTACGAAGCGGCTGCCCAGCAGTTTACGCCACAGGCAGTTTTGCTCGTGACGCTTGATGATTTTAATAACCGGACGCGTGCTCGCAAGCAGGCTAAGCTTGAGCAACTGCAATTAGTGGGCGATACTACCGTTTCAATCGCAGAGGATAATGATGACGATGATATTGCGGTGGGGTTTACTGCGCTTGATAACTATCGCTGGCCCGATGCCGCACATGTTGGGGCACCGCGCTTATTCGAGGGATTTTATGTGCCGCCACAGCGCTTTGAAGAGTTTATACGAGCTTTAGCACCACTGGCGCGCGCACTGCAGTTACCGCTACCTCTCGCTGGCCATCCTAGCCTGAATCTTTATGGTATTTATCCACGTCTCTCGCTGCGTAAAGTGAGCGATAAGCAAAAAATCTTCAAGCTCTATGACGAACTCGCCAAGCTGCTTGCGCTATACGACGGCCATTTGGTGATGAGTGGTGGTGAGGGTCGGCTCAAAACTCGTTTTGTGCGCGCTGCGCAAAACCCAGACCTTACAGCCCTCTACCAGCAAATCAAACAGCTCTTCGACCCTCACGGCATTCTTAATCCTGGGACAAAAACCACCCTACAAGCTCGCACAATTACTGCAATGTTACGCAATGAATATACGGTGGATTGGCAATAAAGCGTTGCGGGGAAGTGTATCTGCCATCTATAGCAATTGATTTCTTTGTCGTGCCTCAATAAAATAGAGGAAGAAAGAGGTTAATGAACATGAGTGTCGATCAACGCATAATATCCCGTAACCCTGCCACCAACGAACCAATCTGGTCTGGAAGTCTTGCGGATGACGCTACAATCGCACGGGCTGTTTCTGTCGCAACACGCGCACAGCACACATGGGAGACGACACCGCTTGATGCACGCAAAGATATAATCCGAGCCTTTGCCGATCAAGTAACGACACATAGCGAAGATGCTGCACGAATTATTTCGCAGGATAATGGTAAGCCACTCTGGGAAGCACGCACTGAAGTCAAATCACTTGGTAATAAAGTACAGGCGGTCTTCGACGCCTATGATCAACGGGCTCAGACAGTTACGAAACAAGTCAATGGACGCCAGTCGGTGACGCGTTATCGACCTCATGGTGTTATGGCAGTGCTGGGGCCATACAACTTCCCAATGAGCATGCCAAATAGCCATGTCATGCCTGCTCTTCTTGCTGGCAATGCTGTGATTTTCAAACCAAGTGAGAAAGTGCCATATGCTGGTGAGTACTACGCGCAACTCTGGCAACAGGCTGGACTGCCAGATGGGGTGCTTCAGGTAATTCATGGCGATGGAGACGTAGCACAGAAGCTCATTGCACGCCCTCAGGTAAACGGCGTCCTTTTCATCGGTAGTCGAGCGGCTGGCGTGTCGATCGAAAAGCAGCTTGCTGGTGCACCAGACAAGATCTGCGCCCTCGAAATGGGTGGCAATAGCCCACTTGTCATCTGGGACTATGATGATGTACGCCTCGCAGTGCACATTGCGGTGCAGTCTGGCTATATTTCAAGCGGCCAACGCTGCTCATCGGCACGGCGGCTTATCGTCAATAGAGCGATTGCAGACGAATTTATTCCTGCACTTCGGCAAGCGGTTGAGAGTATTGTCGTTGGTAATCAGTTTGATACCAATCCAGCACCTTTCATGGGTCCGTTGGTTGACTATGGGGCGGTTCGTCATTTCTTTGACAAGTACCATGCTGCCGTCTCAGCTGGCGCACGTGTTCTCGTTCCTGCTGAACCAATCCCGACGCTTGGCGACAACTTTGTTAGTCCTGGGTTGATCGATGTCACTGGTGTGCTATTACCAGATGAAGAGATCTTTGGACCACTCCTTCAGGTGTCGACAGTGCAGACCCTGGCCGAAGCAATTACCCAAGCAAACGCAACACAGTTTGGCCTTGCTGCTGGCATTGTTACTCGCGAGCGTGCACAATACGAAGCATTCTACCAGCAAACAAAAGCAGGCATCATTAACTGGAATCAGCCACTGACTGGCGCAACGACTGCGGCTCCATTTGGCGGAGCGAAGGCTAGTGGCAATTACCGATCAGCTGGCTTCCTGTCGGTTGACTACTGCTCATACCCATGCGCGTCGATTGAGGATGCGTCACCAGCGGTGCCAGCAACGTTGCCAGCTGGGGTGGTGTATTAAATAACTAAAGTGAGTTGACATAGATAGTAAATGGTGTATGATAATGCCATGAAACAATCCTATCCTCTAGCACAACTGCGAAGCATCCTGCTCTATCTGTCAATCAGCTTACTAACATTGTGCGCGCTTCTCGGGATTCTTGCAGCACTATCACAAGAAGTTGATTGGCGAATCCTATTGACGACATTCTGTGCTGCAATCGCATCATTGATTGCCATGAGCAATATATCACGACTTGCCGATAACCGAATAGTTATAAAAATTCTATCTATCATATCAATTATCTTCAACGCTCAGTGGTTTGTTGGTGCGTTTGCCCTCCAGTGGAACCTCTATCGGATCCTTGGTTTTTGTCGGCCCTCTATCAGCACAAGGAATCGATACAATAGGCATTATAGCGAGGAATATAATTACGATTATAATGACTATACTAGCTATGATTACGAAGGTCGCGCTCAAGCACGAACATGCAGTGACTTCCTCTCAGTTGCGACGAAGCTTACACTCACAGCGTTAATTATTACACTACTCATTACATTAAGTACAAAGATTTTGTCATACGCCAACAAAAACTCTTTTATCATAGGAATGAAAATGATGACGGTTACTTGCGCTAGTCTTTTAAGTATGGCATGTTTGAGTATGGTATGGTTTAATGTGCGAGATACGTCAAGTACGCTACGTTTTTTGATAGTTTTTGGTATACTCACTGTATTTGGTTTAATAGTAACGCCTATTTTGGTACATCTAGAGAAGGTACAGCGCTACCTCCAACCTGCACAACCAAATACACTAGTACAGAATGAGCAGCAGCTTCGGCACGAGATTGAACGCCAAGTGCGAGCACAAATTGCTGCCGAACAGCAAACAGCAAAAGCGGAGGAACAAGCTCAAGTACCTCCCACAGCTTCGAATGAAGATGGTGCAATGCATGATGTGCAACCTGATTGATGAATTAACAATGGGTGATTATGCTCCCGATAATGATGGGTGGCGCTGAATGCAAGAGGTGATGGGTGTTGCAGATCGACAGATAATCAATAATTTGAGCGACAGGGTTACCTGTGTATACCATCAGAGTTCAATGAATGATTAGAGTATTTCCGATTTAGTGATACTCAAAAATACGACACAGCAGTTAGCCATTTAATGTAATAGAAAAGAGGAGGTGTACATATGCCTCGCAGGCGAGGAGCTATCATCACAATAGGCGACGAGGTGCTTAACGGAAGTACGCTCGATACTAATTCTCACTGGCTTTGTACACAAATTGCTGGTCGCGGTGCGCTGGTTACGACGGTAGTTACGGTACACGATGACCCAGTTGCAATACAAGACGCGTTGGCATATTGCATACGTACGGAGCCAGACTTGATTTTTACCATCGGAGGTCTTGGCCCGACGATTGATGACCGAACTGTTGAGTCAGTTGCTCGCGCCCTCGAGTTGCCGCTCGAGATTAATCAAACTGCAATCGAATATATCCAGAAACGATATTCTGACTTGGAGTCACAAGGAATAGTTGAGCGGGATGTGTCTGCATCAGCAAGGAATGCTCGCAAAAAGATGGCTTTGCTGCCCACCGGGGCAGTGCCAATCTATAATCCGGTTGGCGCTGCACCAGCGGTCGTTATTGATGTAGATGATACGATGTCTGTTCTGTGTCTTCCGGGTGTTCCTGCAGAGGTTCGCGCGATAGTTAGTAGGCATGCATCCGGTATTTTGGAACGCCGCCTCGGTAGCGGATTTTTAAGAACGATGACGATCATGACGAGTACAAATGATGAGTCGGTCCTTGCAGAAGCATCTGCTGTACTGACTCGTGAATTCGTGGACGTGTACGTAAAGACTCGTCCAATTCGTCAAGAAGGTGGAAGAATTGGTGTGACACTAACGGCGTCTGGAAACAACCAAGCAAAAATTGGCGTTCTGTTAGATACAGCGTTTCGGAGACTGACAGTTCTTCTTGAGGAATACGGCGTCAGTATTGTTAGATGTCGTATTGATAATGCAGATTGACGGCAACTCAATAATTCCCTATGATCAAATCATGCATACATTTCGCCATAAATACCTGACTGTCATTCTCCTATCCCTTGCATTAGCGATACTATCGCTTGTCAGTAATATCTACTTCCCACAAGAAATGGAAGGGCAGTTGCAGCTATACTCTTGTATCCGCAAGATATTTAGTAAGTTATTTAATGCAGGTATCGTCTGGGCAGTGTTGCCATTCTTGGCAGGGTGGAGATCTCAAAGCTTGGTAAAAGCGGCGATCAGTGGCGCTGCTATTGCAGAACTCACACTGCTACTCCATTACGGTATCGGCTATCTTATTGGGGTGTATGGCTCTACGATATTTATGGCGAATTCATTTTGGTTTATTGCTGCTCTTGTGCTATGTGCACCACTGGGCATATGTGGCTGGATTGCAGCTTTGCCAAAAAAGCCATCGCGTATATTCTGGTTTATCCTGCCGATCGGGGCAATTCTCGAGCCTATTGTGACTCGAAAACTAATACCATACTCGATAGTGCGGCCATGGCCTGAAGTATATTCAGATTACGTTAGCGGTACAGTACTGTTGCTTGTTGGTATCGTTGGTATAATTCTTGTGAGATCAAAACAGGAAAGTAATGATCAAAGATAAGGGCTAGAGTATTTATGGCTGTTTTATGTGATGATATAGTTGGATCAACAAAAACGGAGTAGGCGCTCACAACCCTCTTTATTTTTAGACTGACCAATTCCTTAATATCCCCACAAAATGATGAGAGCCTAGCCATTACCTTGTAGTTTGAAGCTACATCTATCGCGAGACGCCCAATACTTTTGGGTATTGACTGGTCGTCCGGCTAAGCTTCCGTGTCGTTTTTTGCGGAAGTGTTTCAAAGCAGTAGGTCGTTTTCAGGCTGCTTTGGTAAATCCTGGTGGGGTAGAGCTTCACACATTAGTTATTATTTAACTCATTAACACAATGCTGCAGTCGAGGGGTTAGTCGTTGTGGGTTGATGATATTTCGGACAACCGATACAAAAAAGCACCAGTCTTCTGATTTATACACACTACATCGAAACTTCCAACACCTCCCCGAGAGCGCGTTATACAGCGGGCATCAGGCGCAATAGCTTGCAGAAAAAGGTCGCGAGCAGTTGGTTGCCCAAACGTTGGGAGATGAAAGAAGTTACCGCCAACGGCATTGTCTACATCATAAGCACGCGTCAGACCAGCATGAGCAGACTGGTCTTCTGATGATTCCCAACGGCTACAGCCACGTGGGCAGTCTCGAAACACCCACTCCGGCAAGGATATTGTTCCTTGGCCAGGTGTGGGGCGGATGCGCCCAATTACGGTCCCGTCGGGGTCAGCATGAAGGCCCAAATAATGCATTGTATTGCCTGAGTCGTAGGTGATATCGACGCGCTGCGTCACCTCATCCGTCACGATACGCGCAAAAGTACCTCGAGCGCTCCACGGGCCATAATTGAGAAATAGTGTTAAGCACACAATGACGACTAGAGTAAAGGTGAGACGTTTGTGGCGATGAAGAAAACGAGCAGGCATAGTAACTGCATTATACAATATAACTGCAGAAATGATGAGTTAATCCGTTATCCGTACTCCCATAAAATTCGCCCACTCAGTATGCCCTCGGGTCCCATCACTGAGTATCGGGCGCACGATACGGATATCGATTCGGTCGATACGGAACCCAGCCTCCTCGAGCATACGACGCGGGATGTCTATTGTCTTGTAATGCTGAAAGAATCGCCCAGACTGCGCGTAATCGGTGGCTGTTAAACGCTCAAAGCGGAGCCCTTGATCGGATATAGCAAAGTTTGCGAGAAATGCACCACCAGGGACAAGGGCGGTACGGATTGACGCAAGAACGGCGGGAAGGTCTTCTTGCCTAAGATGTATGAGACTGGCAAGGGCAAACGCACCAACGAAGCTGTCATTATAATCTAGTTGTCTCATGTCAAGGCATCGAGCCGTTATTTTTGTTGATGCTCCTCGACGATGTAACTCTTCTATCATTGCTGGGCTATTGTCAACTGCTTCGACGTCATAGCCTTGTGAGGCAAAATACCGACTATACTGGCCTGGCCCACAACCTAGGTCAAGAACTCGGCCATGCGGTGGAAGCATTGCAATAAACGAACGCGCGAGGTCTTCATTGATAATCTCAACACCATCCTTCAAACCATACGTCGGTGCTAAACGGTTGTAAGCGGCGAGGGAAGAGTTATATAGTGCTGTAATTTCTTGCATGTTGAGTCTCCTTTTTCTATAGTAGCAGACAATTTTCGTGCTAACCATCACTATAATGGTATATTATGTGAACAGCATATATTGATACGGTCTTGTAAAGAAGTGACAGACATGGATATATTTTGCGGAATAACGTGGAAAAATAACGGTAATCCTCATTACGAGATCATCCGTAATGGTGTCGTTACTGCGATCAACTTGTCCGCCGGAATCCCAATATCACAGAGGGGCGAACGGCACTGCACTGGCTGTTATGACTTTTCTTATGGCACTACTGGAGCACATACTCCTTGCCCGCATGCCGCTCAGGTGACCAAAGGACATCAATGTCGGTCTTGTCAGTTTCAAGAAGGTTTCGTAGCGCTACACAACACTAAATACCTGAATGCTGTGCCGCCACAACTACGCAGCTACGTATCCCAAGAGCATTACCTCTATTTGGCTGCTTTTGGAGGTGGGGTTGTAAAAGTTGGTACAGCTGCACGATCACGCTATCCGGCCCGTTGGTACGAACAGGGCGCGTTGGCAGCTATGAGGATTGCGAGCCGTCCTGACGGAATAGCTATCCGTCAACTGGAATCTAGAATATCGCACGCTCATGGTATCACGCAGACAGTTTGCGGCAATTTGAAGACCAATCTTATCTCGACGCTACCTTCTGTAGAACAGGTAGCGGCTGATCTTCATGCTATTTCTCAGCTAGTTACAGATAACTGGGATGTCTCAGTTTCAGGCACGATTTGGTGCGATATGCTGCCGACGATCGTCAACCTGAAACAGAAGTCTGAAGAATGTCGCATCCTGCCTGCTGGTTCGATGTCATGGAGCCTCATTGACGGACCTTATGCAATTGGCCAGTGCTTAATTTAGCATGGTCACTTGAGTAATTATTTGCTAGATATAAAGCCCCTCGTTGGACGGAGTGTCGTCTTTACGGACGTGAGCGAAGGTGAAACTCCTCTACAAACTGCTCTATTTTAAGTAACTCGTTTTAGCATCCTTCACCTGATTATATTACGGTTATAGTTACTTCGTCTGCGCCCGCCGCTGCCGCCTCCACGACTGCGCCTTCACCGCCGTCCTCATCGACGTCGTCGAAGAGCGGATGAGTGACCTCTACCGAACCATCCAGCTCAGCGCAGCAGACAGAACGCAGATCGAGCACTACCTCCACGACGAGCTAAGCCAGATAGAAGGGGAGAAGGATAAGGCAGTGCGCTCCCTCACCACCAGGCGCACCAACATCGAGGACAGACGACGTCGTCTCCTCCACGCCCACTACGAAGGAGCCATCCCCCTTGACCTGCTCAAAGAGGAACAAGCCAAGCTCTCCACCGAGCTGAACCAGATTGAGCGCCAGCTAGCTGCCTACAAGGCCGATGCCGCCGAAGTCCGCCAGCACCTCACTCAGGCCCTTGACCTCCTCGAAGACTGCCACCGCCTCTACACGGCAGCACCCGCCCACCTAAAGAAGCTGCTCAACCAAGTCTTCTTCGAGCGCGTGCTGGTGAACCCACTCGTCGATGAGGACGGGCGGGTCATCCTGCCTAGCACAGGCGATGGCGCGACCGACAGCGGCAAGCAGCCGGGCGAGGACGTGGGCGCACACGATGAGCAGTACAGCGCCGGAGAAGAAGAAGGAATGAGCGATGCCAGCGGGGGAGGAGGAGCTGATGCTGACGCGCCAACCCTGATGCCGCGCCCCGTCCACCTCGCCGATACGGGCTCCGGTGCTCGCCTCAGCGCTCTGCTCGTCCCACCCTTCGACCAGCTGGCCAGCCCCAGCCTGCACGCCGCCGCCCACGCGCACCACCTGCAGCACGCGGCTCAGCCTGACACCCCGACCACACCGCCCGCCGCTGACGATGAGCCCACGAGCTCCACAACACGAACAACGCCCACCCTGGTGGGTGAGCGCTGTTCATCATCTGAAACCGCATCCCAGCCTGTTTCGACTGGGGTGGGTTCGGGTAAGAGCTTGTTGGTACGGATGAGAGGACTTGAACCTCCACGCCCCGCAGGGCACTAGCACCTGAAGCTAGCGCGTCTACCAATTCCGCCACATCCGCAGATAATACACACCGCAGGCTCTTACCGTGTATTGTATACGAATTTTGGCCCTGCGTAAAGAGTTTTGTGGTACAATCAGGTAAATAAACTGTGGCGGGTCTGCCGCTATTTTTACATTATACAAGGAGTAATGACATGACCTCTATCCATTCATCGTCTCAAAAATTCGATAAAGCAGATTGGATACAACAAAAAATCGAAGAAATCCGAGAACGATGCGGCACTGCCAACTCGGGCGAAACTGAAGATGAGCAGCATGCTGAGGTGCGCCGACGGATGGTTGGGGCACTGGCCGCAATTGCCACGCGATCGAGCGAGGACCTTACGCTGGATACCGCAAGTCGCATGCTGTATGGTCTTGCTGTATCACCACGCACAGGGCAACCAGCGCATGGTGAGCTTACCGAAGATGATATCCGCACTATTCGCGAGGTCAGTGGCATGGCGCAGCAATCCGTCGAAGAAAATAATACTGATACCATAGGAATAGCAGCATAATATCACCAATGAATACTATAGAGCCCACCTCTACATTGGTCGACCGTCGCAATGTGGTAGACTGCTATAAAGGGCTGCCTCACCAAGCGATCGTTGCCGATCTTGATGAGCATGGCTCGGCACTTCATATTGCGATTGATAATGTCGTGCGCGATTTCAACATGGGGACGATCGTCCGCAGTGCCAATGCCTTTGGGGTGCGGCATGTCCATATCATTGGTCGGCGGCAGTGGAATAAGCGTGGTGCGATGATGACGGATACATATCTGCACGTGCATTATCACCAAACGGTTGAAGATTTCTTGCAAGCTATTGCTGACCGGCCACTCATTGCGGTCGATAATGTTGCCGGTTCGCAGCCACTTCACTCGGTCGCGCTGCCGCGTAGTGCCGTGCTTTTGTTTGGGGCAGAGGGGCCTGGTATTCGTCCCGAGCTGCTTGAGCGGGCTACGGGTATTGTTGCAATTGAGCAATTTGGCAGTACACGTAGCCTCAATGTCGGCGTAGCAGCGGGTATCGCGATGTATGCCTGGGTGCAGCAGCATCGGTTGTACCCAGATCAGGAGTAGAGATTCTACTCTCTTTACTCCTTTTCAAATATACGGTAGCGAAGGAGTATGTAGCGCTGCGTGGCGCTATAGAGCAGTGAATTCGGCCAAGGGCTTGTTTTTCCATGCCGTTTATGCAAAAATAGCAGTAACTATGACAAAACTTTCATCGGAATCATATCGGGGGGCGCGGGATTGGTATCCGGAAGATCTTCGCGTGCGCAAATACATCTTTCAAACCTGGCGTCACGTCGCCAAGAGCTACGGCTACGAAGAATACGATGCACCACTGCTTGAGCCAGTCGAAGTGTATGCCGCCAAGAGTGGTGACGAGTTAGTGAATGACCAGACGTATCAGTTTATTGATCGTGGCGATCGACAGGTAGCGATCCGGCCCGAGATGACGCCGAGTGTTAGCCGGATGATCGCCAAGCACCGCCAAGAGATCGCCTATCCAGCGCGTTGGTTTAGTATTGCCCAGTTTATGCGCTATGAGCGACCACAACGGGGGCGCGAGCGTGAATTTTGGCAGATGAATGTCGATATCTTTGGTGTCGATAACATGCAGGCCGAGGCCGAGATCATCGCACTTGGTAGCCGTATCATGAAGGCCTTTGGCGCGACGGACGACATGTACACTATTCGCATCAACAATCGCCAGTTGATCAACCTTATGATGGCGCAGTTTCTCGAGCTCGATGCTGTGCAGGCTCAGCTGATGATCCGGCTGTTTGATCGTAAGAACAAGATTCCACCACAGGCCTTTCGCGACCAGGCGATTGAGATCTTTGGTGAGGCAGCAGCACCGGTCGGCTTACAACGGATTGCTCAGCTCTTGACAGCCCGTACTATGGCCGATCTCCCCGAATCGATTCGCGATAGTGAGGCGGTGCGCGATGTGCAGCGGCTCTTTACACTACTTGAGCGTAGTGGCGTGACGAATGCCATCTTCGATATCACGCTCATGCGTGGGTTGGACTATTACACGGGTACAGTGTTTGAGTTCTTCGACACTCATCCAGATAATAACCGTTCGCTCTTTGGTGGTGGGCGCTATGATGGCTTAGTAGGGATGTTTGGCGCTGAGCCTATCAGTGCGGTCGGCTTTGCACCGGGCCTATCAATGATGCAGCTCTTTCTCGAGGCGCATCAGCTGCTACCAGAGTTTAGCTCCACAACCGATATTTATATGATCGTCCTTGGCGGGGCAATGCGCGGTGCGCTAGAGCTAGCGGACGACCTGCGTGATGAGGACGTCAATGTGGAAGTCGATTTCACTGGCCGCAAACTAGACAAGCAGCTCAAGGCAGCGATCAAGAAACAGATCCCATATTTCCTCTTTGTTGGTGAGGATGAGCTGGAGAACGAGATATACACCCTCAAGAACATTGCGACGAGCGAGGAGCAAAAGCTCAGCCTGGAGCGCGTCGTTAGTGCCGTTAAGGATTACCGTCGTCAGCCATCGCGCAGTGAAGATGATGACTTTGATTTATCGTAGTATCACCATGTGCATCTCTATGATAGCTATAGCTCATCTCTGTTAGCTTCCCATTTTGCTCGTCTTGCGAAACAGCATATATACACATGCATATTTGGGTCTGTCGCATGCCTATTTCACACTGCCAGCGACATATGATACAATAACCAACTATGAAGACGACACTAGACCACCTATCAGACACCAAAGTACGCGCCACGATTACCGTCGGTGCAGACGAACTGGAGGCAGCTCGCCAGGTTGCTTTGCGTAAACTCGCCAAGACGACTAAAGTTGATGGTTTCCGCAAGTGTCATGCCCCACTCGAGTTGGTTGCAAAGAATACCAATCCAGAACACCTCGCCGAGGAGACGCTTAATAACGCCCTGAGCAAAGCAGTTGCTGCAGCCTTCCTCGAGAGTGACGTGCAGGTGCTTGAGCGCCCAGAAGTGGAGATTAAGAAGTTTGTGCCTGGTAGTGAGTTGGAATTTACTGCTGAGGCAGAGGTTATGCCCACGATCACTCTCGGCGACTATAAGAAACTCAAGCTCAAGCCAGCGAAGATAACCGTTACGCCAGAAGAAGTAACGGAGATTCTTGACCGGATTCGCCACAGCATGGCCGAGCGTACGGACACTGATGAAGCAGCTCAGGACGGCGATGAAGTGACAATTGACTTTGTTGGTAAGCGCGATGGTACGCCTTTTGCTGGTGGCACCGGGAAAGATTATCCACTTGTGCTCGGCAGTAAGTCATTCATTCCAGGCTTCGAAGAGGCATTGATTGGCCTCAAGGCTGGTGAAACGAAGGCGGTTGAACTCACCTTTCCGAAGGACTACCATGCGAGCGAACTAGCCGGGCAAGCAGTCGTCTTTGATACGACCGTCAAGAAGGTCAAGAAAGTGACATTGCCTAAGCTGACTGATGAGTTTGCGGCGAAGGTTGGGCCATTTACTTCTATTGATGACCTCAAGAAAGATATCGAGAAGGAAATTACTGCGCAAAAGCAGCGTGAAGCAGATGACGAGCTACGCGACGTAGCCGTCAAGCAGCTGGCCGATGCCAGCATGGTAGCCATTCCAGAGGTATTGCGAGCTGACCAGCTTCGCTCGATCGAACAAGACTTAGTGCAAAACCTTGCTCACCGCGGTCGCACCCTTGAGCAGTACCTTGCCGAGAAGGAATATAAAGACAAAGACGAGTGGATTGAGAAGGAGGCTAAGCCAGCGGCCGATGAGCGCATTAAGGCTGGGCTTGTCCTGGCTGAGTTGAGCAAGGCCGAGAAGATCGAAGCCACAGCAGAGGAGCTACAAGAGCGCATCAGTGCCTTCAAGCAACAGTACGCCAATGATGCAACTATGGTGGCACGCTTTGATGAGCCAGAGGTGCAGCACGAGATTGCCAACCGCCTCTTAACGGAGAAGACGATTGACTGGCTGGTGGCGCAGAATACTAAGAAGTAGCAGATAATACAGCTCGCATAGCAGAAATTAGCACTCTATATTGACGAGTGCTAATTTTCTCGTTACAATAGTACTATGATGAAACCGAATGATTACCTAGTGCCCAACGTCATTGTCCGCACACGTGATGGTGAGCGTGGCTATGATATATACTCACGTTTGCTCGAGGATCGCATTATCTTCCTCGGCGAAGAAGTGACTGAGATGACAGCCAATGTCGTTGTCGCGCAGCTTCTCCATCTTGCCAATGAAAATCCAGACAAAGACATCCAGCTCTATATCAATAGCCCTGGTGGCAGTGTGTATGACGGCCTCGCAATCTACGATACTATGCAATACATCGCGCCAGATGTGCAGACGATTGGTATTGGTCTGCAGGCAAGCATGGGTGCCTTCTTGCTTAGTAGCGGTGCGAAGGGTAAACGCTTTGTCTTGCCTAATGCTCGAGTGATGATCCACCAGCCTAGCAGTGGTACGCGCGGCAAAGTAACAGACCAAGAAATTAGCTTACGCGAGAGTATCGCCCTCAAGGAGCGACTGGTCACCATTATGGCGGACAACACTGGCCAAAAACTCGATAAAATCAAGGCTGACATGGAGCGTGACTACTGGCTGAGTGCCGCAGATGCCGTGGCGTATGGCCTGGCTGATGAAGTGATTGGTGCTCGCATACAAAAAATAACACAGCGTTCGTAGCAACTTTATGGTATCATATAGATATGATATCACGTAGTACAGATACTAGCTCCGAACCTAAATCAAGCCAAAAACCCTTACGTTTCCGGCGTATTATGCATTATCGCCCACGTCGGGTAACAGTGATAGTATGGCTAACGGTTATGCTAATGCTTTTGACCGTTGTAGCCGTGAGTATATTCTACAAGAACCGTCAAAGCGCTGCCTCCCTGATGAAATCGCAGCTCGTCGAAGGTGCTATGCTAGCACGGGCTGCTACGTTCTCGTCGGATGGTGTAATTTCGTGGGATGCGTACGCTGATGGTGGTGTGTATGGGACGATTACTTCGCAGGATGACCGCAACCGCCTGCTTGCACAGCAACCATTTATCCGCTGTACGGTTGGGAAAGAGTGTAGTGGATGGATATCAGCTGCGCAAGCACAAACCTATACACAGCCGATACCAGCTGGCGACACAGTGTGGTATAAAAACGATTCACTTCGACATTATGGCGAAAGCATCCTACGCGACACAAGTGCCAAATGCGCCTTTTGGCAGTCTCCAGTTCAAAGACTGTGTGTTTCCGCCAAGACCGGCCGCTTCTTCTATTATGTTAATGGCTTTGGATCAAATAGCTTACACCGGTTATAAAGGAGTGTATTATTAACCTGACGCGCCGTAGTATGACAAAGAAATGCGTTACAGTGTGTTACGATACTATTCAAGCGGTCTATAAAAATTGAGGCCTTGTCACTTGACGGAGTAAGGCGCGATCTGCTACAATCAAAAATTAATGAAGGTTGTGTAATATGGGTTAGGTGCGGACTACGCCGGTGGCGTGGCGTTTTAGTGTGCGAAAACTTATATTGAGTAAAGCTTCGGTGCCACAACAAATGCACGAGCAGGGTTTGGAGTCCTTACACGTGCGGATAGATAACAATAATTCAAGAGGAGTTTATATGCCTACACCTACCACGGCAACAACTGCTCCATCGCGTGTGTTTTTTACCAGCAATGACACCGCGCTGGCAGTACCCGACTTGCTGGCTCACCAAGAAGAATCCTGGAAGGACTTCGTCGAGACGGGCTTGAGCGAAATTTTCGCTGAGCTCAACCCAATCGAAGACTACACTGGCCAGAAGCTCGAGCTGCGCTTTAAGGATTATGCCTTTGGCGAGCCCAAGCATACAGAGCAGTTTGCGAAAGAAAACAACCTAACCTTCGACGCACCACTACAAGCCACCGTTGAGCTTATCAATAAGACGACTGGCGAAGTCAAGGAACAGAGCATCTACATGGGTGATTACCCTTGGATGACTGAGCGCGCAACGTTTATCATTAATGGAACAGAGCGTGTGGTGGTAAGCCAGCTGATTCGGAGTGCTGGTGTACTATTTAGTGCTGACCGCGTGGCAGGGCGCAATCTCTATGGCGCTAAGATGATCCCGGGCCGTGGAGCATGGCTCGAGTTTGAGACGAGCCCATCGGGTGCAATCTATGTGAAGATCGATCGCCGCCGCAAAATTGCCGCTACCACCTTGCTGCGTGCTCTTGGTATGAGCAAGGTGTCGGCCATTCGCGAGGCCTTTGCTGATATCGACACCGGTGAGATGAAATACATCGAAGCCACCCTTGAGAAGGATCCAGCGCACGGCATTAACGAAGCACTGATTGAGGTCTACCGTCGCTTGCGCCCAGGTGATCTCGCTACGGTAGAGAACGCTCGTCAGATGATTGAGCGTATGTTCTTCGACTTTAAGCGTTTCGACTACAGCCGCGTTGGCCGCTACAAGATCAACCAGCGCCTGGGTGTTGATGTGCCTAATACGGCCGAATATCGCACACTGCAGATGAGTGATTTGATTGGTGTCTTGCGTGAAATCATCCGCCTCAACAACACACAAGAGCCAGCTGATGATATCGACTCGCTGAGCAATCGCCGTGTGAAACTGGTTGGCGAGCTAGTAGCGCGCCAGTTCCGCGTTGGTATGCTCCGGATGCAGCGCAATGCAATGGATCGCATGAGTATGAGCGACCTCGAGACAGTTACGCCAAGCCAGCTGATTAATGCTCGCCCGGTAGTGGCAGCAGTGCGCGAGTTCTTTGCTAGCAGCCAGCTGAGCCAGCTGCTTGATGAAGTAAACCCGCTATCCGAGCTGAGCCACAAGCGACGCCTGAGCTCGATGGGACCTGGTGGTTTGAGCCGTGAGCGGGCTGGCTTTGAGGTGCGCGATGCTCACCCCACTCACTATGGCCGGATTTGCTCGGTGGAGACACCAGAGGGTGCTAACATTGGTCTGGTGCTTAACCTCGCTACCTATGCACGTATCAACGAATACGGCTTTATTGAGACACCATATCTCAAGGTAGTTGATGGCCGCGTGACTGATGAAATCGTCTACCTCGATGCCTCGCAAGAAGTAACTGAGGTGATTGCCGATGCTGGTGCTCGCCTTAATGAGGATGGTACCTTCGTGCGCGATCGCGTCAGTGCGCGCAAGTTCCTCCAGCCAGGGCAGGTAGATACCAGCGAAGTCACTTTCATGGACGCTGCACACAAGCAGATCCTTGGGTCGACCGCGAGCCTCGTGCCATTTATCGAGAAGAACCGTATTGACCGCAGCTTGACTGGCTCTAACATGCAGCGCCAGGCAGTGCCGCTTTTGCAGCCAGAGTCGCCAACGGTTGGCACTGGTATTGAGCACGAGGTGGCGCGCAACTCGAGCCAGCTTGTGACGGCCGAGGCTGATGGCGAAGTGATTCGGGCTGATGGCGAAGCAGTCGAGGTGCGCTATGCTGATGGCGTCAAGCGCTACGACCTGATCCACTTTGCCAAGAGCAATGACGATCGTTGTATTAACCAAAAAGTCCGGGTTAGCCGCGGCCAAACCGTTGCGAAGGGTGACACTCTCATCGAGGGTGCGTCCATTGCCGATGGTGAGCTTGCCCTCGGTAAGGACTTGCTGGTAGCCTTTATGCCGTGGGGTGGCTATAACATGGACGACGCGGTGATTTTGAGCCGTCGCTTGGTAGAAGATGATACCCTTACCAGCATCAACATCAAGGACTACACTGTTGAGGTACGCGAGACAAAGCTTGGTCCAGAGATCGTGACACGCGATATTCCAAATGTGAGCGAGGACAGCCTTCGCCACTTGGATGAGAGTGGTATTGTACAGATTGGCTCTGAGGTCAAGGCGGGTGATGTCTTGGTTGGAAAGATTACACCAAAGGGTGAGCAAGAGCTCAGTAGTGAGGAGCGCTTGCTGCGTGCAATCTTTGGTGAAAAGGCCAAGGATGTGCGCGACACCAGCCAACGCATGAACAATGCTGGTGGCGGTAAAGTTGTTGGCGTCAAGGTATTTAGCCGCGAGAATGGCCACGAGCTCAAGACGGGTGTATTGATGCAAATTCAGATCTTTGTCGCCCAATTGCGTAAGATTGGTGTTGGCGACAAGGTGGCTGGCCGCCATGGTAACAAGGGTGTATGCGCCCGCGTTATGGCGGTAGAGGATATGCCATACCTGGCTGATGGTACTCCTGTTGATGTCATCCTCAACCCGCTTGGTGTGCCAAGCCGTATGAACCTTGGCCAGCTCTTTGAGACGCATCTCGGTATGGCTGCACGAGCACTCGGCTACAAGGTTGCCACGCCGCCGTTCAACGGTGTGCCAGCCGATACCATCAAGGATGAGCTTGAAAAGGCTGGCATTGCGCGCGACGGCAAGAGCCAACTCTACGATGGCCTGAGCGGTGAGCCATTCGAGGAGCGTACAACGGTCGGCGTGATGCATATGATCAAACTCCACCACATGGTAAGCGACAAGATCCACGCCCGCAGCACCGGCCCATACACTATGGTGACTCAGCAGCCACTTGGTGGTAAGGCTCAAAATGGTGGTCAGCGCCTCGGAGAGATGGAGGTCTGGGCACTCGAAGCTTACGGTGCGGCAACTACTCTACAGGAGATGCTGACAATTAAATCAGACGACGTATATGGCCGTGCCAAAGCCTACGAGGCAATCATCAAGGATGAGCCAATTGCTGGGCCAAAGCTGCCTGAGAGCTTTAACGTGCTTGTCAAGGAGCTGCAAGGTTTGGGTCTGCGTGTTGACCTGCTTGATGAGTCTGACGAGTCGGTCGATGCCGAGCATGTCATTGCTGCTGCGGGCCCTGCCGATAAAACCGTCCCATCTGACGAGAGCGATGACGAAGCAACCTATCTTGATGAATCCGACGGCATTGGCGTGATCGCCGATGACAGCGGTATGTCCGTCCAAGATATTGACACAGTAGAAAACCTAAGCGAGGAGGAAGCCTAAGATGTCCCACGTGGTAACAGATCACGATATCGCCAATTTTGATGCGGTACGCTTGGCCGTCGCCAGCCCCGAGGATATCCTCAAGTGGAGCTACGGCGAAGTCACCAAGCCGGAGACGATTAACTATCGAACCCAGAAGCCTGAGCGTGATGGCCTGTTTTGTGAGCGTATTTTTGGCCCAGTCAAAGATATCAACCCACACGACAGCAAGCTCAAGGGTGTGCGCAGCCGCGAAGCTGCAGTAGATAAGAATGGTGAACTCGTCACCAAGTCGATCGTGCGTCGCGAGCGGATGGGGCACATTAGCTTGGCCACCCCTGTTGCGCACATTTGGTTTATGCGCGGCACACCCAGTGCGATGAGCCTCTTGCTAGGCATTACGGTGCGCAATCTCGAGAAGATTGCCTACTTTGCTACCTATGTCATTCTCGACGTCGACGCTGAAACACGCGACGCTTATTTGACTGACCTTGAGGCTGAGACTGAGGCGGCACGGGCTGCCATCAAGATTCGCTTTCAGCGTGAAGCTGAAGCTGATGGGGCAGACGTGAAAGCTCTTGCCGAGCAGCAAACACGCGAATACGAAGAGCTCGAGGCAACCTACAGCCAAAAGAAAGCTCAGCTTGAGAGCCTACAAAAGCGCGCCCTCCTAAGCGATACCGACTACCGTAACCTCCCCGAAGAGTATGAGGAGCTCGTAAAAGTTGGTATGGGTGGTGATGCACTCAAGGCGCTCCTTGATGATATCGACCTCGATGCACTCATCGCCGATCTGCAAGAAGAAGCCGAAGGCGCGCGTGGTCAACGCGAGAAGAAGCTACTGAAGCGCCTTAAGGTGCTTGAGGGTATGCAAGCGGCAGGCATTAAGCCATCAAGCCTGTGTATGACAGTTTTGCCAGTCATTCCACCAGACCTGCGGCCAATGGTAGCCCTGAGCGGTGGACGCTTTGCGACGAGTGACCTCAACGACCTCTACCGCCGCGTCATCAACCGTAATAACCGTCTCAAGAAGCTCATCGAGCTCAACGCACCAGAGGTAATTCAGCGCAACGAGAAGCGTATGCTGCAAGAAGCGGTCGATAGTCTGATTGACAACTCGGCTGCTCGTGGTGGCCGCGCTGTCAACGCAACTGGTGGGCGCCGCCGCCTTAAGAGCATTAGCGATATGCTTAAGGGTAAGCAAGGGCGCTTCCGCCAGAACTTGCTGGGTAAGCGCGTCGACTACTCAGGCCGTTCGGTTATCGTGGTGGGCCCGAAGCTCAAGATTCACCAGTGTGGCTTGCCAAAGCAGATGGCAATTGAGCTCTTCAAGCCATTTGTCATCAGCTGGCTCATCAAGGGCGATTACGCCCACAACATCCGTAGTGCAACGCGCCTAATCGAGGCAGGTGAAGCGGTTGTGTGGGATGCATTGGATGAGGTAATCAAGGGCAAGTATGTTCTGCTCAACCGCGCGCCATCACTGCACCGCTTGAGTATCCAAGCCTTCCAGCCAAAGCTGGTTGAGGGTAAGGCGATCCAGCTTCACCCACTCGTCGCTAACGGCTTTAATGCCGACTATGATGGCGACCAGATGGCTGTTCACTTGCCGCTCAGTGCCGAGGCACAGGCCGAAGCACGCGAGCTGATGAGTGCCGTCAATAACCTGCTTAAGCCTGCCGACGGCAGCCCTGTCCTCAGTATCGACCAGGACGTGGTGCTCGGTAACTACTACCTCACATACGAGAAGCCTTCGGCTCAGACTGATACTGTCGCTGTCTTTGCCGACAGCCGGGCTGCTGAGCTCGCCTACGACATGGGCAAGCTCCACCTGCAGAGCCCAATTCGTATCCGGGCTAAGGGTGAAATCCGGACGACTACCCTGGGGCGTGTCTTCTTTAACGAGATCCTGCCAGAGGACTTCCCTTACAACAACAACGTCCAGACCAAGAAAGAGCTCAAGCGAGTGCTTGGTCAGATCTTCGAGCGCTATGGCGCGGCTGAGACTGCTATCACTGCTGACCGCATGAAGGGCTTGGCCTTCCGCTTTGCCACCACTGCTGCGGTGTCGACTGGTATGGAAGACTATCTCAGCTTCGACGAAATTGCCGACTTCGTGGCTGAGGGTGACGCACGTTCTGCTGCGATCTCGGAGCAGCTCGATCAAGGGCTCATTACCGAGGATGAGCGCTACACATTGACCGTCAACAACTGGCGCACCGTCGACCGCAAGGTAGAAGACTTCTTACGCAGCCAATTGGCCCACATGGACACCTCTGTTGCAACAATGGTGAACTCTGGTGCTCGTGGTAGCGTCAACAATATTAAGCTGGCTAGTGCGATGATCGGTATCCAGGTGGATGCCGCCAACCGCGAGATTGAGCTGCCAGTCCGCAGCAACTTCAAGCGGGGGCTATCGAGCTTGGAAGCCTTCGTGGCAACGCGTGGTGCTCGCAAGGGGCTTATCGATACCGCCCTCAAGACGGCCGACTCTGGCTATCTCACGCGTCGCTTGGTCGACGTCTCGCAGGATGTCTTTACCGTTGAGGACGAAGAGGGTGACGACGATGGCTTCACCATCTACCGCAATGAGTCTGAGGAGACAATGATCGAGTTTGGCAACCGCTTGTTTGGCCGCTACACCGCTGAGGCAGTGCCGGGCCACCTCGACCGCGACCAGCTCATTACACGTGAGATTGCCAACGCCATCGAGGCAGATCAGTCGATCGACCAAGTACGTATCCAGTCTGTCCTCTCTACCAAGAACTTGCACGGTATTCCACGCAAGAGCTACGGGATCGACATGGCAACTGGCCAGCTCGTCGATGGTTCGCAGCCAGTTGGTGTCATTGCTGCTCAGTCAGTCGGTGAGCCTGGTACGCAGCTGACGCTTAATACCTTCCACAGCTCTGGTGTTGGCGGGTCAGACATCACCCAGGGTCTGCCACGTGTCGAGGAGCTCTTTGAGGCACGTAACCCAAAGGGTCAGGCCTACGTCACAGAAGTCGCTGGTTTGGTCGATATTTGGGAAGATGGCAAGAAGTACGTTGTACAGGTCACGCCGCAAGCAGGTAAGGTAGAGCGTATGCCGCTCGATGGCCGCATGGTGATGGTACAATCGGGCAGCAGGGTCAAGGTTGGCGACGTCATTGCGTCATTCGACGATGGCACGCAGCCACTTACTGCACCGTTTGATGGAGTGGTTGAGTCTACTGGTGATTCGCTTGTCCTTACAGGGAATGCTACAGCACCAGTCCGCTACGAGATTCCTGGCACGATGTACCTCGTCGTTAAGCCGGGCGATATGGTCGAGCCAGGTGATCGCCTGACACTTGGTTCGCTCAACCTGCATGACCTCATGCGCCTTAAGGGCACAGAGGCAACCCAGCGCTACATCATCAACGAAGTGCTTCGTATCTATGCTGCGCAGGGCCAGGATGTGGCTGGCAAGCACCTTGAGATCATCGTCCGGCAGATGTTCAGCCGGGTGCAAATTGATGATCCAGGTGATAGCACCTTCGTCATGGGCGACATCATCTCCAAGGCATCTGTGGTTGATGCTAACAAGGAACTCGTTGCCCAGGGCAAAACGCCAGCTCAGTATGCACAGCTGCTGCTTGGTATCACCAAGGTGAGTATCTGGAGTGATAGCTGGCTGTCTGCTGCGTCGTTCCAAGACACGACTCGCGTGCTGATCAACGCTGCCACCAGTGGCCGCGCCGACCACCTCAAGGGTCTTAAGGAGAACGTCATCATCGGCAACAAAGTACCGGTTGGTACGGGTGCACACCCCCTGCCGCTCGAGGAGAATGACTCTCCGGATGATGAGTTTGTCGCCGAAGCCCAGGCTGAGGAGGCTGAGCCGGAAGTGACAATTGCGACTGATGAGCTGTAGGGAATAGCTGGTCTAGAGCAAAAGAGCCCCACTTGAGAGAGTGGGACTCTTTTATAATCATACATTGAGTGTGCTATGTTACTAGATTTATTCTTGCTTGCTGAGAATTACTTTCTCAAAACACGAGTCAAGCCGAGCTGAACTGACCGTAAGGTGCTCTCACCATTGAAGCAGAATACAATGTATTTTTCGGGACTTATCATATATCGGAGGTTTTTGCATCCACCGATTCCACCTTCAGATTCCGGCTGACCAAATACGCTAACCAACTCGTCGATAGTCGCTTCATTTGGCAACGAAGCAATTAGTTGCTGCGGAAATGGAATATAAGGCTCTTCGTAAGAACCGTCATCTTGAAGAAAAATAGACAGTGATACGAGAATATTGTTACGCCAAAGTAACTCGAGCCCCATATTGTAATACGACCAGTACGATTCGGTCGAACCAGCACCGAGGAAGCTTTCGTCGGTATCTTCAATTAACGGCTCGCATGCCAAGCCATTCGTTGCTGTATCGACCTGCTCCTGTATTCCATCAATTCCTCTTCCGATTAGATCAATATAATTGGTAATAGGGCCATTTAGTTGTGTTTCCATACTTCCTCCGGAAAATTGGCTTGGTTGATTTACTAGCTTTGATTATACAATAAATCACTGGTTATGTAATATGAGTTATGCTACTTCCTAACAACTATATCATCACAAACCACCCCTAGCGAGTGCTGGCTAGTCTATAGTATGCACACTGATTCGCGACTCTACTGATACTTCGGCATTTCTACTGTCACTACTTCGCCTTTGCTGAGGTCGCGGCATTTATCGCCTTCGTAGACTTGCCGTAGGTCGACTTTCTTGGCGTTGCGGAGCTGGACTTTGTAAACATCACATGTAAGCATATCGTTTTGGCGGATCTGGAAGAATACCCAGCGCCCATCGCTCGATTGATAAAACAGCGCCGTCCCTTGCGAATTAAAGAGGTGCGACTCGGGTTGGACACCACCCAGTGGTATCTCTGCCAAGCGATAGCCTGCAAGCTTGCTTTCGCGTACCGTCATAGTGCCGACAATGCCGACGTTATAACTCGAACTTGCGGCAGGTGAGTAGGCATTGTAGAGAGGAGCTTGCTGCTTGGCGAGGTCTTTATAATCGGCAGCATCAAGACATTTGAACTCAACGAAGCGAGTTTCTTTGTTTTTCGGGTCATTTGGGTCAAGTGGGGTATTGCTAATCTGGCACGTTACGTCGCCATTGCTACGCGTAAAGTCTGCGAGGTACGGGCCGTCTTTATCACCATCTTGCACGACATAGCGCGTGAATTGATCATAGTCGAGCATGTGCTCTAGGGCGGTAACGTTGCGCGTAGCCTCAGCCTTGGGTAGGGTGGCGGCAGCACTCTTGGTTTTGCTTGGATCAGTAGCGATAGAATAAAAGCGAAAGCCCTCTGCCTTAACTGGCGTTGATAGCGATGACTTAACAGCTTCTGTCCCTTTGAAGTATTTCTTAGCACGCTCCAGTGTCTTGGTGGCAGTGAGTTGCTCGCGCGGGTCAGTCTTTGTCTCGGTGTGCTGCTCGGTATTCTTGGCTTTATGTGGCCGAGTTGCGAGATAAATAATCCCTGCTGCGATGGCAATAACCGCTAAACCAGCCAGAGCAAAGCGTATCGCTAACCCGCGCGGCGTCAGGCGAGAGCGTCGGTACTGGGGTGAGGAGGATGATCCACGTGGTTGCATAGTGTCATTATACACTGCCAGCTAGGTTGACAGCAATGGCTCTTGCGCAAACGCACAGCACTTCGTATAATGCAAAGCATGAGCGCTATAAAAAATCGGTTAATGCAGAAAAAACACGCTGGCTATACCGTGGTAGAGTTGCTTGTTGTGATCGTTATTATTGCCATCCTTGCTACATTGACACTCGTCTCATACCAACGTATCCAAGCCGGTGCACAGGGGCGGACTCGCGTGGCCGACCTCACAGCAATGCGCCAAGCGCTTGATCGCTACTATACCAAAAATGGTGCATACCCAGTTGCTCAGACTGCTGGTAGCACCACCCCCACTTACCAGCGCCGCGATAGTGCCACATTCTTGCGTCAATTAGTGCCGACCTACATTACCACGATTCCTAGTATCACCCAGGGTAGTACCACTGATGCAACTAGCAACACCTACCTATATGTCACCAATGCTCAGCAAACCGAATATAAGCTGCTCTATGTCAACACAAGCGGCTTACCACCAGGTGAGTACGATGCCGTGCCTCAAGCAATGCGCACCACCGCGCCAGACCGCTACGGGGTGTGGTCAAAAAACGGCGAACGGCTCCCTGGCTAGCAGGAGCAGATGGACTCATCAGGGGTGATAATTACTCTACCGCCCACATTCAATCCATGCTATAATCAATCGTTGAGAGTTGTATTACTCATGCTAAAAAACACGTAAGGAGAGAAGGAGCCCCCTATGGCAACCCCCAAGAATGTCCCTCTGAAGGACTTTCGTAACATTGGTATTATTGCCCATATCGACGCCGGTAAGACGACGACGACAGAAGGTATTTTGTACCGCACTGGTATCAACCACAAGATTGGCGAAGTGAAAGGCGATGGTGACGGTGCTACTACCGACTGGATGAGCCAAGAAAAAGAGCGCGGGATCACCATTACCTCTGCGGCGGTGACCTGCTTCTGGAAGGGTCACAAGATTAACATCATTGACACCCCTGGGCACATCGACTTTACCGCTGAGGTAGAGCGCAGTCTGCGGGTGCTCGACGGCGCGGTGACAGTCTTTGATGGCAAGATGGGGGTAGAAGCCCAGAGTGAGACCGTATGGCGTCAGGCCAACAAATACGGTGTGCCACGTATCTGCTTTGTGAACAAGATCAACCAGACTGGTGGTGACTTCTACAAGTCGATCGAGTCAATCCATAATCGCCTCAGCAAGCAGGCCTTCCCAATCCACCTGCCTATTGGCTTTGAGAAGGATGTCTGTGGTGTGGTTGATCTTATCGACATGAAGGCCTACACCTATGATGACTACACCGACCACGAGCTTAAGGTGGGCGAGATCCCAGCTGATATGCTCGACAAGGCAAAGCGAGCTCGCAGCCTGCTCGTCGAGAACGCCGTTGAGGCCGATGACGACCTAATGATGAAGTTCCTCGACGAGGGTGAGGATGCCATTACTATTGACGAGCTCAAGGCAGCGCTGCGTCAGCGTGTCTTGGCTGGTGACTTCTTCTTGGTGACAGGTGGCGATGGCCGCGGTGTGATCGTCGAGAAGGTGCTTGACCTGATGGTAGATTACCTGCCAAGCCCGCTCGATGTTGGCGAGATCTGGGGTAAGAACCCCAAGACTGGCGACGAAGTGAGCCGCCAGCCCGATGACAAGCAACCAATGACCGCACTGGCCTTCAAGCTGGCTGCCGACCCATTCGTCGGTAAGCTGATTTTCATCCGTGTCTACAGTGGTCGCTTGACTGCCGGTAGCTACGTCCTCAACACAACGACGGGTGAGAAGGAGCGTGTGGGGCGCATCGTCCGGATGCATGCCGATAAGCGCGAAGAGATCGACAGCGTGGGCGCTGGTGACATTGCTGCTGTGGTGGGCCTGAAGGGTACCTTTACGGGCCATACCCTGTGCGATCAAGCGCACCCAATTGCTCTTGAGGCAATTAGCTTCCCTGAGCCACCGGTATCGATCGCGGTGGAGCCCAAGACTAAGGCCGACCAAGAAAAGATGGGTATTGCCTTGCAACGCCTGGCTGAAGAAGACCCAACCTTCCGTGTCTACACCGATGAAGAGACCGGCCAGACTATCATGAGCGGTATGGGTGAGCTTCACCTAGAGATTTTGATCGACCGCATGAAGCGCGAGTTTAACGTTGAGGCCAATGTTGGTGAGCCGCAAGTCGCCTACCGCGAGACCATCAAGGGTACAGCTGAGGCGCAGGGTAAGCATGCCAAGCAGTCTGGTGGTCGTGGCCAATACGGTGATGTCTGGGTGCGCTTTGAGCCGAACGAGCCAGGCAAGGGCTACGAATTCTTCGATGAAATCAAGGGTGGTGTAGTGCCACAAGAGTACCGCCCGGCTGTGCAGAAGGGTATTAAGGAGACACTCGATGGTGGTGTGATTGCCGGTTATCCAGTTGTTGACGTCAAGGCGACCTTGTACGACGGAAGCTACCACGATGTCGACTCAAGCGAGCTCGCCTTCAATCTGGCTGCTCACCTGGCTGCCCGTGAAGGTATCAAGAAGGCCAACCCAGTCTTGCTTGAGCCAGTGATGAAGGTTGAGGTGACAACACCTGAGGAATTCATGGGTGATATCATTGGCGACCTCAATAGTCGCCGGGGCCGCATTGAGGCAATGGAAGACTTGATGGGCGGCGCGAAGCTCGTCAAGGCTATTGTGCCACTGGCAAACATGTTTGGCTACACCAGCGACATCCGCTCGATGTCGCAGGGCCGAGCTGCTAGCACGATGGAACTTGCCCACTATGAGGAAGTTCCACCAAACGTCGCGCAGGAGATTATCGAGAAGCGCAGTAAGTAAGCCTTCTTGTATCATCTCTATTAAAACACCTCTATTACAGGGGTGTTTTATTATCTTGTCTTAGTGCAAGGAATAGTGAATAGTACGCAAAAGCCGGCATATATGCCGGCTTTTGTTGGCGCAAGGCTATGGTTTGTACTACTTTTTCGTTTTCTTGTCGTGCTTGGCTATTTTCTTGACGGCAATTTTTTGCGGCGCAGGTAGTGGCTTCAGTGGTACCGTTACCCTCAAGATGCCGTCCTCCAGATGGGCCTTAATCTGCTCAACATCGCTACCATCTGGTACCTGTACACGACGGCAGAAACTTGTGCTGCTCTCACGAACGACGTAGTTCCGCTGTTTGTCCTTGGTTTTTTCGTGCCGTTCGCCGCGGATGATGAGCGCACCATTGTCAAGGCTTACATCGAGGTCTTCCTCGGCAAAGTTTGGCACGTGTGCTTCAACAACCAGTGTATTATCTACCGTGTAGACATCAGTTGCGACAGCTTGGCTGAGTGTCGTGGTAAAGGGATTGTCAAACAGCTGCCGCTGCAATGCGCGCAATTCCTCAAATGGATTGTATTTTGCAAGACTATTCATAGGGTGCCTCCTTATGTGTTGCTTTTATATTCTTATCATAACGCGGTAAATAGAACAATACAAGTACTTGCATCCGTCTAGCAAAGCGCTTATACTTATATGCATGGCACAATCGACTCGTCGGCAACGCAGACTGACACGGCTTACATGGCTGAGTTTCGCTGCTATGGTAGTAATTTTGTTAGGGTATATGTATTGGGATGTCGAGCTGAGCCCAGCAGCCTCTACCACCAAGACTGCCGGCAGTGGTCTGGAAAAAACACTCGTGTTGGGCACCGATCCTGGCTTTAAGCCGTTTGAATATAAGCAGGGACAGGAGATCGTTGGCTTTGATATTGACCTTGTGCGGGAGATTGCTAAGGATACAAACCGTTCGTTACAAATTGAGGAGATCGCCTTTGATGGTCTCTTGCCAGCACTACAGGCTGGGCGAATCGACCTCATTGCAGCTGGTATGACTGTCACGCCAGACCGACGCAAGAATGCTGAGTTTTCGCACACATACTATACTGCAGCGCAAAAGATAATTGTGCCAAAGACTGGCTCAACAATTGCCACCAGTGATGACCTCATTGGCAGGAGAATTGGCGTACAGCTTGGCACTACAGCCGATACGCTGGCACACAAGATTCGCGGGGCACACGTGGTGCAGCTCCAATCGACAGCTAGTGTCGTGCAAGAGCTCAGTAGTCGGCGGATCGACGCTGCCATTATGGATGATGGGCCAGCTCAGCAATACCTCGCCACGAACCCGCAGCTCGTTGCCTTGCCACGCAACCTCTCACACGAAGACTACGCCATTGCTATCAAAAAGGGTAATAGCAAGCTACTCACTAAAGTCAACGCCAGCATTGCCGCAATGAAGCGTGATGGCCGCTACGATAAGCTCATCAAAAAACACTTCGGAGTGGCCCGGCCATGAATGTGTGGGATATCCTCTTTGGCGACGAGCGCTATCTATTCTTGTGGCGCGGCCTAGAAGTGACCATCCTGCTCACCGTCTTCTCGACAATCATTGGGCTCGTGATTGGCCTGGTTGTCGCTCTTATGCAGCAGTCTGCTTGGCAACCATTTCGCACATGCAAGCTACATCGCCTCCAGCGCTGGCGGCCATGGATGAGCTTGGCTCATGCCTATACCACGGTCATTCGCGGCACACCTGCTTTGGTACAGCTACTTATTATGTATTACGTGGTATTTGGCTCGTACCGTGGGGTGCCAAAACTGTGGATTGCAAGCCTTGCCTTTGGTATCAACAGTGGTGCGTACATTGCTGAGATTATTCGCGGCGGAATCGAAAGTATCGACAACGGACAAGTCGAAGCGGCGCGCTCGCTTGGCTTGAGTCGCTGGCAAACCATGCGTTATATCATCCTGCCTCAAGCGCTCAAGCAGTCATTGCCGTCACTGATCAGCGAAGGGATTTCGCTCCTCAAGGAGACATCAGTTGTTGGTTGGATTGGTATGAACGATCTGATGCGCGGCGCTGATAATATCCGCTTCCAAACGGCCACCGCCTTTGAATCGCTCTTCGCCGCTGCAATGATTTACCTCGCTCTCACCACGCTATTTACGTGGGTGATGAATCGAGTAGAGAGGAGACTTAAAGCGCATGATTAATATCAAGCAGCTCCGCAAGCACTACGGCAACAATTATGTTTTGCGCGGCATTGACCTGACAATCAAGCGAGGAGAGGTTGTCGTCCTCTTGGGCTCGAGTGGTGGTGGCAAAAGCACGCTGCTTCGCTGTATTAATATGATTGAGACGCCGACAAGCGGGGAAGTATGGGTTGATGGTATTGATATGACCAATCCAGCGACCGACCTCAACAAAGCCCGAACTGAGCTTGGCATGGTCTTCCAGCAGTTTAACCTCTTTCCGCATATGACCGTGCTCGAAAATATCATGCTTGCACCACTTAAGGTGCGCAAACTATCAAGAGCGAAGGCCAAGCGTCAGGCGCTTCAAATGCTCGATCTGGTTGGCCTTCGCGCCAAAGCCCAAGAATACCCGAGTCATCTCTCGGGTGGGCAAAAGCAACGGGTAGCGATTGCCCGTGCCTTGGCAATGCAGCCAAAAGTCTTGCTCTTTGATGAGCCAACGAGTGCGCTCGACCCTGAGATGGTTGATGAGGTACTAGCGGTTATTAAGCACCTTGCCGAAACAGGGATCACAATGATCGTCGTCACACACGAGATGTCGTTTGCGCGCGATGTCGCATCGCGGATTGTCTTCCTTGACGGAGGCAAGATTATTGAAGATGGTACACCAGCGCAGGTCATTAATCACTCCACACAACCAAAGGTCCGCACCTTCTTCGCTGCACTCAATAATAATTGATACATCCCTCTGTGTTATAATGCCCTCAAGGAGGAATATTATGTCAGATACAATGCAGCAATTCAAAAAACTCTTTGCCGGGAGCGGCGTCGACTACGTAGAATGCGAAGTCGTTAATGCAACGCAACACTATCTACAGTTACGCGAGCAGGGTAAGCACGAGGGTTTCACGCCTGTGATTGTGACGCTCGATGACCTCATCCTGGATGAGATAACGGAGGGTCTAGAGAACGCTGGCGTCCAGACAGTCCCCGAGCTTGTGCGGCACACCATGGAAGCATCGCAAGCAATTGATGTGCCAGCCTTCTTTGCTCGGATCGCGCAGGAGTTGCCAGCCGAAACGGCGAAAAAGGATCAGCACGTCTCTACCGTAGATGACTATTTTATGCCAGGCTTCTCGGCGTCGCCTGATGATGATGACCCTACTACAGTCGACTTCATCAGCCCATTCCAGGCAGATAGCGACAATCCGGTTATTATTATCAAACTACCGACTACAGCACCGTATGAGGCGCTCGCCTATCTCTGTATGGGTGGTTGGAATGATTGTCCCGAGCCAGCCATCCAGGTGGCGGTATCGCGCTATTGGTATGAGAAGTACGGTGCTGTGCCTGCCGCTATCAGCCATGATACTGTTGAGTATTACGTCGAGCGTCCACCGCAGACCGATGCCGATGCTAAAGCGGTTGCCGTTGAGCTCTTCTATTTTTCATATGGCGACGCAGTCTATCAAGGGTCGGAGACCTTTGAAGCTTTGGCAAACCAGGTATATAGTAGTCGACAGTGGTATGTTTGGTGGGACTAGCTACTTTACTTTTTTGCCACCGCACCCTATAATAAATCCTAACGCGCGACGCGTTTTGTCGTAGTGTCTCTACTCCGGCAAGTAGCTCGCGTCGTACCAAATATTAACATAAGTAAGGAGTACTTACCTACATGGCAGATTTCGATCGAAGTAAGCCACACATTAACGTTGGTACTATGGGTCACGTCGACCACGGTAAAACAACGTTAACGGCTGCCATCACTCACGTGTTGGCAAAGCGTCTTCCAAGCGATGTAAACAAACCTCGCAACTACGAAGACATCGACAACGCTCCTGAGGAGAAGCAACGCGGTATTACCATCGCCAGCTCCCACCAGGAATATGAGTCGGAGAAGCGCCACTACGCGCACGTTGACATGCCAGGTCACGCCGACTATGTCAAGAACATGATTACTGGTGCCGCTCAGATTGACGGTGCTGTGCTAGTGGTTGCCGCCAACGACGGTCCATTGCCACAGACACGCGAGCACGTGCTGCTTGCTCACCAGGTTGGTGTGCCAAAGATCGTCGTCTTCCTCAACAAGATGGACTTGGCTGACCCAGAGTTGGTTGAGTTGGTTGAGATGGACGTCCGCGAGCTGCTCACCAAGAACGGCTACGATGGCGACAACGCACCAATCATCAAGGGTTCTGCTACCAAGGCGCTCGAGGGCGACACCGAGGCAGAAGACGCCGTGATGGAGCTGGTGGCTGCTATGGACGACTACTTCGAGTTGCCTCAGCGTGACCTTGATAAGCCATTCTTGATGCCAATCGAGGATGTCTTCTCGATCAAGGGTCGTGGTACAGTTGCAACTGGCCGTATCGAGCAGGGTGTCATCAAGATCAACGACCCAGTAGAGATTGTTGGTCTTAAGCCAACTCAGACCTCTGTTGTGACTGGTGTTGAAGCCTTCAAGAAGAGCCTCGACCAAGGTCAGGCAGGTGACAACGCTGGTCTGTTGCTGCGCGGTATCGAGCGCACTCAGATCGAGCGCGGTCAGGTGATTGTCGCTCCAGGCACACTCACCCCACACACCGAGTTTGAGGCGGAAGTCTACATCCTCAAGAAGGAAGAGGGTGGCCGCCACACACCATTTAGCAAGGGCTACAAGCCACAGTTCTACTTCCGCACAACGGACGTGACTGGTGAGATTGAGCTCCCTGCCGACAAGGAAATGGTGATGCCAGGCGACCAAGTGACCTTCAAGGTGACCTTGAACGCCCCAATCGCTATGGACAAGGGTCAAGACTTCGCTATCCGCGAAGGTGGCCGTACAGTCGGTGCCGGTGTTGTGACCAACATCGTCAAGTAGTTTGCACAGTACTCGCAAACTCACAAAATACCTCCCACAGGGGAGGTATTTTTGTTTTTTACACAAAAGATGATATGATACCGCTATGAACTATACTATCACGAAGCATACCACCACGCAGGGTTTGCCTGTCTGGCTGGTCGACACTCCTGACGCAACAACGATTCAAACTACCATTGCCGTACGGGCAGGGTATGAGTACGTTGGTGACGCTCGCATCTACGAAGCACCACGTATCGTCCAGCACATCTTGACCCAAACCATGAATGATAACCACATTGGCGCGTCGGCGTGTATCTACCAAGATCGGCTGCAGCATTTTGTGGCTTATTCACTTCAGACAGAGAGCGCACCGCAGTTTGCTACAAAGCTGGGTCATATGATACACAGCCTATACCAAACACGTATCACACGCAGTGCCTTCCAGGCTGCTAAAAAGCGTACACTTGCCGAGATCACTGAGGAAGAGCAAAATATTGACATTGCTCTTAAGAGCGACAATGAGCGCCAAATGTTTAGCAGGCCAAAGATTAAGTGGCGAGCAAAGCTCACACCCGACATCTCTTTACAGGATATACAGCGATTTTATGGGATGTTTTATACACTGGCTAACAGTGACATTGTTATCACTGCTAATATGCACGCGCCTGATTGGGATGAGACGGTAATTCTACAGGCGATTGAGCAAGCCTGTGATGGTGCCGCGGTTGGGCAGCGATTTCCGCTCTATCAAATGAGCTATCTTAAGACAATGACTCAACAAGATCGCTATGGGACAATTATCGTGCCGCAACTCTCAGCAAAACATTTTCAGTTTAATGGCGTGTTGCATACGATCGGCTTTCACGGGTTTCGTCTCAACTTTGCGCAAGATCCACTGATGGAGATAAGCGCTCGGATGCTTGCAGAATGTATATTGGTGCTGTTTACCATGCCTAATCGATTGGGTGACTCTTTCAAAGATCACCCCTTATATCAAGCACGGTGTGCTGCAAAATACTGCACAATATTTAATGAGAATGATATGGCTGTCCGCGAAACTGGCCAATCATATCGCTTTATTATTCATTACATCGTCGAAGACAGTGACATGCCGCTGTTTGAGGAAAAACTATGGCATGGGCTGCAAAAGCTTGCAAACGAGGGAGTACCACCCGAGGTATTTGAGATTGCTCAGCAAGCAGTATCATGGCGGATCGACGATGAGACAAAGGCAGAGCGCTTTCATCAGTGGGTGACTCGACAAATTATTAAACGGTTTAAGGACGAAGCCCCGGTAGTGAGCTATGATGACATCGTTCGTGCATGCTGGGAAATACGACCAGAGACTGTGACACTTGCTGCAAAAACCGCATTGCTTAAGAACTGGGTATTTAACACTCACATGACGATTGAGAATGACTGCCAATCTATCGCTCAAACAATCTACGATGCTATGGAGCCAGTATTAATTACGCTTGATGATATCCCAGGCAGGCTATCAGCAGAGGAGTTTGAGCAGGTAGCATAAATAAAGGATAAATAAAAATTAAAAAGAGTGATAGTTGTTATCACTCTTTTTCAATTACTTATAGCAAACGCTACATCCGGATTTCGACATCCACGCCAGCTGGCAAGCTGAGGTTGTGAAGGTTGTCTATTGTCTTGGGTGTAGCATTGGTGATGTCAATCAAGCGCTTGTGGACACGCATCTCGAATGTCTCACCGCCAGTCTTGTATACGTGCGGGCTTTTTACTACTGTGTAGCTGCTGCGCCGCGTTG
>JABZJS010000017.1 GCA_015257665.1 Nanosynbacter sp. | reverse complement strand
GCAAGAGGAAAGTCCGGGCAGCACAGGATACGACAGTCGCTAACGGCGACCGGGGGCAACCCTAGGGAAAGTGCCACAGAAACGATACCGCTCCGCAACACCAATACTCGTGCGCAGTAGCGCTCTAGTAGCGGGGTAAGGGTGAAAGGAGTGAGGTAAGAGCTCACAGCGCTGCATGGTGACATGCCGCGGAGGTAAACCCTGTCGGCTGCAAGGAGATAGCCACGGATGAGTGATCCGCTTGTGGCTATCGCTAACCGCTCGATTTGCAGAGCAATTTGCAAACTAGATAGATGATCATCCACGACAGAACCCGGCTTATCGATAGGCTGCTTTATGGTATGATGTGTTAGCTCTAACTTTGGAGCTTTGCTATTTTCTGTAACCTCCTCGCCGAACAAGAAAATATTCTAGAAGGCCAGCGACTGTGGGGACGATAGGCTTTGTGATTCATCTGACTGGTGTGGTGAGGAGGCTACAGAAATGAAGTAGCACAGGCGAAATGCCGTGCTCCAGCAAGTTGCCACTCATCTACAAATGAATACACACCTCTGTTACGGAGATGTGTATTCTTCACAACGTCGTATAAATTGCTACACTACTTGCGGGTGACGTGCTTCACGACAGCTGCAAAAGCCTGTGGCTCGTTGACGGCGAGCTCGGCGAGGACCTTGCGGTCGAGTGCCACACCAGCAGCCTTGATATCAGCGATCAGGCGGCCATAGGTGGTACCATTTTGTCGGGCAGCAGCGTTGATGCGGGTGATCCACAACTGGCGCAGGTCGCGCTTGCGGTTGCGACGGTCGCGATAGGCATACTGCAGAGCCCGGATTACCCCTTGCTTGGCAAGGCGGAAGCTCCGGGTGCGATTGTGTTGCATTCCTTTGGCAGCTCGCAGCATCTTGGCGTGGCGAGCGTGGGCGGTTGTTCCTCGTTTGACGCGCATATGTTAGACTCCTAAGGCTCGTTTAGCATTTTTGGCCATACCACCGGTGATGGTAGCAGGGGTGTTGATATTGCGCTTGCGCGATTTGCTCTTCTTGGAGAGCATGTGGTTCCCGAAGGCACGCCGACGGGTCAGTTTGCCGGTACTGGTTAGCTTAATGCGCTTAGCAGTGCCCTTGTGGGTCTTGAGTTTTGGCATTACTTACTCCTTATTACGATGCTGAGGTTGCGCCCAGCCATCAGTGGTTTTTGCTCGACAATCGCTTCGTCCTCAAGGGCGGAGACAACCTGGCTAATTAAATTATAGCCAAGCTCACGATGCGCCATCTCGCGGCCGCGGAAAAAGATCAAAACCTTGACCTTGTGCCCCTCAGCCAGGAACTTGCGAATCTTGCGCAGTTTGATCTCCAGATCATTAGCGCCAATCTTTAGACCAAAACGCATCTGCTTGAGCTCATTGGCTTTGTTGCTTCGCCGGTTGCGCTGCTGCTCCTTCATCTTTTGGTACTGATATTTGCCCCAATCGATGATCTTCACAACGGGTGGGTTAGCATTGGGCGAAAACTCCACTAAGTCTACGCCAGCTTGCCGTGCCTTGTCTAGGGCTGCCTGCCGGCTCATGATGCCAAGTTGTTCGCCGCTTTCGCCAATGACGCGCAGCTCTCGTGCACGGATGGCTTCGTTGATGCGGGTGGTTGATTTGATTGTGCTCTCCTTTGCTTGAGCTTAAAACGAATTGACTCCCCAAAAGTTTACCAGATGTCGCCGCAAAAGGCAAATAAAATATGCTGCAGTTTGGTGATTTTTCGCAGCGATTGCTCAGTGAGAGACGCTATAGGTGGGGCGCTATGAGTATGAGAACTCCTTGTCTTTGCGAGACTATTGATAAGGAGTCTCACCTCCATCGGATGGGAATGTAGAGAGGGTGAATGCAGAAAACGATATGTGGTGAAGAGATGAGCGGCTAATTATCCTGCGCTTGCAGCGCCCGAGCACAGGCAATTGCCTGCGTGATCGTCTCTTCGAGTGTTTTGCCTGGCTGCCGCCCAGTGTGCTCGGTGTAGAGCGCGTCAAGGTAGCGCGTCTTGGGTGCGCTCTCCGGATGGCCGTAGATGACCTTGGCTGGGTTCTTGCCGATATGGAAGCCAAATTCTACATTGGTGGTAAAGGCGGGCATACCCAGTGTGGGTAGCGACCGGTCGATTACTCGTGGTACCCAGAAGAGTACCACCGTTGCTGCGTCGAGCGCTTCCCACTCCCAGCGTGCTTGCTTGAGGAGGTCGAGCTCGCGCTGGGGCGAGGCATCGTGATTCTCTGGCGCGTAGACGATCCCCTCGTAGCCCAGCGCCGCAAATATTCGCACCGCCTCGGGCCGCCACGATGCAGAGATGAGCTGCTGCGATGCTACATCGAAGCGTGGGGTGGGGCCAGCGAGGAAGATCGCTGGCTGGCCTGGAGTAGGGTGATGAAGAGGTTGGTTGGAGTAGTTTGCTTGCATGGCTCTAGTATGACTGGTTGGTGAATGATCTGTCAAATGTTGTAAATCACACGTAGTTACCAAGATTTCATTGATATATAGTGAGCTACAGAGGTAGAATGTGATGTAAGATACACGACGATATTTTTACAACGCTTTGATGGGCGCTGGTTGTCGATATTGCAACGCTTCGGAGATGTGAGCAATGGTGATGTGCGGCGCTTCGTCAAGATCGGCAATGGTCTGGGCTACCTTGATAACCTTGAAATAGCCGCGCGGGCTGAGGCCAAGCTTGGTGCTGGCAGCATCGAGGAACTGCTTGACTTCTGGCAAGAGTGGGATAGAGCGCCGTACCTGGGCCGAGCTGAGGCGGCTATTGCGCATAGCGCTGCCACCGTAGCGGGCGGCTTGAGCGCGGATGGCGGTAGAGATGGTGGCTATCGCATGGCGCTGCTCGTGATCGGTGGTGGCGCGGTGTGAGAGTAGTTGCTCGGTGGGGATGCGATTGACGGGGATGATCATATCAATCCGATCCATCAGTGGCCCAGACAGGCGCTTCTGGTAGGCGATGATCTGTGTGCTGCTGCAGGTGCAGGCGTGCGTTGGGTCGCCATAGTAGCCACAGGGGCAGGGGTTCATTGTGGCCACCAGCATAAAATCAGCCGGGTAGGTGGCACGCCCTCGCGCCCGGGTGACCGTCACTGTAGTGTCCTCAAGTGGCTGGCGCAGCACCTCAAGCGTTGTGCGTGGGTATTCGGGCAACTCATCAAGGAAGAGCACGCCCAGGTGGGCCAAGCTCACCTCGCCAGGCTGCGGCACCGACCCACCACCAATCAGCGATGCGCGGCTGGCTGTGTGGTGCGGCGCCCGAAATGGCCGTGTCTGGACACTCTGGTCGAGCGAGAGACCAGCCAGGCTATGCAGCTTCGTCACCGCTAGCTGTTCATTTGGAGTCAGAGGCGGCAAGAGGCTGGGCAGCGTCTTGGCCAGCATCGACTTGCCGGTGCCGGGTGGCCCAGTGAAGAGGATGTTATGGTGGCCCGCTGCGGCGATGGTGAGGGCGCGCTTGGCTTGGGCCTGGCCGTAGATATCGTCGAGCAGGGGTGATGACACGGGTGTTGTTGGTTTATCATCAGTGGGTGGTGGCTGGTAGATTGGTAGCAGTTTTTCGCCCTTGAGATGGAGGAATAGTGTTGTAAGATCTGGTACACCATAGAGCGTCACCCCTGATACGAGGGAAGCTTGGGTGAGATTTTCTGTGGGCAAATAGACAGTGTTGTAATTATTATCACGAGCTGCTTCGGCAATGGTAATGGCACCTTTGATCGGGCGGAGCGTGCCATCGAGCGCCAGCTCGCCAGCAAAGACCGCCCCAGCCACTTGCTCGGGCCGGAGCTGGCCGCTGCTGGTGAGGAGGGCAAGGGCAATCGGCAGGTCGTAGTGTGTGCCGTCCTTGGGTAGCTCGGCCGGTGCGAGGTTGATAGTAATGCGCTGAGCTGGATATTCCAGCAGGGAGTTGGTGATGGCGCTGCGTACTCGTTCGCGCGCTTCGTCGATGGCTTTGTTGCCCAGGCCAACGATCTGCAGGGCAGGCAAGCCCTTGGTCATGTCGCTCTCCACATCAATCATATGGCCAGCGAACCCTACGGGCGCAACCGACCTGATTTTTGCGACTTTGTTCATGCTGTCTATAGTTAAGCATATTGGTGAGGACTGTGCAAATTGTTTTTGTATGAGTTTGTATGAGCTTACAAATCTGTGAGAATACGATTCTGTATACAGAGATGAGCAAAACCGTGCTATAATATATGCAGACGTGGGGCTGATATAGCGTTCGACGTTTGGACTTTGTCATTGTATTCTGCGAATCGGATATGCACGACACGCATAGATATAACTGCAAAAAGTAAAGTTGCAGCAGCATTCCGCAGTGTTGAGAAGATCTTCGCACCTTCCAAGACCGCCGCGGTTGCACTCGCCGCTTAGTCTGGCGATCGCTATGAGGTGCATGGCAACAGGGCATCTCGTAGTGTCATAGCTATGTTGCTTGCTCTCCTGGTGGCAGCGGCACGAGGAGAGGACATATACCGCGCAACGATAGGCTGTATTTTTGGTTTGTTTCTGATCGGCCTCGCGTTGTCAAACATGCAAACAAACCTATGTTCGTAGACGAATACGAGGGCACCAAGCGGACCCGGGGGCAGTACCCGGCAGCTCCACCACATAGAAGATGATTGCTCACCAAGCGTGGGCGATTTTTTATTGACATCATGACAGGTGTGTTGCATTATAGTAAGTATTATGGCACACAAGGAGCATCCATCAAACGTTAACGAATTATGGAAGCGTAGCATAGAGCGCGTAAAAAGGCTCGCACGAGTAGCGCTTGGGTATGAAACTGGTCACGAAGTTGAGAATAAAATAATCCTTCTCGCTCGAGAGTCTGATCATTTACTGAAGGCGAACGGATTTGTGAATGTAGGGTTATACGAGTCAGATGAAGCGCCCAAAGGAAATCTAAGCGTTGTTGAGTGGCGCTCAGACGTCGCGCCGTACGATGATGAGGCGTATATTCCACGGGACTCACAAGGTGGTGACGCTAGTGCGGCTTGGGCTGAGCAACACCCAGTAGCACGGTTCGCTATGATACATGGTGCACATGTGCGTGATGGTGAGATCAGCCAAATTGGGCCGTGCCTTGTAACGCTCTACAGCAAACCGCAAAATGACAGTCCGCTGCCACCACTGCCAGATGAGTGGCAGTGAGAGTCGACCAGGCTGGAATCTCACAGTGTTGTGTTACGGGTGAGTATATAAATCGTACAAATCACAAACAACGCTGCGAAGTATCACCACGATCCATTTGCTGGCCAAGCCCTCTCACAAAAAAACAACCACCTGCGAGTAGTGGTTGTTTTTGGATGTGGAGTTTTCGTATGTTGTTTATTTTTGGCCTCTGCATAATTTTTTTATTCAGAAGCTACCCTTATGATATGGGAGAAAACTGCTTGTGTCAACGATTTTTGGCAATATTTTTGCGTAAAAAATACCACATCGAACATATACACAGACCGACCACACATCGCCCAAAATCTGTGTTATAAACACAACACGAGTAATGGAAAATAACAGGGGTCACATACAGTACATAGCCAAAAACGAACAAAAAATTATTGCAATATATACAACAAAAATGCCTGTGTACAACTCTCGAAAGTACAGAGGTGCAAGAGATGAGCAAGCCGCCAATGTTCGCGTGGGTGAGAAAGAGGGTGGCGAGGCAATGTTTTGCGATAGTTCGCACGATGACGATAACGCCCATGCTTGTATATTGATGCGATGTATAGCGCTGTCGTGAGATGATGCAAACGCTGCCAAAGTTTTGCAGCATAGAGCCCAAACTGATTGACTTACCATACCGCTTGTGCTAACTTAGAAGTAGGCTTTGACAAACACAAATACCCAAGAAAAATAAAACGGAAAAGCTTACCCTACCATTAACCCAACATAGCATCGCCATTGGCGTACATCAGGCAGCGGCAGAGCGCGGCATAGCGCTGAGCTTTGGCACTGCCTGCGCTCCGCCAATATTATATAGAGTACCCCCCAAGTAGAAGTACTTTTGTTATCGTTGGCGTCGACGCGTGGTGGCCTCCTCATACATGGCGCATGCCGAGGGCTCACCACTCATGCTCCACACTGTGGAGCACCTCTAGCCCGTAGCGGCTGCCGGGCGTCCTAATTTTTTACTTATGAGGACGCTGCAAGCGCGTTGCTTTGTGTAGCTGCTCGGGCTTCTCACCAAGCGGATTGCTTGGTATAGTGATAGATATGTCTCGAAGAATCCTGCTTGCAAGTATGAGCATAGCTGCAGCGGTGCTGCTAGCGATTGTGCTGCAGACTACCACACCAGCGACGATTCACCCCCTGGGGATCGTGTTGGTCTTTGTGCTGTGCTATGTGGTAATGCTGGGGTTGCTGACGTACCTGCTGGCGGGTATTGCAGCGGCACTGCGGCGTTGGTTGCCCGAGGCGCAGCGGCGAGCGGTGACGCTCAGCTTTCGGCGTTGTTATTATTTTGGCTCGGTACTGGCGCTGGCACCAGTGCTGCTGATTGGGGCGCGCTCGGTGGGGCGTGGTGGTTGGTACGAGCTGGCACTAGTCTTTGCATTTGAGGCAATTGCATGTTTTTATGTGGCAAAACGGTGAAGAGGCGCGTATACTAGGCAGAGGAGGACGGTTCTATGCCACGAAAAAAATCAACCCCAGCAGCGCCCACCGCGCCAGAGACACAAGCGACATCATCTCCAAAGAGGCGTGCCACACAGCGCACCAAGCAAAAATCACAACAGTCACGACCTGTTGCAAAGAAGACAGCAAAGGCAAATACGACCTCTGTTGCGCCAGCCAACGCACCAGCAAATAGTGAATCGCAAGCTGTCGTAGATAATACATCACCTAGCCGCACAGACACACCGCCATCGTCAGCTAGCCCTGTTGCACATGCGACAGCCCACCGCCGGCCAGTGCTCGAAGCGTTTATTGCGACGGGAGCAGCAGGAATGCTGATGTATGCTGCGATGGTGAGCTTCTATGGTGCACTGATGGTGGGGCAGGTAGACCGCACGTCACCAGAGCGGATGGCTGGCTGGCTCATCCTGGCGTGGTGTGTGAGCTTGGTAGTGCAAGGGATCAGCACGCTGATGCAGCTCCACCGGACAGATCATTATATACAGCGCTTCCTTGCCTTGCTCTTAGTGGCAGGTAACCCAGCCGCACTCATCATAAGTGAATGGCTATACAATTTGTTCTTTGTGAGCCCCGGGCAAAAGGGGGTTGTGTGGATAAACAGCACAGTCATGCAGGTAAGTACCGTCATTGCTGTGTTTGGCTCCATCTATCTCTGGTACTTATTACTCTGTACGAAGCGGACAATCGCGCCGCGCACTGCACCTGATGTGCCCGCTACAACATATGCTCGTTTGATGCGACGTCGACGTATCGGTCTCTGGCTGATTGTGACGGCATTTGTACTTCCGGCTCTTGCGCAGTTTTCGGGGACGTTGATGCTGATGAGTAGCACAAGCCGAGGTACTACGATCTTTACGTCAATACTATCGTTTTTCAGCATGATTCATTTTATCTTTATGATCGCTGGCATGATCTTGATTGTGCCATGTATCGTCATGCTCATCATTGGTATGGTGCTTGTGGCAAACAGCCAGCGCGAATAACTTAAGTACCAAAACCACCGCCTAACAGAGGAGAACCGCCCCATGCCAACGCAATCCATCGCTACAACTACTGCAAAACAGCATAGCCAAACAGGCACATCTGATGTGTCTGCGCCGCCGCGTCGGGCTTGGCTCGAGGCCTGTGTGATTGCTGGTGGGGTGGGGATGATTGCCAATGCAGTCATCGTATGTCTGCAGGGCTCGGTGCTAGCGAGTGGCCTGACAGTGGTGGAACAGGTATTTGGCTGGCTCCTCGCCGCTTGGAGTGCGAGTATACTAGTGCAGAGCGTCATCACGCTGCGGCAGTCGCACCGCACTGATCGGTATTGGCAGAGGATTGGAGCGCTTGGCTTGTTGTTGGTGAATGGGGCGCTGTTTATTGTGGGTTGGCTCAGTGGTGGTGTACTGCACACCCCTGTAGGATTAGTAGCTAATAATACAACAGTTCTCATGAGCAACATACCGAGCTTCGTTGGTTCGCTCTACCTCTGGTATGTATTGCTGGGTATGCAGCCAGTGATACCAGCAAAACGTAATGATGTAGATGATACGACGCTTAATCAAATGATGAAGCGCAAGACTGGCCTCTGGCTGATGCTTGCAGCAGCTGTACCGATGATGGCGCTGTATGGTATGTTTGTGTCGGTGCTTTTTTGGTGTGACTAACTTTCTTGATACACATCGGCATGTTTTGAGTACTCTTGTCAATGAACCGACGCTACTGGTGATGGGGATGGTGATATATGGTGGCATCACGTGGTTTGTCGTATCACCAGTGATGGCTGTCGCTGGCTTCATCCTTGTTGCGACGAGTAAGTATGAGTAGCCTGAATCTTAGGGTTCTTGCTTTATCTCATGCTCCATCGGATGAAGTGATGGGGGTGGAGCTGATACAAAGAAGGTGAGTTCTTATGATTTAAATCACTCTCTCCACCCCTGTTATTTTCGCTGATTCGGCGATTATGATACAATAAGGTGCGTGTAATGTAACCCGAATGACCTAATAGTGAGGGAAATGAATGAACAAACAAGTAGATAATGGATCGTATGACGGTTCGCAAATTCAGGTGCTCGAGGGTCTCGAGCCAGTCCGTAAGCGCCCGGGGATGTATATCGGTAGCACGGGCTACGATGGCGTGCACCACTTGATTAAGGAGATTGCTGATAACTCCATCGATGAAGCGATTGCGGGCTATGCCTCGCGCGTCGATGTGCGTATCTTGGCCGATGGTGGCTTGATGGTGACGGACAACGGGCGCGGTATCCCGGTGGACAAGCATCCCAAGACTGGCCTGAGCACGCTCGAGACAGTGCTGACGGTGCTGCACGCTGGTGGTAAGTTTGGTGGCGGTGGCTACAAGGTGTCGTCTGGTTTGCACGGTGTGGGCTCGAGCGTGGTGAATGCGCTGTCCAGCCGTCTCGTGGCTGAGGTGGTGCGCAAAGGACGCCTCTATCGGATTGAATTTGAGCGTGGCCATACCACTGTGCCACTCAAGAATAAGGGCAAGACCGACCGGCCCGATGGCACAACGATTATCTTCTATCCCGATCCGACCATCTTTAAAGAGACAGTCGACTTCGACTACAAGTGGGTGGTACACTACCTTCGCCACCAAGCCTACCTCACGAAAGGCGTCTACACCACTGTGTATGATGAGCGTACCAAGCAGCGCCAGGCCTTTTATTTCGAGGGAGGGATTCGCAGTTATGTCAAGAACCTTAACGTTGGTAAAGATGTGCTGAGCGACGATGTCTTTTATGTGGAGAAGCAGGTCGAGGACTCAATGATCGAGGTGGCGGTGCAGTACAACGATACCTACGTCGAAACCGTCCGACCTTTCGCTAATAACGTGCTCACACCTGATGGTGGGACACACCTTGTGGGCTTTCGCGCAGCGATGACCCGCGTCATCAATGACTATGCGCGCAAGAACGGTCTCCTCAAAGAGAAGGATGACAACCTTTCGGGCGATGACATCCGCGAGGGGCTCACCGCCGTTATCCTCGTCAAGCTGCCCGACCCGCAGTTTGAGGGCCAAACCAAGAATAAACTTGGTAACCCCGAGGTGCGGCGTTACGTTGACCAAGTAATGAGCGAGTATTTCTCGTACTATCTAGAAGAAAATCCGGCGGTGGCCAAGAAGATCGTTGGCAAGGCGACGTTAGCTGCCCGAGCTCGCAAGGCTGCCCGAGCGGCGCGTGATACCGTGATCCGCAAAGGGGCGCTTGATGGCGCAAGCCTGCCAGGCAAGCTGGCCGACTGCTCCAGTAAAAACCCCGAAGAGTGTGAGCTCTACATCGTGGAGGGTGACTCGGCTGGTGGCTCGGCCAAGACTGGGCGCGACAGTCGTACTCAGGCTATCTTGCCACTGCGTGGTAAGGTGCTTAACACCGAGCGTGCCCGCCTCGACAAAATGTACGCCAACCGTGAGATCCTCAGCCTCATCAAGGGCATGGGCGTGGGGATTGGTGACACCTTTGATATCAAGGGGCTGCGCTACAATCGCATCATTATCATGACCGATGCCGATGTGGACGGTAGCCACATTGCAACACTGCTCATGACCTTCTTCTTCCGCTATATGCAGCCGGTGGTGGAGGCAGGGCATATCTATTTGGCCAAGCCACCTCTGTTTAAGCTCCGTCTCTCGGGCAACAAGCAAGAATATATTTACAACGAAGAAGCGCTCGAGGCCTACTACGACGAGCAGATTGCAGCGCGCAAGGCTCGTGGGGTAGAGATAGACCCAAGCGAGCCCCGCATCAAACAAGCTGGCCTGAGTGAGTCTGCCCTCCAGCGCTACAAGGGTCTGGGTGAGATGGATGCCGACCAGCTGTGGGAGACGACGATGAACCCCGAGCACCGCGTGCTCGTGCAAGTCCAGCTGGAGGATGCCGAGCGTGCCGACGCAATCTTCACCAAGCTAATGGGCAACGAAGTAAGCGTCCGCAAGAACTTCATCCAGGCCAACGCTGCAAAGGTCAGCCTAGAGGAGCTTGATATCTAATCTATGAACGAGGAACATACAATGCAGCCAGAAGATAACCAACCAACCACCCCAGCTACCATACCTGACCAGAGCCACTCGCGCAGTGTGGAGGTCCGTACCGTCGAGGACGTGATGGAGGATAACTTCCTGCGCTATTCGATGTCGGTCATTGTTGACCGCGCACTGCCTGATGTACGTGATGGCATGAAGCCTGTCCATCGTCGCATCGTCTATGTGATGGACAAAATGGGCATCGGTCCGACATCTAAGACGATCAAGAGTGCTCAGATCGTTGGTGAGGTGATGGGTAAGTACCACCCACACGGCGATAGCTCTATCTACGATGCCATGGTGCGTATGGCTCAAGACTGGGTTGAGCGCTACCCATTGGTACAGGGGCAGGGGAACTTTGGCTCGATGGACGGTGATCCGCCTGCTGCAATGCGCTACACCGAGGCAAAAATGACGCGTGTGTCAGAGGCACTCCTAGCTGATATCGATAAAGAAACCGTCCCATTTCGCGACACCTACGATGCTACTCGCCAAGAGCCGACCGTCTTGCCGGCCAAGCTGCCTAATCTACTACTTAACGGCCAGGTTGGTATTGCCGTTGGTATGGCAACGAACATCCCTACCCACAATCTTGGTGAGGTGGTCGATGCAACAGTCGAGCTCATCAACAACCCTGATGCCACGCTGGATGACCTCATGCAGCACATTAAAGGACCGGACTTTCCAACTGGTGCAGTGGTCTATGGTGGCACGCCAATGCGCCAAGCCTACGCCACTGGCCGCGGCAGTGTGACAATGCGCGCCGTGGCAGCCATCGAGGAAGCGAAGAAGCGTGGGCGCTACCGCATCGTCATTACAGAAATGCCTTATGGTGTGAATAAAGCAACACTGATTGAGAAGATTGCCGACCTCGTCCACGAGAAGAAGCTCACTTCTATCAGCGACTTGCGCGATGAGTCGGCTCGGGGTAATGTGCGTGTTGTTATCGACCTCAAAAAGGATGCCTACCCCAAGAAGGTGCTCAACCAACTCTACAAGCTCACCGCGCTGCAGACTAACTTCCACTACAACATGCTGGCGCTTGTACCCAGCAGCGAAAATGCGATGCGGCTCCAGCCACGGGTACTTGGCTTGCACGATATCCTTGGTGAGTTCATTGCCCATCGGCGCATTGTGGTGCGTCGCCGCACTGAATATGAGCTCAAGAAGGCGAAGGCACGAGCTCATATTCTTGAGGGGCTCAAGATCGCGCTTGATAACATCGACGAAGTCGTCAAGCTAATCCGAGCAAGTAAGAATTACAACGATGCTTTGCAGGGGTTGATGGAGCGTTTTGCGCTCAGCGAGATCCAAGGTAAGGCGATTCTTGCCATGCAGCTGCGCAAGCTGACTGGCCTTGACCGTCAAGAGATTGAAGACGAGCTGCGCTATCTGCACGAGCTCATCAAGCAGCTTGAGGCCATCCTGGCCGATGAGAATGAGATCCTACGCCTTATCAAAGAGGAACTGCTTGAGATGAAAGAAAAGTACGGTGACGAGCGCCGCACCAAGATCATCGACCATGAGATCGGCAAATTCAGCGACGAAGAGCTCATCCCTGAGGAAGAGACCGTTGTTATTCTCACAGCAGAGAATTACATCAAGCGTACTTTAGTGAGTGAATACCGCCGCCAAAACAGAGGTGGCAAGGGCAAACGCGGTATGTCTACCAAGGAAGAAGACGGCATTGATCAGCTTATTCCGGCCAACACCCACGACTGGCTGCTCTTCTTTACCAACAAGGGCCGGGTCTTCCGCCTTAAGGCGTATGAAGTGCCTGCTGCCAGCCTCGCGGCCAAGGGCGTTGCGGCGGTCAACTTGCTCCAGCTCCAGCCTGAAGAGAAAATTACATCAATCATCAACCACGCTAAAGATGCAAGTGATGATGGCTACCTCTTCATGGCCACGACCAAAGGTACTGTAAAAAAGACAACACTGCGCGACTACGCCAACATCCGTACCAATGGCCTCATTACCATCAAACTCGACGATGGTGATGAGCTGCGCTGGATAAAGCAAACCAATGGTGACAATGATGTAATAATCTCAACATCAGCTGGTCAGGCCGTGCGCTTTAGCGAGACAGAGTGCCGGCCAATGGGCCGCGTTGCTCGTGGCGTGCGTGGTGTGCGCCTCCGCCCCGATGATACGGTAGTGGGGATGGACATCGTCACCAGTAGCGACCAGCAATTGCTCGTCATCAGCCAAAACGGCTACGGCAAGATTACCAAAGCAGCCAACTTCCCTTGTCATAAGCGAGGTGGGGTTGGTATCAAAGCAGCAGTTGTCACCGCCAAGACTGGGCCGATTATCACTGTGCAGACTCTTGAGCCTGATGCCACTGAGGCACTCCTCATCAGCCAAAACGGCCAAACCATCCGTGTGGCGCTCCACGACATCCCAACCCTTGGTCGCACTACCCAAGGTGTACGAGTGATGCGCCTTGCTAAGGATGACACTGTCTCATCGATCGGCATTGTGCGCGAAAAAGACGAGGATAAGGAGACATAATCATGCCATGGTACCTCTCGCCATATATTGTGGCTATCGCCATCAGCTGGGCAATTGCTCACGTCATTAAGTTTGCAATTGCCCACGCCAAAGGCAAGGTGCTTGACTTCACCCACCAGCTCTTCATCTCTGGCGGCATGCCTAGCTCGCATGCCGCCACATCGTTGTCTGTCTGGACAGTGCTAGTGCTGCAGCAAGGGCTGCAGTCACCACTTGTTGGTGTCACGACACTACTCGTGTTGATTATTTGCTACGATGCTGTCAAGGTGCGGCGCTCATCAGGCGAGCAGGGTATTGCTATCCAGCAGGTCATCAAGAAGACTGGGGTCGACGTCACGTTGCCGCGGGCTGCGCAGGGACACACACCACTCGAGATCTTCGTTGGGTCGTTGCTTGGCGTGCTTGTGGGTGTAGTTGTATTTTTTGCGACAAAATAATCGTAAAAAAGTGTTGACCATCCACAAAAAATACGCTATGATGGTTTCAGTCTGGTTGAGGGAACGAAAACAAGGGCCAACAACGAGACATTTTGTATCTTAACAATTTAGTTGTGCAATAATCATCGTCAGTCTATTTTTGAGTTATAGACGCTTCCCAGTAGGGAAGCATCTTTTATGAAAAGTACATCTTTTCTTTTTATGGAGAGTTTGATCCTGGCTCAGGATGAACGCTGGCGGCGTGCCTAACAC